>JAGWFW010000100.1 GCA_028867735.1 Nitrososphaerota archaeon
CATCACGGGCCTTGTCTCAGTTGCAATGACCTTGACATTTTTTCCGCTCTCCCTGGTGGCCCTGATGACACCAAGGGCTGTTCCATATCCCACAGTTGCAAGAGCACCTGCATTGCAATGGGTCATTATTGTATCACTGTCAGTAAATAATTGCGAGCCGTGCTTGCCCATCCTCATGTTTATCTCAATATCTTCCTCTGCCATCTTCTTTGCCTCCCGGACAACAGATTCTTTTATCTCATTTACACTTGCTACCGATTTTGCCACATGCATTATCTTTTCAAGGCCCCATGCAAGATTGATGGCAGTCGGCCTTGTCTCGTGCAAGACTTTTCTTGCCTGCTCCAAGTCTTGCATCAAGTCATCTTTTGTCTGGGCCTTGCTTTGTAGTGCAGCAAGGGCAAGCCCAAAGGCGCCAGAGACTCCTATTGCAGGAGCTCCCCTGACAACAAGGTCCCGTATTGCGTCTGCAACCTGCTTATAATCAGTAAACGTGACATAAACAAGTTCATTTGGCAGCTTGGTTTGGTCTATCATTACAACAGAATTGTCTTTCCATTCCACTGTTCGCAGGCTAGGGTGGATCTTGGTTTCCATGCCACCTATTGCTGACTATATCATATATCAATCAAATGTTAGACCCAGGACCAGTCTCACTCATGAGACTGTCAAGTCCTGCCCGGAGCAATGTTTTTGGGGCATATCCAAGTTCCTTTCTTGCAAGCCTGATTGATGCCTGGCTGTGTCTTATGTCACCTTTTTTTGGATTTTTATGCACAATTCCAAGTCGTTTTCCAGATATAGATAGCATTAGTCTGGCAAGCCCATTTACGGAGACAGATTTTCCGGTTGCAATATTGTAGACATTGCCTTTCTTGCCTGAAATCTTTTTCATTGCAATATTAACTGCCCTT
>JAGWFW010000101.1 GCA_028867735.1 Nitrososphaerota archaeon
CCGCTTGTGACCTGAACGCTGCTCTGGTTCTCGGTCCAGAGGCAGAATGGAGGCAGACAGGTAGCGTCGTTTGTAGCTGTGTGTCCAGATGATACGGTATAAAGTCTGAGGCCTATGTTTCTAGTTCCTGTTATCAGGTTGCCGGAATTGTCTTTTAGCACGCCCTGAAACACAAACTGTTCCAGTGGCGGAATTGCATATGCTGGAATGATTATGGAGGACACTGCGGCAAAGACAAGAACTACCGAGACACAGTATAGAATCCTGCCGTGTTTATTATGCAATCTATGATTTGCTGGTAAATTCCATCACCCCTCCATTGCTGCTGTCATCTGACGTTCTGTTTTTCTCTGCAAGTATCTTTTGTAGTACCTCGAGTTCTTTTCTTGTCTCCAAGTATTTTGCATTGATTTCTCCAATCATTGCACTTGAAGCTTTCACTAGTTTTCTGATCTCGTCACGTTCATGTACCTGAGCTAATTCTCTTTCAATGAATTCCAGCTCTCTTTTAGCTGTACTAACATCCTTATTTTTCAAATCAAGCTCTGACTTGGCCTTGTCCATCTTGGAAAGTATTTCTGCAAGCTCTGATCCTGCGGAGCTCAGCTGATACCGTAGATCACCCAGCTCGGCCTCTGATCTGCTCTTTTCCCGTTCCATGTTTGAAAGCTCTGATTTAGTGCTGTCAATTTTGTCTTGAATTAACTGAATCTCATTACTGTTGTAAAGCAATCTTGCTGATTCCAGTTCTGATTTGATGGTACCGAGTTCCTTCAACAGGGATTCACGCTGCGTGCGTAGCGAGGAAAGTTCTGACGTAGCTGCCTGAATATCATCCATCCTGGATTTATATTCAGAGTTTAATGTTTGAAGAGCATTCTCATATTGTTTCATTATTGATTCAT
>JAGWFW010000102.1 GCA_028867735.1 Nitrososphaerota archaeon
ATGTCATTGAATGCTGTCATACAAGTACCAGAAATACCTGAAAAAATCATTAACAGTTGTTTTCTATTGAATCATCCAACATTGACAGTAAATTGAGCCGTATCCTCGCAATGAACCGTCAATCAAATTTGGAGATACATCTGAATAGATATTGTCCATTAGGAAGATCAGAATTCCAACTGCAACAGCGTTGAGAAACTTTATTTTTCTATCTTCCATTTTCTTGCGCAAAACAATTGGCAGCGACAGATATACAAAAAGACAATGATTGCCGAAAGCGCTAATGTTATTATGAAGCTGACCAATTTATTTTCCGCCTTGTATGCAAATGGGATTATTCTGGCAGCTCAGATCTGCACCAGTCAAAATAGCACCTCCAAGATCTGCACTGTGTAGGTTTGCATCATGTAGATTTGCATTTGTTAGATTTGATCCATCAAGCCTCGCATTTGAAAGGTTTGCATTGCTCAAGTCTGCACCGGAAAGGTCTACTTGGTACAGCTCGGCGTGATCAAGATTAGCATGCTTGAAGATTGCCCCTCTAAGATACGCCCATGAAAAAGAACTATCATGAAAGTTTCCGTTTGTGAGGTTTGCATCAGTAAAGTTTGCAAAGTGAAAGTCTACAAATGGTGCGTCTGAACCAATTAAGCTCGTGCCGCTAAGATCTGCATAGGGAAGATCAATATTTGTCATTTCAGCATAGTTAAGATTGGCACCACGTAGGTTTGCAGTGTTAAAATCAGCTTTCATTAAATCTGCATGGGAAAGATTTGTTCCCTGAAGGTTTGCATTGTTAAGATTAGCATGACTCAGATATGCGTTTGAATGGTCACAGCCAGACCAGTCCAGTCGTGGAAAGTTTAGATCATTACAATTTTTTGATTTGGGATGCGATATGGA
>JAGWFW010000103.1 GCA_028867735.1 Nitrososphaerota archaeon
AGTGAAAACTACCAATTTGTCTCAAATTCCATGGTGAATTCTTTGGCATTGTATGGAACTCCTGATAATATACGAAAAAAATTAGACCAGTTTATCAAAGCAGGGATAGATCTGCCCATACTTCAATTCAACCCAATTGGTGATGTTGTAGAATCTTTCAAATTACTTGTTTCTACCTTGGAAAGCGATATAACATGAAAAAAGTAGGTATTGCGTCATCTGGCCTGACTAAATTCACAAAGAATGATCTGCCATTGGACTCTTTGATGATCTCATCTGTTAAACCAGTTTTTGATAATGCCAAGAACTTGACTCAGAAAGACATTGACGCTGTTTTAACATCTACCAATGCTAATGAAAAATATCTTGCAAACATAGTTTCAGAATTATCTGGTATCTCACCAAAAATTTCTCACTCTGTAGAGAGTTTGTGTAATTCTGGAACAAATTGCATAGTGTCCGCATTTGCATACATATCATCTGGTCTTGCTGATGTTGTATTAGTTGTAGGTGCAGAAAGAAGTAATAGTCCGGGTCTTGTACTTGATTGGGATAAATCAAGAGGACAGTATAAACATCCAATATATTGGTCATCTCTTTTTACAGGCGCGCACATGAGAAAACATGGGACTACGATGGATGATCTTGCATATGTTTCTGCCAAAAATCACCGTAATGGACTAGATAATCCGTATTCTTGTTTTGAACGATCTTATTCTTTTGAAGATGTCATGCAATCAAAAAATCTTACAGATAATGTTAGACTATTAGACTGCTCAATGCCATGTAGTGGCGCTGCGTCAATTCTACTTGCTTCAGAAGACGTTATAGGAAAATTCACAGAAGATCCAATATGGATAAAAGGGATTGGACAGAAATCAATTTCTGCAGGATTTACG
>JAGWFW010000104.1 GCA_028867735.1 Nitrososphaerota archaeon
AAAACATTTAAAACATGGAATGAATATCTAGATTGGCTCGATTCATTTATTGAATACATTGAAAAAGTAGATCAGGAAGAGTTAAAAGCCTCAGAATACAGAACATTAAAACTAATGGTAAAAGACGAGAAACATTTTCCAAATCGCGGGTATAATAATATTGAGGAATTGATATGAGCTTTATCAATTGGGCTAAAACAAGAACATATTGTAAACATTGTAATAGCTTAAAATTAAGAAATGAAATCTGTCCCGAGTGTGGAAAATGAAGATATTGAAATTAAGTTTAATCTATAGAAGGCAAATCCACCCATACAAATGACCACCCGTTTTTATCTAGAAGACTTATAAACTAAATACATAACACTTATAACCCCAAATAATATAAAGCAAACAATGAACACAAACACATCAGATCTGATGTTCTGCAGACGACGGGGTGATTGGCTATTTAAACCAAGCCAAGCCGTATCGGAGGCGGAGGTTGTACCAAAGCCGGGGTACAGACAGTTGAGCAGAAAGCAAGACAGCCGCAAATGGTCCCACTAGCTGCCGCGCCAAGACCGTCATGGCTTGAACAGCTAAGAAACGAGTATGATCTGCTTTTGTCCAAGCTGGCAGAGACAAGACAGGAGATCGCTGCGACAAGAAAGGAAGTCGAGGAGCTAAAATCCGTGTTCAAGAGATAGATTTTGTAAGGAACCCCAATTCTGTATTACCATCTACAAACAATCCCACAGTTCGTCTCCGGTGGACCGCATCAGGAAGTTTTTCAGCAGAGACGAGTTTGGAATAGAACACATGACCTGCAAGGTCTAGATGCAGTCTGCGATGCCGTGTGCGGAGCTCAAAAAGACGCTTGGATACTCTAGTGCATAAAATAGTTCTATAATTTTA
>JAGWFW010000105.1:0-511 GCA_028867735.1 Nitrososphaerota archaeon
CAGCAAATAGAGATAATCGGTACATTCGCGAGTCCAGAATTTGGCCCAATAGCAGCAATGGTACTTGCAATTGCAATCATATCAATAATTGCAATCTCAAAAAAGACCGGGCTTAGATTCTTGCCAAGATATTAGGTTCAAACCTGATATCTACAACAACACTATATACTACACTGGAAAGAGAAAATTGTGGAAAATTTACTGACAAATGACGAAATCGTTTGGCTCTGTAAATTCTTGGAAGGAAAAGGTAGTAACGACGAAATTATAACAAAAATAGTCACAATCACAACTAAACTTCAAAAGATGCAGCGTAGATAATATTTCAAATACTGCATCTCTGATTTGAGTGCGAGATTCTGGTTTAGGATATAAATCAGGCTAGTCAAACTATTATGAAATGGAAAGTCCAAAGAACATTTTGTACCGTGAGGCGCAAACGTTTTCACATTCTTTGATATGGCTAGTTGTTCTTTGTATTACCTTTGGTAGTGTTTACTTTGCATTGCCA
>JAGWFW010000105.1:521-896 GCA_028867735.1 Nitrososphaerota archaeon
CGCTTTTTGAGTTGACAGGCGATAGAGTCCCCACAACTACAGTGGTAATTGGCTCCTCTATTTTCTTGGCAATTGGGTTCATTTTGCCAGTATTGCTTCTTACGATCAAGCTTAGAATTCAAGTGCGCGATGATGGCTTGTACATAAGGATCATCCCATTCCAGTCTTCGTTCAAAAAGATCTCACTTGCAGATCTCAAAAATTGTGAACCTTATGAACAAAGGGGAAAGGAAGAAAATCAACTAGGCCTCAGATACGCAATTTCAAAAAAAGCATATTCTCTTGGGGGCAAACGTGGAATAAAACTAGAATTCAAAAATGGCCAAACAATACTCTTGGAATCAAAACATCAAGAGAAAATCATTCAGGCCATAA
>JAGWFW010000106.1 GCA_028867735.1 Nitrososphaerota archaeon
GGTGCATTTTACTGCAAACTTTGAATTGTCAGAAAAATATTTTGAGGATACGAGAAATGGATTAGTGTGTAACAAACCTGGAAGCAATTGTCCATATCCTGACTTTGAAGATCCAATGTTATATGGCATGTTTGGTCTTGCGATCTTTGTATCTGGTATGATTCTTTCTATATCCAAGTCAAAATCTATTTTATCATGTCGGGTTTTAATCATGGTGTCACTAACATCTGGGATTCCTGCTCTGACAGCTGGACTATTAGCGTATGCTGATGATTACAATCATTATGTAGCAATATCAGAAAAGTGTTCTCTCAATCCATGTATGATGCCGAATATTTTTTCCAACATGCAATTTGTAGAGTTTTATGTAATTTATGGAACTATATTGTCGGTATTGGGAGTAACTCTTTTTGTCACATACCTTTGGAGAACACATAGAAAATGAAAACTTTACACCTTCCAATCATTGCAATTGCAATCCTAGTAATAGGAACTAGTTTTTTCATAAATGAAAAGG
Source organism: Nitrososphaerota archaeon (assembly GCA_028867735.1). Lineage (GTDB taxonomy): Archaea > Thermoproteota > Nitrososphaeria > Nitrososphaerales > Nitrosopumilaceae > Nitrosotalea. Next base: position 518 of record JAGWFW010000106.1, read on the forward strand.
CATCAGCATGCAACTATTGTACAATGATTCCATCTCCTCCACAGTCTGCACATCCACCAATCACGATATCGACCAACCTCCAAAATTATACAGTTGCAGATACTATCATAGTGTCAGGCCACCTGTCAAACCCCAACGGCAAATTGCCACTTGTAATCAAGGTTTACGATCCTTTCCACCAAGAACGGGCCTACAAACTCTTCCCGGTTTGGACAAATGAGATCTACACATGGATGATCCCGCCAGCCTCGTTTTACTCTTCTGGCAATTATACGGTATTATCTCAATATGGTCGAGACTCTGCAACATCGCACTTTTTTCTCAGTTATGACATTGACCAATATCTGAAAACCCTTAGTCCTTTGC
>JAGWFW010000107.1 GCA_028867735.1 Nitrososphaerota archaeon
TGGGCTTGTGTTGCAAGTGTGGCATTGCCTATTGCAGTGTAAAAGGTAGAACGTGCAGTTCCATCTGACCCGTCACGGGTAGCAAGTGCATTGTATACAGTGGTTTGGTGTGTTGCCCATGCGTCATATGTTGCCTTGTCGCGAGTCACTTGTGCAGATACAGTGGAATTTGTCTTTGTATTTTCTGCCATGGCAATTGCCTGATCTCTTGTTTCCATTGCAGGACCCACCACGGTTGCACTTCCATGAGCGCCGCTTATTGCAGTATCATAGGTAGAACGTGCCTGTTGCACTGCCTGGTTGTAGGCAAGAGTTACACCTTGTGATGCCTGCTTGTACGCAAGATCTGCATTCTGCACTGCTTGCTGATACGTGACATCAGCTTGCTTTGTTGCTTGGTTGTATGTTAATGCATCTTGCTGTACTGTCTGTCTTAATGTCTGTCTTGCTTGTTTGGTTGAATTTTGTTCTTGTTGCATTGCCTGCTTGTAGGCGCTTTGATCTTGTTGTATTTGTTGTTTTAATTGTTGCAAGTTAGTTTGCGGATTGCTCCCATTGTTTGTAGTTGAGTTGCCGTTTCCATTATCTGCCATTGCTGGTGATGTGATCAAATTACCTGCAAAGAAGGACATGAACAGTACCGATACAACTCCAAGTACTGCCAATTTCTTTGTAAGGTTGAATTTGATTTCATCCCTGCCAGATTTTTTAGCGTATATCATATTGTTTCTGTTTTGATGATTTCCAAATTATATTCATTGCGCATCTTTGTAACGTGACATTAATGCGTACATCTCATATAGCATATTGCAATATATTGCAAGTAATTATTTCTGTCAAGCAACGGTTAATTATTAGAATAAAGATTGTTTGGTCTAG
>JAGWFW010000108.1 GCA_028867735.1 Nitrososphaerota archaeon
GTAAGATCGTTTACAATTACACCAAACTCAATATCATTTTCTATAAGTAAAGAGATTGAAGAAATCAAATCCGAATCAGTAATAGGAATAGACAGAAATTTAAGAAATGTAACAATATCAACCCCAAACCAGTCCATAATGTATAAGACTAACAAACTTCTTTCAATTAAAGAAAACACCTCTCATGTTTTATCATCTTTCAAAAGATTAGATGGAAGAGTAAAGAAGCACTACCAAAAAAAATTAGGTAATAGACGTTCAAGAAGAATCCAGCAATTCTTACACAAAATATCTAAAGACATTGTACAAAGAGCAATAGAAAACAAATCAATGATAGTATTCGAGGATCTAAAAGGAATTCGCAAACTATACAGAAAAGGCAACGGTCAGGGAAACACATACAGACGAAAGCTAAACTCGTGGTCATTTTATGAATTAGAAAGACAAGTGGTTTACAAATCACACTGGGAGAAAATTCCAGTTGAATTTGTTGACCCAAAATGCACCAGCATACTTTGTCCAATATGCGGGGAGAGAACCCAAGAGGATAGAGAACACAGGCGTAAATTATGGTGCGGTAATTGTAGGAGATCAATTGATAGAGATGTAGTTGCATCGATGAATATATTCTACAAGGGGATGCAAAGGCTCTGCATTCCTCAAGGCGATACAGGTGAAGCGATGGTACAGGAACATGGTTCTAATTTTGCAAAAGCAAACTTGATTCCACCAATCCTGAAAGTCGATGTATCGAAGTTAAAATTAATGACATGCGTCATAAATTTGACAGAGCCATTAAATATGGTAGAAGAGGAAAGATTTTGACATGAATGTAGAGCATGAAGATCCTTTTGTTAAAATAGCTGCCTTGATTGGCG
>JAGWFW010000109.1 GCA_028867735.1 Nitrososphaerota archaeon
TTCTTCATCACAAACGTCTTCATTGCCAACTCCGGCATCTCAATCGTCTGATCAAATGTATCAATCAACTGCTCCACGAGAGGGATATCTTCCAAAGATTAGCCAAGCTGCACAAATTGGTGATATCAATGGATTGCCTATGTTACAAAGTCCTAAGGTAGGTCAGACGATAACTTTCAAGGATATTATCTCAAACGGCGATTATCAAAATGGCCAGAAAATTTCATACATTGTTCAAGTAAAAGACAATCAAGGCAAGGTTGTATACTTGAAATGGGTTAACGACACAATAAATCCGTCAAATGAAATAAATGAACAAATTCAATGGACTCCAACCACTTCAGGAAAGTATTCTGCTGAAGTGTATGTGTGGGATGGAATGGATTCTCTAGTTCCCCTAACTGAGAAAATTGGATATCAATTCCACGTCTTATCTCAATAGATCTAGAAATTATATTTGTCCTTATAGGGGGAAACTGCACGTAGCTCTTGTACTACTTTCTTTAATACTGCTATAGTTTCATCTATCTCTTCTTCGGTATTGGTAACTCCTACGGTCAAACGTAGAGAACCAGTTATCTGTTCATGTGAAAAGCCCATTGCTCTAAGTACATGTGACGCTTTTTGTACTCGTACAGAACATGCTGAACCTGTAGAAGCAGCAATTCGATTTTCATCAAGTTTAATGATAAGATCCTCGCCATTTACACCAAGAAATGTAAAGTGGGAATTGTTAGGAATCCTTTTTTCAGTATGGCCATTAAGACTGGTTTCTGGTATTTCAGATAGAACTTTTGCGTTCAATCGAGAAGTAAGATTCTTGAAATAAGATGTGTTTTGGTCCATGTTATCCTTTGCTAACTTG
>JAGWFW010000010.1 GCA_028867735.1 Nitrososphaerota archaeon
TTTTCTCGTCACTTGGATCTAGGTTGCTCATAAAACCACTAGGAGTATTTCTTTAGGTTTGGATTTTTTGTAGCAAGCTCGTTTAGTATCTCAGTTGATACACGATCAATTTTTTTCATTCCGTCATGAGAAATTGTTCTTCCCTTTCCTTCCACCTTGTCAAGATAGCCCAGTTTTTCCAAGTTGTGGATGGCAGTTCTGATTATTGCACCGCCAGCATCCCTGTGGTGTGCTCCGCCATATCCAACCGGTTTTGTACCTCCATACATTGTTCGCAGGTCTTGCACACCAATCGGGCCGTGCAGGTAAATTTTTCTCAGGAGCGAGGCACATCTTGTATAGTACCAGTCAGTTTGATGCGGAGGTCTTACTGCATGAGAACCTGTCTTGACAAACGGGATCCAGCTGGGTGCAGTTATTTCCTCACCTTTTAGAATCTCCGATAATCTGTTAATCAGTAAATCCGCTGGTACATCATATGCCTTTGCCATAAATTCAAAAATTCAAACTTGGTCTTATAAATGGTTCTGCAAACTTGGCATGTTTACCGTCAGGCAGCTTGTTTTTTTATTATTTTTCTGTACGTGTGATTGCAAAACTGGCATGTTATGCGTATTGACTTTACATCAGATCTGCCCAGCCGAATTCTTGAGGTAAATCCCGGAACGATAAATTTTTTGCACTTTTTGCAAAAATTCATCCTAAGCTCATAAGGCATCCTGACTCGATACTTTGTGCTCAGTCTTTTTGCCAAGCTTGCCTGCCTTTGCGCCAGCTCAGGTTCGCGCCGCGCGTTTGATATTGCATTTTGAATCAAGATTTGCATTCTCTCTATTACAAGATCCCGCAGGCTTGCTTTCATGTGGATTAATTAATGCCAGCCCTTAAAATACAGTCTTGCTGTCGCTTGTAATTGCAGAATCTGCACTGGAGCTGGTGCCAAAAGAGCTTCAAAGGCACAACTCTGTTCTTGCGTCAGCCAAGAGGTTTAACAAAAAACCATCCGAAATTCTGCTTGATGTCTCGTGGCATTTTGCTGCAATGAAGGGAATGAAAAACGAGATAAAGAGAGGTAGGCCTGATTTGATACACTTTTGCCTTCTAGAGGCCTCCAGCATACCCATCTATTTTACAAACAATCTTCAGGTCTTTGTGCATACCATTGATGATAACGTCATATTTTTGGACAAGTCGGTTAGACTGCCCAAGTCATATCATAGATTTGCAGGACTGGTAGAGAAATTGTATTCCAAAGGCAGGATAGAAGAAGACGGAAAAAACCTCCTTGAGATAAAGAAGATGAGTTTTGAAGATCTTGTCAGAAAAATCAAGCCCAGGCAGGTAATCGGACTCTCAAGCAAAGGAATCCCATCTTCTTACCATCAGCTTGCAGAAGAAGCTAGCAAGGACACATGTATTGTGGTTGGAGGTTTTGCCAAGGGACAGTTTTCCGATGATATCAAGAAATGTTTTGACAAAACAATATCGGTTGACAAGAGTCCTCTTGAAGCTCATGTAATTATTTCTCGCGTGTTATACGAGTGTGAAAAAAGAATTATTATGTAGGTGTAAGATTGGCAGTGTGAGCGGTCGTAGTATAGTTTGGTTAGTACACTGGCCTTCCAAGCCCGTTACCCGGGTTCAAATCCCGGCGACCGCATCTATTTTTAAAAAATGTTCTTCTAAAATTGAGTGGATGTCACATCAAAGTAATAACAAGCCATTGCCTTTTGCTCAAATTTCTCTCTTAGTTCCTCAATCAAATCATCAAGCTGAGGCCTTACCATGTCTTCAAAACGAGTCTTCTCTATGAAGACCTCGTATGTGATGGACAGATCAAGATAAACCTTCCCGCTTTTCTTGTCCTTCCATTCTCCTCCTGATGGTGGAATGACACGCGTATAACCTCCGTATTCCTTTACAAATTTTTTCTCTAGTTCCATAAAATATGAGGTAGGAACGGTCTTACCATTGTTGAATGTTACAGGTAACTTAATGTGTAAGAGAACCTTTGGAGCAAAGGTCAACTCAGTCTAGCTTCTCATACGGTACCTTGTTCCTGTTGAGCAGATAACATTGTCCTGATGTTATTACATATTCGTTTTCTGATGCATGATCAAACGGAACGCCAGCATCAAACAAGACCTTCCATGCCTTCTCTTCGTATCTTGGATCAATCCTTATCTTTCGGTATGGCGGTTCTTTGGTGTCATGGGCTTTCATGGGAACAATATCATCTTGGTCAATTATATACTTTTGACGTGATTCTACAATGGAATCGCCAGAGCTTGTCGTCTGTACTTGGCACCATGTCACCTTTCTCTGCATGGATTTACGCAAGATAGATCATAATCAGGTTGTGGATCTATGGTGACGTAGTGCAACCAACAAAATTCAGTCTTTGCCATAGACCAATTTGTGGTCACAGACTCGTAACAGTATAATGATGTTGTCTTCGTATTTCTGTCTACTATTTGGCCCATCCTCTTTCTACAAGTATTCTGGCAGTAGAGGGTTTCACACAAGCCAGACGTCCATCCTCTGCATTAGCTATAGATACAAAGCCTGTCTTGCACTGAAGCGGTTTTTTTGCAGAATCTAGTTCTGGTTGCACAAGAGTGGATGCTTTGTGTGACTGTATCGCATTTCCTGCACCAACTGGACCCAGTCGTATTCCGCCTCCAAAATATACAGCAGGCGGGATGCTTACCTCAATGTGTCCCGTATAGTTTTTCCCGCTTATCTGTTCGCCTACAAGAACTGTGTCATGAACCCCAGATGGAGGAGCCATCGTACTAGTCTCCACCTTCATGTAGAAAGGCTGTGAGTAGTTGAGTGTAAATGACGATGGTACTAGGTTAACTGAGAGCCATGATGGCATAGGAGTCGTAGTACCGTTCTGCGACACTCCAAGTACTGTAAATGAGACTGGAAGTGATCCTGCTGTGGAGTCATACACCATCCCAAATGACGATGGAGTTGTGTGATTGATATTGACACCGACAGAGCCAAACTCGATTGGACCTTTTCCATCAAGTGCGTCTACCTTCTCGCCACCATCAAGTGGAAGGTATGTAACCGAGCTGCCTTGTGTTGTATTTGCATAGATGCGTCCAACCTTGACACTGAGCACGTTTATCTCAAACGGTTCTCCTGCACCTGCCATCACAAGTTTTGATGGGGTTCCATTTGGAGTTGCAACCACCTGCTGAGGCAGGAACTTGACCCATGTACCATTTGGTAGATTGGCTGCACCAAGATTGACAGTCTTGGCTACATCAGAGTATACCATAACAGGAAAATCCTCATATCCCACAAACCCCATGCAGTTTGCTCCTCCCCCGATACCATTAATCATGGGTTCCTTTGAGCAGAACCTGAAAGGATGGAGATTTGGCGGACCAATTACTGCATACGACGATGGCCTGCCTGACGAGTTTATTGTAACATCTAGAGAACCGATCTGCTGACCATTCTCGCGTTCAGACGTGATGACAGTTGGAAGCTGAAAGTTTCCCCCAGCAGGCGGCATTGGGTTTCCCACATTAAATATTGTTCCGTTGAGAAGGTTTGCTGCAACTCCCTTGCCTTCTATCTTGAGTGAATTGATTCCAGGTGATGCCGCCGAATCGGCATAGACGTACATTGTCAGGTTGTCAAGCTTGTAATCGTATGAAAAGATAGAATACTTGTCAAACCATGCCTCGACTCCCTGTGGGGCGTCAATCCACAATCTGATGTTGTGCAGTCTATAGTTTGGAGAGCTCGGCCCTGCTTTTACTGTGAACTTGGCCCAGCCTCCCTGCTTTATGGTGGAGGAATCATTTACTATCTTGAACTGTACCGGGGTTGTGGCTGAAAAGTTTCCAAGATAGTTATTTTCTGATACCTGTACCGTCTGGTTGCTTGAGGATATCATCCCGGTCTTGTTGTTTGGATTTAGAAGAGATGCAACAACAGTATAGTTGCCTGCAGCCTGCGGGGACCAGTCTATGACATCATTCGGTGAATATCCGCATGTAACGGTATAGTTTTCTTGCGACTGGAATGTAATATTGCCGTCCTTTATTGCCTGAATTTGATAGATTACCTTGCTGCTCTCATTGTGTGCTGCATGCATCTCCGTACTTGCCGCAACGTCCCAGCTTGTTAGAATCGAGGAGCTTGGCATATCATCGACCATTACCTGCGGCCTGTCCAAGAGTACAGAGCCTAGTTTTGGATCTTGGTTGATTGGGCAGAAAAGACCTCTTTCGTTATAGCTTGTATCGTTGGCAGATTCAAAGAAGAGGTTCTGGCCTGCACCAAACGAGAGGTACAGTCCTGAACCGTATTGTGACATATGGAATCTTCCCGCCTGATAGATGTCCTCAACCGTCCTTATCTTACCAAGAGAGTCTGGTGTGATCTTATCAAGAAAGACATGGTATGCCCCCTCCCTGTCTGTTCCATACCATACAACATATGCAGAATTACCAATGGTGTTGCCTGTGAATCAAGCTGGACTCCAAGTGGAGTGGTGGCACCGCTTATCTCTTCTGGCGCATCAAATGTCTTGCCGCTGTCAAAGCTTCTCTCTACATAGATTGGCTCGGGCTGGAGTCCCAGTTCGTATACGGTCCAAAATTGATACAATGTAGAATCTGTAAGAACCGGAAATATTCCATCCATGTAGACACCATATGTTGATGATGTGGTAGAGAACGTCCTGCCTTTGTCATGGCTCTGCATCATAATTATGGTATTATTCTCAAATACTGTGTCGTCATATGTTCGCTTGAGGCCTTCGACAAGTACTGTGTCCGAATTTGTTGCAATCGCTATAGGAAACACGCCGTCAAGCGATTCGAGGCGTACTGTGGCCCCAAGTTTTCCATCATTTATTGGTCGTAAAAAGAGCATCGACTTGCAGTCTCCCATTGGGTCAGCACAGTTTTGGCGCGAGTTCCAGACAACATACGTACTTGAGTTTGATTGCGCAACTGCTTGCTCATTGGATTGCAGCGAAGAATCGCTAAGTAAGACTGGATCTGCAAAGGTATCTCCCTCGTCTACGCTCTGCGACGCCATTACAGATTGGGTTCTGTTTGGGCCAAAGAGTCCTGTCCAGACAAGGTCTACATTGTTCCCATAAGAAGTGACGGCTCCAATTGTAAACTGGGTGGCGCTTCCAGTGCTGATTGATATTGGATTTTGAAAGGTCATTCCACCATCAGTACTGCGTCGTATCATAATCATCACTGATTTATTCTCCTGCTGTTCCCATGTCACATAGACACTGTTGTTGTATGTGGCAATACTTGGCTTGTCTATTCTTGTGCTGTTGGCAAACAACATCTGATTACCGAATGTTTTGCCGCCGTCTGCACTTTTTTCAAAGAAGAGAGACGTTCGACCAAGATTCTGCATTGTCCAGACAAAGTAGATGTTGTTTCCTGACGAGGACATTTTGTAATCCTGTAAGGATGGAGATTGCACAATGTGGCTTATCGGTCTCATAGGGCCTCCCATGACTTGGGCAAAGCTTTGAGATGGAAGAGACAAAGAACAGCCAAGGAAGAAAAACAAGACCGTCGCTATGATAATATGCGTTTTCAAAGGCTTGCCATGCTTTTCTACTATCGATTAAAAAACTTGGCGTAACATTCATCCAGTTTTCCAGCACTAATTTGCAATTACAAGCTACTTCAAAACTAATCCGGCATATTAAAAGAATTTTTGATGAAATTCCACTTTCATCAAACATTTTAAGTCATCTTGGATTAGTTATTGGTATGAAATATGTAGCAGCCGTAATTATCGCAGTATTATCTGTGGGAATCACCTTGCCATCTTTTGCACAGTTATACTATAATGATCAACCCTCATCAACATCAAACAACGCACAGCAAAACCAGGTAAAACTCACAGACAAAGGAGACCTAATGGTCGGTTTCTATACCGACCCTCAGAGTCCCGCCACGTCAAGCCAGACCAGTTTCCAGCTCAGCTTTGTAAACAAAGATGATGCGGGAATTGTAATACCAAACGTAAGCTATATGATATCTGTAACAAGGAGCAATGCCCCAGTATTTCAAAGTCCGGTCTTGCAAAGCCCGCAAGGCACTGCCAGTGTACAATACAGGTTCCAAGAGCCTGGCAGTTACTCAGTAACCGTGTATGTTTCCGGCATGAACTCCAAACAGATTCCACAAGAGTCTGCAACATTTGCAGTTGACGTCAGCGGTTCATCAACATCTGCTGTTCCAGAGTTTCCAAGTCCTGCCATAATCTTCGGGGCTGCTGCATCTGTGGTAGCTGCCATCTCCATAACCTCAAGAAAGTTAACGACTTGACAGAACCATACAAGAATACAAAAATAATTACATCACCTGTCTTCTTTTGCAGATCTGCACTTAGGTGCCTGTAGTCTCGCTTGAATTGATTACTCTCACTATATTCCACAAATAAAACCAACTCTTTGAGATCTAGGAATGGAGATCTTCAATGAGGTTGTCAGCGCTTTGGAATCTTTTGAACTTTAGCTTTCCGGTCTTGTAGAGTTTTGCCACGTTTTCTTCTTCTGGCCACAGCTTGTCGTCTTTTCCCTTCACTTGTTTGCGTTTCTGTGGTGCTGTCTTAGACAATGCGTCATCTTGCACTTTCCTTCCAATTAATCTTGTGCGTATTTCTTCATATACCACAGATATCTGCAACACTCCAAAAATCAGCTACTTGTTTTGCGTTGTATTTGTAATCATGGATGAGTTTTTTGGCAATTCCCTCGTTGACATAATAGTGCCAGCAGTGGCAACAGCACGGTCCCTCTGCTGAAATTTTCATTGCTTTATCATACACTGTCTGCTCAGAGGCGCCAAGCGTAGTCTTGCTGTCATAATCTATCCATCTCTTTGCTGCGTCTACCGGAGTCTTGTAAGGATTTAGCGGAATGTCAGGTATGCCCGAATACTGTTGAAGTTTTTCCAGATGCTTGTGATATTCTGTTGTGTTTTGAAGAGCCCCGCAGCACTGTCCGCTAAGATATTTTCCGCTTGTGCTTACAAGGTTTACACCAGGCCCAGTGCAGCTTCCTCCTATGTTTGGAGACGAAGTTAGAAGGCCGTCAACATTAGAACTGCAGGAAATTATCTGGCTGTCCAGATCAACAAGCTCGGGGTCGACTGCCTTGGTCAGGTCCCTGCTCTGATTCATGAAAATGTTCTTGCCTGTCTGCGTCGGAATAGAATCGTATATCTCAAGCAGTTTGCTGTCTGCATGTTGAGAAGACATTGGTTCCGAGATAGATCCATGATAATTAATCAAGACGAATGAAATTATTGCAATAGCTGCTACTGCTACGCCTCCTATTGCGAAGTACTTTGCAGGTATTTCCAGTTTCATATACTGCACCTGCTTGATTCTGCTAGTGATTTGGAAATGAAATACATCGATACTACAAGAATGCCGATGCTTGGCAGACTAAACTCCAGTCCTTTCAGGGGGAGCAGTGCAAGAGCACCAGACGAACCTAGAATCGCTGCTAGCGTCGTGGAACACGCCGAACATGCCGAAGAGAATGCACCGCCGAAAATTCCGCCAAAACTGACAAGGTTTTTCTTGCCGCCAATGGATCCTGTGATACGCATTTTGTATATTATCATTGAGATTGTAATGCCGGAAAGTATGGAGACTGCAATTATGGATGAAAACATGGCGGCACCTGACGCGCCAAGTATGTTTGCGGCGGCGTTTGTTGTTACTTCAAGCAGTAATCTTGGAGATGCGCCAAGGCTAAGCACTGTGACAAACGTAGAAAAGTTGTTGACAAGAATGAAAACAAAAAATGTAAAGGCTGAAATTATTATCGATAACGCCACATATAGCGGATTTCGAAAAACGCTATGAAGTACGCTTTTCATGACAGCAATACCCATCTTCAACCCAGCTGCTTGTCTATGACCTGTTTGATGACATCATAGGGCTGGGCCCCGGTAAGAGTGAGATATCCGTTTTCGTTGTTGCCTATGAAGGTTGTCGGTGTTCCACTGATCCCAAGTCTCTGACCGAACTGTGTCAATTGTTGAACTCTTGATTCGTATTTCTTGCTGTCAAGGCATGCATTGAACTGTTGTGTGTCTAGCCCGGATATGCTTGAGGCAAAGGCCTTTACCTTTTCAGGCGTTCCCCATCCTGAATTTTCCACACCCTGGTGCGAATAGACATAGTCGTGATATTCGTAGTACTTGTTTTGATCGGCTGCACACCATGCACCGTCAGCCAGGGTGAGAGAGTCAGGACCTATGATTGTGAAATCCAGAAAATAGAACTTTGCCTTGCCTGTGTTTACGTAGTCTTGCATTATTTGAGGCTCGGTATCCTTGAAGAACCTTTCACAGTAAGGACACTGATAGTCACCAAACTCTACGATGTTAAGCTGCGCCGAGCCTGAACCAAGCGGTATGGCAAAAGGCGGGAGGCCAATCTTGAGTACTTGGTTTGAAGCCTGATTCGTACTGGTATAAGAGGCAAAGTTGGCTTGATTTGGTGCTGCGGCGTTTTTGTCCAGAAAATTACTGAAAGGAAATAATCCGCCAGCAAAATATCCGATGACAAGAAATACAGCGAAAAGGAGAATCGTGACTTTGGTAATCTCAATTGTTATCTTGCGTGGTCCTTCTGAAATGTTTTTTCACCTAATCGTACTTGCTAACTATTTCACGCAATTTATAGGTTAAATGCCTTTGTTGATAAGAAAAATTTTACAATTGTAAACTATCAAACTAATATATCTTGATTTCTTGCAAAGCGGATAATCTTATTATTTTACAGAACATGATTCTTGAGAGGATTTTCTGATTGCCTTTGCCATGATATACGGAGTTGCCAGCAGTGCAGGAATCGATACTGCCATGAAGATGCTTTGAATCTGCAGTCCGTATGTTGTGAGAAATATTGTTGTTGCAGTAGTGGTAGCTGTAATTCCCATGTTAGTGAGCAAAAAGAATATTGTTCCAGCACATGTAGGGCATCCGACAAAACAACCTGTAGCTGCCCCGAAGATTCCGAGTCCCTTGCTTTTTTTCGCTATCGAAAATGCTTTTGCCATCATTGTAAAGTTCAGACCTACCAAGAAGGACACTACAACCCACAACAACAAGTTGAGCGGTATCAATTGAAAACCCCAGTGCTCTGTGAAGGTTGCAAGAATCATAGGCATCTGCCCTGGAAGGCCGCAGCAGGGGGATATTTCCGCCATTGGCACTGCAAGGCCGTAATCGGTGAGGTTCAGTTCTGGCTTGTACAGTATTATGCCTGAGCCTACTGCGAAAAACAATCCATATCCTACCGCGCTGATGACAAAGATCTGCTTTGATCTCTTGCTGCTTATCACGGTTGAAATTATGGAGGCGGTGGAATCGTCAGCATCTCCTATCTTTGCTCTGTAGAACCGATACAAACCCCATCCGATTGACCCAAAGGAGAGAAACATGATTACGTATGCAACTATCGCAAGTCTTTGCAGCGCCGGCATGGCAGCGGGTGTGATCATGAGTGAATGATTGTTCCAGTACGCGAGAAATGAGACTAGCATGGCTAGAGACCCGATAATTATAAGCACCCTGTGAGAACGCTGGACAGCAGTTTGTTTTTCCAACTGTTCAAAAATTAGTTTGATGATATTAAATCGTATCCTTCATCGCCGTTAGGAGATATTTCAATACAGACCTTTACAATTGTAAGAAGCTAATTTTTCTTTTTCTTGGCAAATTTGTTGCCAAACCACATTGCTCCGCCCATGGCGGCGCACATTGCAGATATGGCAATGAATCCTATGGACAGGACCTTGTCGCGCCCATCTAGTATAGATTTTTGGTCCTCTTCTGGATATTCTTCGAGTATGGTACCTGTCTTGGTAGCGGAATTTTTTACAAGATTAGAAATTTTGTTATCAATTTAGTTAAAATCAGTGATGTAAGACTGCATCGTTTTCTTGATGTTTTCAAGCTCGTCTATAGATATATCGTCAGACATGGTACCATGTATCCATGAAACTTATTTATGCATTGACTACCAGTCTTAGAAATTATTTCTGCTTGCAAGAGAATCGATTCTTCCTTTGTATTTTTCCTTGTATAATGACCTGCATGATGTGCAGCAGAAGAATCTTTCAAGGTTTGCAATTTTGAGCATGTGTGGCTTGTTGTGCATAGGTCCCTTACAATAATCACATACCATCTTTACCATAGCATCCTTGCTTATCTTGATGTTGTGATGCTTTATTGTCTTGAGCCTTATCTGGTCCAGTTTTTCGCTTGCCTTGTTCTCGATCATGCCAAGGTCAATGACAGGCATGACACCCTTGATCAGGCCCATGTTAACCAGCTTTTCATATCGCTGCTTGACAGTGGGTGTGGTTACGCCTATCTCACGCGATATCTGCCTGAAAGATTTTCTGCCATCCTTGAGGAGGGATTCCAACACAGCAATATCTGTATCGTCTAATCTGAACGGCATGACAAAGACTACGTCTCATGGATGTATATCTTGTACGCTTTACAATTGTAAAGTCACATAGTTAAGTAAATGTCAGTGGTATATGGTTCGTATGACAGCGATAACTAGGCAAGAGGAACAAGCCAAGCGTACAGTTCTGAAGATAGGAGGAATGCACTGCGCAGGATGTGTCAATTCCATCCAGAATGCGGTATCGGAGGTACGAGGAGTAAGCAAGGTGGAGGTTAATCTCGCTACTGAAAAGGCCACGCTAGAATTTGATCAATCAAAAGTTGGACTTGATGATATCGAAAAAGCAATCAAAGAGATAGGCTACAAGGTGGTTTATGAAAAATTGACTTTGAAGCTTGGCGGGGTTTCCGATTCTACTGATGCGCAGAGACTTGAGCAAAGACTACAAGTCGACGGCATCAAATCAGCATCTGTCAATTATGGAAGCTCGCAAATTAATATCGAATACAACTCTGCACTACTGTCGCTTGCCGACATAAGAAAAAAAATAACAGAACTTGGATATGAAATACTAAGTGAGGATCTTGGAGTATCAGCACAGGACATTGAATCAAGAAAGCTCAAGCGTCTATTCATAGTCGGAGTTATTTTCACGGTTCCCGTGATGTTGTTCAGTTATCCCGAAGTTTTCAGATTTTTGCCGATTGCAGGAACAAGTGTTGCTGCGTATGCCATGTTTGTGCTTGCATCTGTAGTTCAGTTTGTTACCGGAAGCAGGTTCTACACAGGTGCGTTTAGGATCGCAAGGATGCGCTCTGCAAACATGGACACACTTGTCGTACTTGGCACTACCACCGCATATGTTTTCAGCGCATTCAACACTTTTCCAGTTCCCAACTGGCACGGCATATACTACGATGCTGCTGCCGTAGTGATTACGTTCATAATTCTAGGAAAATGGATGGAATTGAAGACCAAGGGAAAGACCAGTTCCATAATAAGAAAGATGTTGGAGTTACAGCCCAAGACTGCAATGATAAGAAAAGAAGACGGCAAAGAGGCGGAGATATCTGTTGAACTCATCCAGCCGGGTGATATTCTTGTAGTAAGGCCCGGCGAAAAGATTCCAGTTGATTCCTCCGTGGTTCTTGGCACATCAGCAGTAGACGAATCGATGGTAACTGGCGAGTCTGTCCCTGTAACAAAAAAGGCAGGAGACGGTGCCATAGGAGGAACTATCAACCGCGAAGGCATGATTCTAGTAAAGGCAACAAAGGTAGGCTCTGACTCGTTTCTCTCACAGGTAGTGAAGCTTGTTGAAGAGGCAATGGGCAAAAAACCAGCCATGCAGAAATTGGTCGACAAGGTTGCAGGATACTTTGCGTATGCTGTCATGATAGTTGCTTTATCCACTTTCATTGTATGGTACTTTGCAGTGGCACATGGAGTCACAGCAGCTGCAATAATTCCGGCAGTTGCTGTTCTTGTTGTTGCATGCCCCTGTGCGCTGGGCCTTGCTACTCCTACTGCAATCATGGTTGGAATGAGCAAGGGTGCATCAAATGGTGTGATATTCAGAGGTGGAGAAGCTATGGAACTGCTAAATAAGATCTCGGTTGCAGTATTTGACAAGACCGGAACTCTAACACAAGGAAAACCACAGGTGACAGATGTCATAGAGATAAAAGAACTGGCAACGATACTTCATGCCAACAGTTCCAACAAAAATGGAATCTCAACACTTGCTCTTGCTGCAATTGCCGAGAAGGGTTCGGAACATCCACTTGCCAAGGCAATCGTATCCCATGCACAAGACCGTGGAATGAAGGTGGAAGATCCTTCATACTTTGAAGCTATTCCAGGACTTGGAGTGATATCCACCTACAACGATTTGAATTTGAAGGTAGGCAGCCCAGCATTCATGCATGATCAGAAGATAGACATATCCTCTTCGGATCAGATTATCGCAAGGCTTCAGGAGGAAGGAAAGACTGCCGTGATAGTTTCTGTAGGAGGCGCTGTACTTGGAGTAATAGGACTGCTTGACACTCCAAAACAGGGAGCAAGAGAGGCTGTATCAATTTTAAAGTCAATTGGAATAGAGCCGGTCATGCTTACGGGAGACAACCAAAAGACTGCAAGAAAGGTTGCCCAGATGGTAGGCATAGAAAGAGTCTTTGCAGATATTCTGCCTTCTGGGAAGGTTGATGTCGTGAAAAAGATCCAGAGCGAAGGCAAGAAGGTAGCCATGATTGGAGATGGAATAAACGATGCGCCGGCCCTTACTGCTGCTGACGTAGGGATTGCAGTAGGATCTGGCACGGACATTGCAATAGAGGCCGGCAAGGTGATACTAGTCAGGGATGACATTCGCGATGTTGTCACGGCAATCGAAATCGCAAAGAAGACTGTGGGAAAGATCAAGCAGAATCTTACCTATGCCTTCATGTACAACGTTATTCTGATACCTGTAGCTGCAGTTGGGTTATTGTATCCTGCCCTTGCAGGGGTTGCGATGGCTGCAAGCTCAGTCTCTGTTACCATGAGCTCGCTTGCCATGAAAAGATGGACACCAAAGAGAAAGAATAATTAATTATTGAGATAGATTTGTAAAAATCTCTTTATACGATTATGTTAAACGAGTTTCAGGCCTGATTCGTCTATAGTTAGTTCGACCACAAAGAAATAGCTGCAGAAGAATCGGGCTACATACACATGCTCACGAAAATTTTACATTTGTAAACTGTCATATTAAAATATCATCTGTTTCTAGCTAAAAACATGTTCGGATCAACAAAGCATTGTCCCGTCTGCGGAATGGACGTAAAGAAGGAAACGCCTTTCAAGAGATTTGGCAAGTATTTCTGCTCCGACGAGCATGCGCAGAAATATGCAGACGTGCAGATGGCAAGACAGCAAGAAGACAAGGACCAAGGCGGCGGTTGTTGCTGTTAATTAAATCTGAAACCAAGCACATCCTCAATTTTTACAATCATGGTTATGGCAAGACTTAGTGTAGGAGAACAATGTAGTTATTGCAAGAAAGGCAGTATGGAGCTCCATTATTCAATAAGGAAAAATAATTTGGGTAACGATTCTCCAGTTTTTTGGAAATGTGACAACCTACAATGTGAATATGTTATACCTACAGAAGGCAATGAACTTTAGATTGCATTCAGCATGTATTTTGATTTTACAATTGTAAACTGCTGATATTTTATATCTCCCATAACAAGAGACATTTGAAAAGAGGTCATCGAAGATAAAGCAAGACAAGGATCCCGCAAGCAAAGCAGGATCAAAGAAACCAAAATTGGTTGCAATAGGTGTGGTAATAGCAATAGTTATCGGAGTCGCAGTATTGATAACATATCAACAACCGACAAAAACCTTGACCGGAAATGCATATTCTAACCCACCAATGGATTCAATGGGTATGATGCATTTTCATCCGCAACTCACATTTGTAGTAGATGGCAAGCAAGCTACAGTGCCTGCACAGATAGGGATAGATCAAACTCTGTGGCAAGATCATTCGCTTGATTCATACGGCATGCAAGGAATGGCCCCATTGCACACTCATGATACTTCAGGCACTATTCATGTGGAATCCTATGTAAACCGATATTACACTTTTGGAGAGTTTCTTGACATATGGGGAATGAATCTGGACGGATACAAACAAGTAACCATGACGGTCAATGGCCAGCCGGTATCAGATTATAAAAATTATATCCTCAAGGATGGTGACAAAATAACATTATCTGTTACTACAAAATAGTACGTGTTTTGGAACAGATTTGGAATAAAGCCTTAATAAAATGATGCAGATTTAAAGCCGTGCAGGAGATTACCGTTGCCATAGCAGCATTAGCAGGTCTTGGATCGTTTCTAGCTCCTTGCATACTCCCCGTAATACCTGCGTTTATTGCATACATATCAGGCACTACTATAACAGAACTGCAAAGAAACAACGGTACGGTCAATCTTGCCTCTAACAGGCTCAATGTTTTGATGAATACAGTATTTTTTGTTCTAGGATTTTCTGTAGTATTTTCAATATTTGGTGTGATTTTAAACAGTGTACTTTCCAAGGCTGCTTCCACTCTAACCTCCGATCTCAATCACGTAGGCGGAATAATCATAATCGGTTTTGGCGCGTTCATGCTATTATCAACCAAGATTCCAAGATTAAATTTTGAAAAAAAGATTATTCCAAATAGAACCAAGGTAAGCTATCCTCTTTCTTTTGTTTTCGGTCTTGCGTTTGCCACCTGCTGGACTCCGTGCATAGGGCCAATTCTTGGAAGCATTCTTACTTTGGCAGCTACTACTCCAAGCCACGCTTTTGTATTGCTCCTAAGTTATTCAGCGGGCCTTGGAATTCCATTTGTCTTGATGGGAGTGTTCTTTTCCAGATTTACAAGACTTGTCAAGTCCATAAGCAAACACCTCAAGTACTATTCCCTTACAATGGGGTCACTCATAGTGTTACTGGGAGTACTGGTTTTCACAAACCAGCTTGCGGCAATAGCCAGCTTTCCACTTTTGAACAATCTTCTTCTGAGTTGATTCTATGAGAAACGAAGTAAGAACTGCAATAATAATTGGAATAGTCGTTGTTGCCATGGTAGGAGGAGTAGGCTATTATTTTACTACATTGGACAACCCAAAAGTAGCTCCAGCACAAAGTACTACAAATAATCAGCAATCATTTGGCAGTGCCGTTAATACAAATACCATTCCGCAAGTTGATGAAAGCCAGTTTCCAGTTGCACCAGACCTTGTAGGAATATCAGGATATATCAACACCACTCCAGAAGATCTCAAGGCTGCGATGAAAGACAAGGTAGTACTATATGACTTCTGGACGTACAGCTGCATCAACTGTATCAGGACGTTTCCTTATCTTAAGGCATGGAACGAGAAATATTCGGACAAGGGATTGCTAATAGTTAGTGTTCATTCTCCAGAGTTTGAATTTGAGAAAGACATCAACAATGTAAAGATGGCTGTAGCAAAATACGGATTGACATATCCTGTTGTTTTGGATAATGATCACCAAACATGGGATGCATTTGGCAACAGATATTGGCCAGCGGAATACATAACAGATTATCAGGGACACATAAGACACACACACTTTGGAGAAGGAGAGTATGATCAAACAGAGCAAGTCATTCAACAGTTGCTAGCTGAGCGAGCGCAGCACCTTGGATTAAATGTCAATGCAACTATGAGTCTTGTAAACTTGCAGCCACACCAGTTTGCGGGTCAACAAACACCTGAATTGTATTTCGGTTATCAGTTTGCATCTGGCAGAAGTTTTCTTGGAAATCAAGAGGGATTCCAACCAGATAAAGTGGTTGCCTATTCACTGCCTTCTAATTTATCCCAAGATCATTTTTACTTGGAGGGAGATTGGCAAAATTTGTCTGACAGTATGAAATCGATATCAGATAACGGAAAGATAATCCTTCCATACTATGCAAAAGATGTCCACATCGTAGCAACTGGACCAAACACTGATGTGCAAGTTCTCTTGGATGGAAATCCAGTCTCAGCCAGTGATGCCGGACAAGATACCCAAAATGGCATTGTTCATGTATCAGAGAACAGGCTGTACAACATTGTTTCATCTCCGCAAGCGGCCTCACACACGCTAACCCTGATAGCAAAACCTGGATTTCAAATTTACACGTTTACCTTTGGCTAGGCCAGTAATGGAACCGTAAAGCGAAGGGTTCGCTAGTAAGTTCACTACTGTTGCTGGTGGGGAGCTGCTACATTCAAGCATACTTGGCAAGATTCTTCTCAAATGCGCCTTTGCATGACGGGCAGCAAAAGTAGTAGGTCTGGCCACCGTGCTTTGATGACGGTGCGCTCTTTTCGTCTACTTCCATTTTGCATACTGGATCTCTAGCCATGATGCAGATAAACGGAAACGGGATAGATAAAGTGAATACTTTACACTTGTAAAATATTGAATTCATATATCTCGCATGACTAGAGTAGATGGTAGAAATGAGAAACTTTGTAATGATAACAATTGCTGCATTGGGTGTGTTTGCCACAGCAAGTGCTTTTGCCTATGTTATATCACAGAACAATATAGAATCGTATTCCATGATGGATTCTGGCAGCATGGGCTCCATGATGGGCGGGATGATGAGCGGGGGCTCGATGAGCTCAGGCTCTACAATGAATTGCAATTTGATGAGCGATGTGCCACAGGATGTCATAATCAAGATTGGCTCCAGCCAAGTAGTGTCTGCAGGCAAGGAACAGTCCATCGCCCTTCTAGTATTGGACAAGGAAACCAAGGCACCACTGACGGGCGCACAGGTGATAGTGGGAATTGAAAGAGGGGCGCCCATGAGCACAATGGACATGATAGGACCAATGTCCAGCGCAGAAAACATCGGCTCGGGAAAATACCTGGTGCAATTTGATCTGCCAGAAAAGGGATTCTATACCATGCATACGCATGTTATCCCGGCAGGGAAATCAATGATGTCGATGATGATTAATCATGAAGACATTGGCATAATAGGCAAATAACACGAATCAAATCCTGATAAAACTATGGCAAGATTACTTTCAAAAATTTTGACAGTGCTTGTCATCTTTCTGGTTTTAAATGTAGCTGAGATTCAAAGGTCGTTTGGAGAGGCCAGTACTAGTGAATCAGATCTGGGCAAATTAACGATGAACATCACGGAGATCAACGCTCCAGAAAAGACTAGGCTGTCCCCGTTTCTATTCTACGATAACCACAGAAATTCCATATGGACTGGTGATATAACAGCCAACAGTGGAAAGATACTGGAATTTGAACTAAACCCGAGCAGATTTGTAGCAACCAGCCTGCCCGGAGTCGATTTTGTGACCCACATTGCGGAGGATTCGAAAGGTAGTCTATGGTATACCGATCCCGGCACAAGCTCTCTTGGTGAATTTAATCCAGATGACGGTTCAAACAGACTATATCCAATCCCTGTAAATGAAACATCGTCAGGAATAACTCTAGATAACTTGGACAATGTCTGACTAGTAATACCTGATGAAAGCCAGATACTAGAGTTTGATATACAGAAAGAAAAGTTCAACGCCGTAAAACTTCCACCAACTAGCTCGGTTCCACTTGCAATCACCTCAGACAAGTCTGGCCAAGTATGGATAGCTGAAAGTTTGGGAAGAATTGCAAAGATAGATCCTAACAGTCACAATGTTACTGAGTTTGGTCAAAGTCATCTCACATTCAGTGTTCCTGTCAGCATTGCGGCAGATCCACTTACGGGAAAGATCTATTTCTCAGAACACAATACGTACACAGTCTCACAGTTTGATCCTTCCACAGAGACATTCAAAAGATACAGCGTTAACTTTGGTGGTTTTCCAGCAGGACTTGCTTTTGACAACCATGGAAACCTGTGGGTCTCACAACACACTCTTGACAAAATTGCAGTGATTGATACGGTAACAGGTCAGATCAGACAATTTGATTTGCCGCGTGGTTCATTGGTTCAATGGCTCACAAAAGACTCTTACGGAGACATAATGTTCGTGGATCAGAAATCAAATATGCTCGGTATCGTAAAGATACTTACTGCTTCTGTGCCGGAATTTCCATTTGCAATTCCAGTTTTAGTAATTGGCGTTTTATTTCTAGTGATTTTTTATAGAACTCGATTTGGATAAAAGTTGAATTTCGTATAAACCGCGACCTGTTGTACTGCTAAAGCATTAACCTTTGTTTTGCTGCCAGGTATTCTGTCCGTGATCTTTTGTCGATTTGACACATTTGTATGCATATCAACCTCTTGTTTTTCATGCGTCTCCAAAATCAAGATATATCTTCTTTGAATGTTTTATTTTCACGAGATTATTCTGTTGGAGACAAGATATTGAATCAGGTGTAGAAAAGTTGCATCGTCTATCTTTCCTTCAAACCACCAGCTGGCAGTGTTCTTTATCCAGCCTGGAATTGCCTTTTCACCAGATGCTTCCCCGTTTGCCGGTTGCTCCCCGGTCAGATTTTGCACCATGTTGTAAAAATCAGAATCTGCGGCATGTCCGTTTGCCCAGAGGCCTGCCACCCTTTTTGCCCACAGGGGATTGGAGCTGTACTGAGGTGTTTTGCTTGTTTGGTTGGAATATATGTAAAACCAAGCTATTCCCGGCTCTGTTTTGTCAACTAGGGTCCCGTTGAGAAAGACAATGTTGTTTGCAGAGCCAAACCCTGTATCGTCCATGTTCACCGCCCTGAGGGTGACCTCCCCTCCGTTTCTAAATTGAGGATAGTCACTGATTTTGAAAACCGTGGTAGCAAAATAGCCGTTCTGGGTCTCATTTGGGAGTATGGATTTTGTGATTACCTCGTCTCCCTTTTCTTCCATCAGCTCGGATGCAAACTTTGACTGGAGCGGGTTGATTATTTTGTGATCAGGGTCAGCATACGTATAGTCTATTTCCTGCTGGGGTGTCTTGTTGCAAATTTCCTGCCTCCAGGTGCCAAGCGACTTGATCGCATCAATCATTAGCTGGCCGTGTAGAAATTCATGGTACAAGACAACCTCATTTTCCACTTGGTGAACTGCCGGGTCCACGCCGGTTCCGTTCAATAAGATATCAGAGTTGAGCCGCAGTTCATTGTTGCATTGGAGCGTGACCTTTCCTGCTTCTGTTGTAACAAGGCAATTCCATGTGTATGTTCCCCCTATGACCTGATCCTCGTGGACTTGGGTCTCATCAAACCTGGCAAGCCTGGTGGTGACTACTGCAACAACAAAATTATTTGTGTCATTAGAGTTGCATGGAAAACTTATCACAAGCGGTTTTCCAAACGTCTGCACCACGTCTGCCACGTCTTTTTTGGCAACGTCAACCTGTTCAAATTGGTTAAGTAGCTGGCCAAAGAGACTTGTTTCCTGCTTGATCGGGGGCTCGTAGGTTGCATATGCTGAAGCAGAATTTGTAACAAGTAGAGCAATGATTGCAAGACACAAATTTTTCAAGCTAGAAAATTCACTTTTTTTACAATCAAGAATTCGGGCTCATCTGTATCTGGTTCCTGAACTCGTCCCAGGCAGGCTTTGTGTTGTTGTTTGCGTCAATCAGGCCCGTGCTGCACAGATATGCAGCCGTGTTGTTCAAAAGAATGTGATTGCCAAACCCTGTCTGTATGTCCGTGTTCAGGCCGTTATAGCATGTGTCAAACGGCCTGTCATACTGCCTATACCACGTCATAAATTCAAACTGGGATGCGTTTTTCCTGTAAAAGTCAAACACATCTTTTACAAATTGCGCCTGATTATCGTCTGTCCCGTTGACTTTTTTGTCCGTGGCCCAGCCGATTTCCATCAGTCCAATCTTTTTTCCATCTGAAAAGTTCATCATGTCCTGAAGGCCCTGGGCTTCCTTGTCAGGACTGCTGGTTTGATAAAATAGCAGATCAACAGGTGAATACGAATATGCCACAAAGTCTCCCTGGTTGAGTTTTTTTACCATGCTGCCATCGTGGTGATTTATCAAGTCGTTTAGTGAGAACCAGTTTCCAAACTTGACGGATGGATGCTTTGCCTTGAGCTTGGAATATACAGAATCAAAAAAGTCCACGTATTTTGGAATCTCGCTTGGATGATCTCTGAAATAGATGTTCAAATCCCCGCCTATGATTACGTAATCTACAATATAGTATCTTGACAGTATGGCATCAAGCGAAGTTGCTGTTTCATTTGCAAGTTTTTCATCAAAGCTTGATTGCTGCCCCACCCAGTTTGGAAACGGCCCGAGCTGTTCGTTGTTTACTACGGAAAAGTAGAGGGTTACGTTGAGATGCTGCGCCCTATTTAGCCCCATGAGTATGTCATAAGTCTGCCAGTTGAATTTTCCCTCTTGCGGCTCTATGATTGGCCACAGCATGTAGATATTGCTTCTGCCTATGCCCGTAGATGCAGCTTGTGCATAAGCACTGCGCACCTGGTCAAGTGTAGGCCTTTCAGTTAGCGGCATTATAACCAGGCCAAGTTTTGGATTTGGTATCACCTGGGTTTGTGACGGTTGTGATGGTTGTAAAACAAGAAAGAACACCACAATTGCAGCGGCTGCGGCAGCAGCGCCTATAGCAATGCCAATTTTTTTCTTTGATTTGCTGCTGCTTTTCTCTTTATTGCCTGACTCTCTAGCAACATCAGCTTCTTTTTTCTTCAACGCTATTTTCAGTATGAAATGACACTAAAAGAGTTTTGATTTGAAAGAGCTGGGGATTATCCAGATGTGCATCCGCTGTATCCACACTCGATGCAGATGTTGCAGCCTTCTGCAAACACAAGTGTGTTTTTGCACGCGGGGCACAGCCTCTCCTCGATTTGTTCAGCCGTGAGTTTTGGCTGCGGTTGCGTGACGTCAGATTCCGGAATCTTGATTGCAAGTGCTCGCTCTATTTGGCTTCTCAGGTAAGAGTTTGTAATGTTCTTTGAGATATAGTCAGTCACGTATGCACTTGGGGTGACCTGGAATGTCTTTTGTACGTTGTCACCTGTCATGTGAAGCACCTGTTCGTGTCTTGAGCCGTCTCGAAATACGGTAATTCCCTTCAGTCCAAGCTCATGGGCCAGAAGATACGAGGCCTTGACATCGTCTGATGATACGTCATTTGGCATGTTGATTGTCTTTGCAATTGCATTTCCAATCCACCTCTGCCACACACCCTGTGCCATGAGGTGATCAGTCCAGTGGATATCCATGGCAGTAACAAAGATTTTCTGCATCCATTCCGGAATTTCTGCAATGCCTTTTACTGAGCCGTAGTTGTTTGCAATTTTCTCCAGTATCTGGTCATTGTAGAGTCCGTGCTCCTTTAGAACCGACTCAAATATCTTGTTTGTATAGAAGAACCTGCCCACTGTTACCCTCTTCTCAAAGACAAGTGCAAACATTGGTTCCATCCCGTTAGAACAGTCTGCAATCATTGACAGCGTTCCGGTTGGTGCAACCGTAGTAGTGAGGACGTTTCGGATTCCGTGCTTTTGGATCTTTGCTATCAATGCATCCCAGTCATATGTACGGGTGTTCTTTGGCTTTTCATAGTATCCAGCAACCGGGATTTTTCCTTCCGGATATTCCGTTTTTGAGCACAGCGGGAACGGCCCACGTGTTTTTGCAAGTGCAACGCTTTCTTCCATGGAATAATAGGTCAGTGCTTCTGCCAGTTTCTCCTGGAATTCATATCCCTCTTTGGAGTTGTACGGTATGCGCAGCTTGAACAGCAAGTCTGCAACGCCCATCACTCCCAGGCCTATTCTTCTAGAGTCCTTTGATGCCTTGTCGATTTCTGAAATTGGATAGTTGTTGACATCAATTATGTTATCAAGGAATCTGGTTGTTTTTCTAATTGTCTCTTCATATCTCTGCCAGTCAAATTCGTATTGTCCATCTGCCTTTCTCTTTACAAAGTTAGCTAGATTAATAGATCCCAGATTGCATGACTCGTACGGATACAGGCTTTGCTCACCGCAGGGATTTGTTGCACGCAGTGGTGCGCCCCTGGCTTTTGCAAATACATTGTACTTGTTTATTATGTCAAAGAAGATCAATCCTGGCTCCGCACTCTTCCATGCAGAGAGTGCTATCAAGTCGATCAAATGATGGGCGTTTACCTCCCGCACCGGAGTCTTGTCAACAGGGCTTCTCAGCGTGTATTTGCCGTCTGATGAATTTACAAGTGCTTCCCAAAAGTCCTCCCAGACTCCCACACTTACGTTAAAGTTCTCCAGTATGCCCGGCTTTGTCTTTGCAGTGATGAATTTCTCAATGTCCGGGTGCCATGCCTCTATGATTCCCATGTTTGCACCCCTTCGCTTGCCTCCCTGCTTGACCACTTCTGTGACAGTGTTAATTATGTTCATAAAGGAGACCGGCCCCGATGCGACACCCGATGTTGATGCAACCATGTCGCCCTCTGGCCTCAAATCTGAGTAGTTGATGCCTACACCGCCCCCTGACTTGAATATCAGGGCGGCATCAGAGGATGATTTCATTATTTTTTCCATGTCGTCTGGCATTCCAAGCACAAAGCACGCGGAAAGCTGGCCAAGTCTTGCTCCTGCATTCATCATGGTGGGTGAGTTTGGCAGGTAGTCCTGCGAGGCCATCATTTCATAGTATTCATGAATTCTTTCCCCATACTGCTCAAATCTGTTAGCGGCAAGCATTGTGAGGAATTCTTTTACGCCAACCTTCATCTGGCCCTTCTTGGCCAGGTCAATGTAATGCTGTATCAGTGACCTAAAGTGATACTTGTTGAGGTAATACGTGCCTATTTTGAATTTAAAGTCAAAGTCATCAAGCTTGTCCAGATAGCGTTCTGCTTCCTCTATGTTCTGGGCCTGTCCATGCTCTACACTGAAGACCTGCGGATCTTTGAGCACGTCTGATATCCCAACCAGCATTGCAACTCTTTCAAACATCCTGCCTGGACTTTCGTTTATCTGTCCCTTGTTGTTTTTAAGTAAATATCTAGAAGCCAAAACTCTGAGGCAGTTGAGGTCAAATTTCTTGGCAACAGAATCCAGGGATCCAGTTTCAAGTACCTTCATCTTCTCCTCTCTAAGTCTTCTGCGCTCATGTCTGTACAGTATGTATGCCTTGGCGATCTCTCCTTGTCCCTCGTCGATCAAGGTTGATTCCACCATATCTTGAATGTCTTCTACGCTTGGTGACTCGGAAGAAGAGTAACCATGGTTTACAAGTTTTTCAAGAACATTGTTTGATAGTTTATCTGCCAGTCCGTGATCTGGTTTACCGCATGCGATTAATGCTTTATAGATCGCATTTGAAATTTTATCTTTTTGGAACGATGATACTCGGCCGTCTCGCTTCTTAACATTGATGATCGTATTCTCTATTTGTGAAAAATCTGTCATTTTACACTCCCCGCATCAGTATAAAATGGGAGTTAAATAAAGCCTGCGGCAAAATTTTTTTTTCTATTACTGAGCTTTGCGTCAATTTTGTTGACACCATTCCAATTTTCATGGTAATAGATCGATTGATGCCAATATAATCGTAAAAGAATTTTTTGAAAGTTTCTAAGCGAATTTGGTAGGATTTTTGAATTTTTTATCTGTTGATATTTTATAGTGGAATAGACCTAGGCAAACATGAAGGGTGATTTGCA
Source organism: Nitrososphaerota archaeon (assembly GCA_028867735.1). GTDB lineage: Archaea > Thermoproteota > Nitrososphaeria > Nitrososphaerales > Nitrosopumilaceae > Nitrosotalea. The sequence goes on from JAGWFW010000010.1 coordinate 23,627, forward strand.
GACCGGACATTTTTCTGCAGCCTTTTCTTCCTTGAGTCCACAGTTGCTGCAGATAGGCACCTTCCTGACCGGCCTGAACGAGCCCAACAATTCCCCTGCCTTTTCTATTGCCTTTTTGATTCCGGAAGAATCCATCGTGTCTGGAATCTTGAGCTGGACGAGCAGTCCGCCGTTGAGCATCTTTGAGAGGTGGTTTGATTCCGTTATTTTTTCGCTCTTTGGGGTCATTGCTTCCATCTCCGAGGCGTCAACAATGACTCCCTCCGAGTATGATTCCCCTTCCACGTGTGGGTGTATTGACATTTTGCCGTACTTTTCGCCGTCCAGTGAAGAAAATCTAGAGGCAGCGTCGCTTTCAGTTATGGAAATGGTAACGTTATCGCCCATCTCCTTTCCCTTCTTGGCTGCCACTTCAATGGCAGTAGCCACAACTTTTGCCAGGATTTCCTGCCCGGCCTTGTTATTCTCATAGCCCAGAATACCGTACACCGCTTCCTTGAGTCCTATCAGGTTGACAACCAGCGTGACTGATCCCTTTTGCATGTACTGCGTGTTGTTTGCAAGAATGGGGTTGAGTCCTCTCCTAGTGTGATCTGATATCTCCTTCTTTCGTAGTGACATTGCTGCAAGAGCGGGCTTCATTAGCAATGCCAGTCTTGCCCTAAAGTAGGTCTCGTCTTTGTTTGATTCAAATGCAAGTCTTGGCATGTTAATGGACAGGGACTGCAGGTTGATCGAAGTAGCTGACGTGTTCTTTCCGTCTACCTTTGAAAGTCCCCTGTTTGATGCCAGCCCCTTTGAGAACATTACGTGCCCTCCTAACGAAATTGTTTCTGCAAGAACCCCAGAAAAGTCGCTAATCTTTGCTTTTTCATAGTCCACTACTATTCCTACGGTAGGCAGGGGCGTGGACTTGACATAGTTTTTGTATGCAGCAAGAATGGCGCCCACAATTTTTGGTTCGGTGGCCAGTGGAACTCTAAATGATGCAAGTGTCTCGTTCTTTCCATATTTTGATACGGCGGATATTTTGGCAAAGGAATTTGCAAGTTTTTCTTCAATTTCTGAAATATTTTTCGAGTATTTTTGTAGCAATCCTATGAGGCCGTCCATGATGACCTCCTGGGAGGCCTCTTTGACTAGAAGCGATGCTGCGAGAGAGATGGAGGCAGCCAGAGTATCAAGAGAGTTGGCAGCAGGAGTTCTTGTCACGCCCAAGAACTTGCCTCTGAGGTCGATTCCATCCTCTACGAGTTCCTTGATGTTGACAAATATTGTATCAGGCAGAAGGGACCACAGGCCTGCATTTGTAATATGTATATCACCTGAGAGATGAGAGTCGGCAACATCCTTTGGCAGCGTATTCAATACCAGGTATTCTCCAAAAACTGCTTGCCCTGTCTTAAATAACAGGCCCTCTACGCCATTGTGAATACCGTCGACATTGGTGAGCATTTCATGTATATCGTATGCAGGAAGGCCAAATCGCGCCAGCCTGTGCCTGTAATCCTCATGGCCCTGTTCCAAAAGCACGGAATTGACCATTTCCCGTATTAATGAAGAGGTAAGGTATGACGTCTGGAACTTATATATGCGGTTTTCAACCTCTTCGGTTATCTTTTGTGCAAGCTCAAGAGGCAGGCTGCCTTCGCGAACCAGCGACTGGATTATCTTATGGGAGTTAAACTCCTCTATGGATTCGTGGGATGTGCGTACGTACATCTTGCCGCTTTCAATGATTGAGCGTTCCTCGATCTGCCTGGCAAGGCTTAGGACCAGTTTTCCCAGATTTGTGATGGTGTATCTTCGTTCAGACTTGTTCAAGGCCACAAGAGACTGGCGCAGTAATTTTCTGAGGTGATAGGCAAATTTTCCGCTTTCTTTCTTTGACTTGAACCCGGCAAGTGACTTTAGTTCAGAATAGGTAAGCGGGCCTTTGGAATTTAAGATTCTCAAAATATCTATTCTGTTCGGGCTTGCCATTACAGAAAAGATCATTCTTACACGTTTTGATGCAGATTGTAAAATGCCTCCGCGTTTTTGATCGCCAAAGTCTTCACTCAGTTCCATAGGCATGTCTACTTGGCATGCCTAAATAAGATTTATGACAGTCTGATCAGTGCGCAAGCTTTTTAGATCAGTTCTTCTGGACGTCCACACTAAATTCTGACGACGATAGTGTCTGACCGCAGGACGTACACTTGTTATTATATGGCCTCATTACATCCTTGATTGATTTTAACATGCGCATGTTCGCTATTTTGGCCCCGCATTTATCGCATACAACATCCACTGACATGAAAAGAGATCAGAATAATATTATAAAAGAAAGATTTCGAGTTTTTTTTAATTAACTTACTAAAATTGATTTACTGTTTCCCGATTATTATCCCGCGCTCGTCGTGGTCGGTTATCTTTATTTTTGTTCCCAGGGGCAGATCTGCCGGGGATTTTATTCCGCCCATAAAGCCTGAAATTCTCAGCTCGGAATTGTCCACTTTCATGACAACCCAGGCATATGGAACATATTTTTCATAGCCGTCCGGAGGGACAGTTATTATGGTATACGTAACAACAGTGCCCTTGCCATCAATTATTACATTTTCGAATCCCTTGTTTCCGCAATTCTGGCAAAAGTATGTGGTGACCAGATGCAGATGCCCGCACTTGGTACATTTCCGTGCAAGTATCTTGCCTATCTTTGCATTATTGATAAATTCCTCTTTTGAAAGCAAGTCTATACACTTTTGAAGATGTGAACTGCGCAGCTGGCTCCAGTTGCGCCAAAGTTGTGCGTGAGGCCGATTTGTGCGTCCCTGACGGTTCGTTCGCCTGCCTTTCCTGTCAACTGATCAAAGACCTCGGCTACCTGTCCAATCCCGGTTGCGCCTATTGGGTGGCCCTTTGACTTGAGTCCTCCTGACGGGTTTATTGAAATGTCGCCGTTAAGTTTGGTTCTTCCCTGGCGCACTGCCTCTACGGCCTTGCCCTTTTCAAAAAAGCCAAGATCCTCGGAATCAACCAGCTCGGCAATTGTAAAGCAGTCATGGACCTCTGCAAAATCAATATCTTTTGGTGTAATGCCGGCCATCTTGTAAGCTGCCTGGGCTGCAATCTTTGTACTTGGTATTGTAGTGATATGGTCCCGTCCCTGCAGCGCGGCAGGTGATCCACCCCTTCCCGACCCGATTACCTGGATATAGTTTTTCGAGTGGGCTTTGGCAAATTTTTCACTGCATAAAATGACCGAGCTTGCTCCGTCTGAAAATGGGCAGCAGTCATATAGCTTCAGTGGGCTTGCAACTACAGCGGATTTTAGCACGTCATCGACGGTAATTTTTTTTCTGAGATGGGCTTTTGGGTTGAGAAGTCCGTTGTCGTGGTTTTTTACTGCAACCATTGCAAGATCTTCCTCAGTTGCTTTGAACTCTGCAAGATATGCTCTTGCCATGGATGCAAACAATCCTGGAAATGATGCGCCTGCCCCGCCTTCATAAAAGAAATCAGAACAGTACGAAAAGTATGTCGTAGTCCATTCTGTTCCGGTATGCGTTACTTTTTCAACCCCAGTTGCCAAAACCGCGTCATAAAATCCTGCAGCTACGTTTGCAAATGCTTCTCTAAATGATACCGAGCCACTTCCACATGCAGATTCAATTGATAATGACGGCACTTCGGGGATTCCGAGGTTGCTCATTATTACAGGTCCCAGATGGACCTGCTTGTCTGCAATGCCAAACACATTTGAAATGTATCCGGCCTGAATTTCCTTTGGTTCTATGCCGGCACTCTCTATTGCGTCCACAGATGCTTGAAGTGCTATATCGGTAATGCTGTCGTCGAGCTTACCATACTTTGTACTGCCAGCACCAAGAACACAAACCTTTTCCACAAATCTCGCTGACCAGATTCCATATAAAAATTCTTCACTACTATTCTTTAACCAGTCAGACCGGATTATAACATCAATGAAGAAAAGTGTAGCCCAGGTAATCATGCTAAAAAAAAGATCAAATGCAAGAAATTCTGTCCGAGTTACGGACAAAAAAATTTCAAGGCTCAAAGACGAGATACGCCAGTACTATGACAGCAACGGCTACCTCTCATGGTCAGAAAAACGGAGAAAATACGTCATTTTAGGAACAAATCTGCCCACAAACGGGCTGGTCGAATGCCCCCAGTGCAAAGTCGGCATGATATTGGTTATACGTTCAAGGCAGACCAGAAAGCGTTTCATGGGCTGTTCTAACTATCACAACGGCTGTAGGGCGTCTTCTCCCCTAATTCAGAGAGGGATGATTTATGCGACAAAAATTTCATGCAAGACCTGCTCGTGGCCCATGATTTTGTTTAGATATTCAATGAGACAAAAATGGACTCGAGTATGCGGCAACATAAGATGCCCCAGCAGGACTGTCAAATCTTAAAGTCTGCGTATATGTCTGTTCGCCGGTTTTTCAGGAGAGGTAGCTTTTTGCGGACTTGTTTTACTTTATCCAGTGAGACATCAACTGTGCCAATTCCTTCTCTTTTTTTCATATCCAAAAGAACTTTGCCAAACGGATCCACCACCAGGCTGCGTCCGCAGTAAATGTTTCCCACCTGATCCGGTGCAATGACATAGCATCCATTCTCTATTGCCCGCGTCTTGTTGATTGTTATCCAGTGCTCTTCCTTCATCTTCCCCTTTACCCACGCAGATGGGGCAACTAGAATTTCAGAGCCGGAAGACGACAGCATGCGAGACATTTCAGGAAACCTCAGGTCATAGCAGATCATCATGCCAATCTTGCCAGCAGCAGAATTGGCCGGCCTTGCAACTGAGGATCCAGGATAAAGTTTGTCGGATTCTTTGAAACCAAGCGCATCGTAGAGATGAATTTTTCGGTATTTTGATACTAGCTTGCCGTTTTTGTCAATCAGAAATGACGTGTCATAGACTCGGTTTGCACGGGGGCTCTGTTCATAAAACGTTCCCACAACCTGAATTGAATTTTCTTTTGCAGCACTTGATATCGAAGTGACAAACTCCCCAGATGCTTTTTCTGCCAGGCCTGCAAGCTCTGCTGCAGACTGACTGAACGGGGTATAAAACATCATAAACTCTGGAAAGGCACAGAGTTTTGAGCCCCTTCTTGATGCCTCCCTGATATGGCCAAGGATTTTTTTGAGGTTTTTTTCTTTTTGGGTGTCAGCTCTCATCTGTACGACTGCAATTTTTGTCACAGATTTCGTGAATTTTTATAAAATAAAAGTGTGTTCAAAGAGCACACTGGTACATACTGGGCAGATTTCATAGAATTTTTGATACGGTATCTTTCAGGTCAATAGCGGCCTTCTTACCTTTCACATTTGTATTCAAGTTTACATGATCAACCAGATCCTCGACTATTATCTCCATTGTGCTGTCCAGGGCAGACCTTACAGCAGTAATTTGTTGTACAATTTCAGGATAGCCCTTTCCCTCATCAATCATCTTGCTGATGCCTTTGACGTGGCCCTCTATCCTTGCCAGTCTTTTCTTTACTTCAGGAAGTTTGTGGTGAGTCATGTAATCATGATTTTCATGCAAGTCATATTTATCTAATTGGATGGTTTATCCAACATATCCTGATACTATGATGTAGATTCCTATTGCAGCAATCACAAATCCGACCATTGAATCATGATACTTTTCAGGTATTTTGGCAAAAGTTTTTGCAAGTCCTACTTTGCCAAGTTGAACCAAAAGCAAAAGCGTCAGAATTGAAGCTGTTGCAAATACAGCTGACAATTCCAACGCAAAGGAAAACCCAGATGATATTGCAGAAAGATAGATTGGAATTATGCTTGGATCTGGTGACAGGGCAGCTCCCAGGATAGCAAAGTATCCTATTTTTTGTGAGAGTTTGCCTGGTTTTTCTTCTGTAATTTCATAATCATGGGTATGACCATCGTTGTGGGAACCATTCTTTTTTAGCAAGGGAATGAGCCCTACAACCAAGCCTGCCACAACCATGATTATTCCTATTGCAGTATCAAGATAGTATGAGATCAAATGAGAAAACAAAAGCCCAACAAACACTACTACGAGACCCATTATGATAGAAAGCCCAACATGGCCAATTGCGGTTACAAACGATATTCCAAAAAGCTTCTTTGGGGCCCATTGCTTGTTTTTTGCAAGTACGCAAAGCGTCAGCCAATGATCAGGTGCTGACATGTGTAGTATTCCAACCACGGCAGCGCCTATCATGTAGGTTAGAGAGTTGATCAATTCGGCATTCCCAATATGTGTGGAAAAACTAGCTTCTAAAAAGCATATCCTCCTACCTAGGATGGTGGATGTTACCAGCACGTATCCGCCTGTAGCGTATCTTGTCTAGATACGCTTTCAACAGATTATCTCGTATCCCAACAAAGGCAGTGTCTCAAAGAGGATTGCCGGCCATATACCAGTTCTCTTTTGGATTTTCTTCAAAAACTACAATTACGTGATTTTCTTTAGTTTTGAGAATCTCTACGGCGGCTTTTGTGACTGCTTTTGCAAATTCCTCTTTTTGTTTTTCAGTTCTGCCAGGATACATGGAGACAGTTATCAGTGGCATGCTGTTTTGCCGGATTTATGGGATTTATTTCTTGGGAATTACAGCTGCAATGCAAACTAGGTATATCCTTTCCAGCCATACCGCGTTCCATACATAAATTCCGAGCCGTGTGTCTTTTTGTACAGAAACCCGCAGAACAGGCCGATAAGAAATCCTCCAATGTGGGCAAAGAATGCAACTCCAGATGCCGAGCCCAGAAATGCCGGCAGTACGTTTTGGAAGATGAACCAGAACGGCAGATACCATTTTGCAGAAATTCTGATAAACCTAGTAAAGAACCCCATGAACAGCAAGGTTACAACCTTCACGTTTGGAAACAGTATCAGATATGCCCCAAGCACGCCAGAGATTGCACCAGACGCACCTATTGCCGGTATCGGGCTTGATGGATCAGACAATACGTGGGTAAGCCCTGCCACCAGCCCCCAGAAAAAATACAGACCAAGATATTTTCCCCTCCCAAACCTGTGTTCTATGTTGTCTCCGAAAATATACAGGAACAGCATGTTTCCCCCGATGTGGATCAATCCTTCATGCAAAAACATTGACGTGAAGATGCTTGTGACCACGCCATACTGGTGATTTGCAAACCCATTGCTTATCACCTGCGGTATCGTTCCATAGTTCAACATCATGGCTTCTGCCCTGTTGTTGGTTAATTCAAAAAATTGGTGGGTTACTGCAATTTCCCAGAAAAATACAACCACGTTAATGAGAATTAATGCATAGGTTACGTACGGCCTGTATCCAGAAGGTTTTGGATTTTCATCCCTGATGGGTAACATTGGATGATAAAATCACAATTGATTTGTATAAATAGCATTAGTGGACTAGACTGTGATTATTCCAATTTTTATCAGATATTGTATTCCTGCAACAAATGTTTGATCGTCTATCTGTCCGCTAGACCACCAGCCTGCATTTGTCTTGACCCATGGAGGTATCTGAACTCCAGGTGAGACCTGACCCTGCGGTGACGCTGGTATCTGAATTATGCCCTGCTTTATCATGTACTGGATTCCAGATGCAAAAGTAGAGTCGTCTATGGTATTTTGTGACCACCATTTTGCATTGTTCTTTACCCATGACGGTATTACGATTGGCTTGTTCGTGTTGGTCGGAGGCGGAGTGGTTGTCTGATTGTTTGTTTGTATCAGTCCGCCTGTTCCAGTTTGGTTTCCTATGGAAACAACTCCCGTATCGGCAGTAACCGTAGACGGAATGACCAGGTTGCCTCTGGCAAT
>JAGWFW010000110.1 GCA_028867735.1 Nitrososphaerota archaeon
CAATAGGGACATTTCTTGGAATCATTGAAGTTGTGATTATCTTGGGAAACAATTACGAATTTGTCAACAACATAATCCTTACGAAGATCTCCCATATCTGCTAAATTCCCGATCTGCCAAGTTAAAACCTTTTCAATGATCGGAATATGGGATTCAATAGCAGGAGATCTAACCCAAAGACACCAGTAGATCTTTTTATCTGAAAAAGCGGCAAATTAGAACACAAATACGGATCATTCTGACAGCACATCTAAGAAATTTGCAATTGCCAGATGATCAGGAAAATCTACAAGTTTTTCTTTAATCGAATCTACTAAAAACCTGTAGGAATTTCCGTAAAGATCTTCTAGCACTTCCCGAAGATATTTTGGATTTTCATAACAATCAGAAAGAGCAATGCCATATTTTTTGTCAAGAAGTTTTGAAACTTCGGTATATCTTCTAGAGTCAATATCTATGAGTGTTTTTCCAATTGCTAAAATAACAAGATTCTTCTTCATAGCAATATCGTTGCAGGTCATTAGAACATATCACGCCGGTTTATGAAAAACCTAGGTACAGGTGGCCCTGTATCTGATATCTTTCCGAATGGACGAATTTGACACATTAGGTATACCATAGCACCTGATCGCAGATATTATTCCATTCGCACGGTACGAACAAACACATTGTGAATGCCCAAGTTTTAGAGATTTACCAAAAATTACGCTTAAATTGGAATAAAATATGTGCACAATTATCAAAATGTCTACAGAGTCGCTAAGACAAGACCACGCACTAATTGAGAAAGTGTTAAAGGCCATGTGGGCAACAATTCCACTTTTGCAGAATGGAACCACCATACCTGAACCTATAAT
>JAGWFW010000111.1 GCA_028867735.1 Nitrososphaerota archaeon
ATTGTTCTCATCACAGGTGCAAGATCCAAGGGTTTTTTTACAGAACCTACAGCGTTCAGCCATTTCTCTGATTTAAAAATCCGAGATTATTAAAATTATTACTAAATCATCTTTATTTGAGAAACTCTGAAACAAGTTTACGAAATTCTGAATCTGGCAGCTCTCTTCTTTTTTGTGCAAGCAGTGCAGCATCATCACCTGCAGTATAACGCAAGCTTGGAGCAGATGAAGTTACAGCACCAAGTATCACGTCTGCAACACGGGAAGGCGGTGTGGCGCTCTGCAATATGGCACCCATGGAGCTTTGCAGCTTTTGCATGTTATCATAGTATGGCGAGCTTGGGTCTTGTGTCTTTTTGGCAACGACAAGTCCTGTGTCAAAGCTTGTCTTGATTGCACCAGGCTCTATTATGACAACTCGTATCCCAGATGGTTCCAGGTCAAGTGCAATTGATTCGCTGAGTCCCTCTACTGCAAACTTTGTTCCAATATATGGAGACATTAATGGCAGAGCTGCTTTGCCTCCAATGGAACTAACATTTACAATTGTACCGCTTTTTTGCGCCCTCATGATAGGCAGAACTGCCTGTGTTACGCGTATCAGGCCAAAGACGTTTGTCTCATATTGTGCCTTTATCTCACTCATGGATAAATCCTCAAGACCTCCCACCAGGCCATAGCCTGCGTTGTTTACAAGTACATCAATTCTTCCTGCATCAGACTTTACAGTCTTGATTGCGTCGTTTACAGACTTGTCATCTGTTACGTCAAGTTTTATTACATGCAACAAGAGTTTCTCTTTTTTTGCAACATCCAATATTGTTTTTGCCTTGTCAAGATTTCGCATGGTTGCAAA
>JAGWFW010000112.1 GCA_028867735.1 Nitrososphaerota archaeon
TTATCGTTGATTTCTACGTATCAAAAAATAATCTAAAGCTGGCGGAGGTTTCACTTGTATAATCTTGCAAGCTGGAAACTGGTAACACTGGCTGCTCTGTCTGCCATGATTTTGTTTTCTGCAAGTACGTATGTCATGCCACCAATGACTGCTCATGCACAGATGTCACAAAAGACGATCTGTGTCCTGCAGCCAATAGATCAATCAATTCCGTTTAGGATAGTAAACATGACAGAGAAGGTACTGACACAACACAATGAGACATTTGCATACATTGGTCTTGTGCAGGAACTCACTGACAAGAACAACACTGGATGCAACTACGTGATACAATTCCAAAGAGCTGTCAATAGCAATTACGTCTGGGTAGACAAGACTGTACATTATACAATATCGGGAACTACATTGACGCTTTATACAGACAAGACTCCAATAGAACTACCTGACAGCATATCGTCTGTCATGAGCTCTCCGGGTGCCTTGAATGCCGGAGGAAATCCAAACACACCAGGCACTAAGGCTTCTGGCGGTGGAGATACATTTGCTCCAATAATGACAAATCCGTTATGTTTTGCAGAAGCAATAGCTACATTCCATCTAACTCTAAATGGATTTGCTGGATATGAAACATGTAATCCATACGCTGGAACACAAACAGTAAGCGACGAAACCCCATTCTATGTGTTACACAAGTCACTAGAGCATGCACTGGCAAAGATGCATCTCTAAATTAAACAGGCTACAGAATATGGTTTAAATGTAAAAAATGCGTTATGATACCGTGCAGATTAGAAGAAGAAGCAGCCTATGGTTCCTGCTACCTGTCGTGTTTAACGT
>JAGWFW010000113.1 GCA_028867735.1 Nitrososphaerota archaeon
CAGGGATTCGAACCCTGGATCTTCGCCGTGTAAGGGCGACGTCATAACCAACTGGACTATGAACCCAAGCAAGCTCCGATTTAAAATGCATATAAGTCTAACAGCGAAGATGTCAAGTTTTTATTCAATTTACATGAAATATGCAATTCGAATTAATTTATGAAAATAATTCGGGATAATCTAGAAAATCTATTGCAAATATGATTACAACTCGTATGATTTCTTTAATACATATCCATCGATAGTAACATTGTTGCACAAGACTGAAATATTTTAAAGCACATATAACAAGTAAGTTGCCTGCAAATGTATCTCAAAGCGAGATGTGGCGTGCAATAGAAGAACATGGAATTGACCGCAAGCGTTTGGAGCAGACAGAGCCCAGCGAGGATCTGATACTAAAGCTGTATACGGCCATCATGGCAATACAGAAAAAGGAACTAGAATTAAGACAGGCCTCCTAAATTTCTCAAGGAGCACTTTCTTCTTCAAATATAACTGGCAAGTGTGAAATATTTTTTGGATACATTTCATGAAAGACTTGGTTTTCTTTACAAGCCCCATAGGGCTTGGGCATGCAACAAGGGATGTTGCAATTTCACAGCACCTGGACAATATTCCAAAAAAATTCATCAGCGGAGCTGGAGCATACAAGTTACTTTCAGGAGACGGATTTGACACAGATGATCTCTATAGACCTCCTCCGTTTAGGATTGAAAACGGCAAACTTCGCAGCCCGCTCAGGTGGCTTTTTGATTACCTTTCATACTACAAGGAATGTAAAAAGATCTCTACAAAAGTAATAGAGAATGAGACTCCTCGTCTTGTAGTAAG
>JAGWFW010000114.1 GCA_028867735.1 Nitrososphaerota archaeon
TAACTTCTCATCTTCTTTTTTCTATATCCGGCAATAAACCAATTTCAGACTAGTTTAATCAGCGAAATGTTTTTCTTAAAGCAAGTAGATCTCTCAAACAACTAGATATTTTCATAGACACTTTCACGTTTCTCAACTTTATGTATTGTAATTTTCTTATCAAACCAGCTTACCTCATATACCAACCTTAAGCTCCCAATTCTAATTCTGTATATGGAATCATATCCCTTGAGTTTTGCCACATCATAGATTCGAACAGGAACAGGGTTTTCTTTCAATGTTATCAATATGTCCTTAAGTTTCTCTTTTCTTTTAGAATCAAGATTACTTGTCACTTTTAAGACGCTTTTCTTGGCATTAACTTCAAACAAATTAATCCAATGTCTTCAACAATGAGGATTCGTTGACAATCTTTTCTTTCTTTTTTATTGCAGACTTGTCACTTGGAGTTGGTTCTTCTAATGAAATGATTTTATCAATTAGATTCTTGTATAACATTCTCAATTCTTTGATCTCATTACTGATTATTTTGAACTCTTTTGAACTCATATCCTATACCTATATTACACAAAACTGTTTAAAGTCTTTGCGTGCATTTCAGACTAACAGAACCTCTAATTAATAATAAATTTTTAAAGAATCAAGTGAAATCTTGGCAATGAACGGATTATTGATCGGAAGGTTTCAGCCATTCCATATCGGACATCTATCGGCTGTTAAATTTGCCCTGCCTCAGGTGGAAAAACTCTGGATAGGAATTGGAAGCTCAAACAAGAGCAATGAAAAAAGAAACCCGTTCACAGCAGACGAGA
>JAGWFW010000115.1 GCA_028867735.1 Nitrososphaerota archaeon
TATCGCAAAAGGGAATGTCGTATTCTGAGATTGGAAAGGCACTTGCCATCTCAACCACATCCGTAGTTCCATACATGAACGAACTTGTCAAGACAGACCTGATTGTAAAAGAAGGTACCTTATACAGCATACGAGACAAGATTGTCAAAGAGTATTTGAGGCTGAACCTATCTTAACATATAAGATATCTTATATGTGAGATTTCTTATATGATTACCTAGTTGTCATAGGCCAAGAATGAGGATCAGTGCAGTAAGTGGCAAATGCAACCGGAATAATATTTGACGCTATCAAAAATGCAAAGCGACTTGTTGCTGAATTGTTATGGAGAAAATCTACGCCACTTTTTTAAGGAATCGTTGTACCGTCCTTATCAAGCGTGAAAACTCTGTATATCTCGTTCATGGTGCTCGTGGTAATTCTCTTTCTAGGATTTGGACTAGCATCGGCTCAGGCAGACGCAAATGACATATCTATTCAAGATATCCAAGTCCAACCCACTACAATCAGAGTCGGAGACACGTTTGCAATCAACGCAACTCTAGTCAACAACTCGACAAGCCAAATATTTGTTGAGCATGGTTCCTGCGAAGCCCCGTTCTCAGCAACTTTTGATAGCCATGTACTGGTCAGGACAAATAACGTAACTTGTACAACAGACATGGTCTTGCAAAAACTAGACCCGGCTGAAAAAATCACGGTCACCAGCCCATACTTGGATGTTACCTACGTGGCAGCAGAGGCAGGCATTACAAATGCAACCGTAACATTCCGATATTCAATATGGGACCAAAATAACCAGTCAAGCGTC
>JAGWFW010000116.1 GCA_028867735.1 Nitrososphaerota archaeon
AATTCCATACGCGTTTTTTTATTCCAGCTATGATGACAGACCTTTTGATAAGATAGAAGAGCATTTGGTATGTCATAACTCCATCCTTGTTGTTGTGGTACCAGAGGTAAGCTTCATGATTGTCACCGTCCGGATGCTCTGCAAGCCATTCTTTGATGAGAACAAAGCTTGGCACCAGCGTTATTGATTTTGGTCCTGTCTTTCCTCTTGTATGCACTCGAACAAAGTCATCTTCAAACTCTAGACCGCCTATTTTGATGTTTAGCAGTTCTCCAGGTCTGTAAGCACCCTCAAAAAGTGTAAGGACCAAAGCTATGTTACGTTTGATGTATCTCCCACCAATTTTTTTTACAGCTTGAATCATTCTCATGATCTCTGATTCTGTGAGTAGATCCTTTGGTTGAATTTTGTCATACTTGTCACGAAAAGAGCCAGGCGTAATCCATTCAACAGTCGGATCATAATCTCTACCCTTTGACTTGTCAGCAATTTCATCATGTACCGTATAGTGATACAGTCTTTTGAGAGCAGTCAGCGTATCTTTTTTTGTAGAGTTTTCCCACGAAGCGTTTGCTATGGCAATATGTATTGATTCAATGTCCTTCTTTGTCCACTCGGATATCTTCTTGTCATCCTTAGCTGTCAGGATTCGGATCACGGAGCTGCCATAGTTTTCAATCCGTCCCCATGACTTGTTCTCAAGTCGCAGCCTGTCAAGGAAGTCACTTGCCATCTTTGAGTTCTCAGCAGAGAATCTTCTTTGAATAGCAGCTCGAACGTGTTCTACTCTTTCCCGTGAGTGATGGATA
>JAGWFW010000117.1 GCA_028867735.1 Nitrososphaerota archaeon
ACATGACAACAATAGACTGTGCAGGTGACAATGATATCGCACTTGAGCTTGAAATCTATCTGAAGAACCTTGGCATTAACGTACAAGCAGAAGAATCCTTTGTGAATGTAGACAAGACAGAAATGGAACATACGCTGAGCCTTTTTCTCAAGGAGACTGGCAGATCAGTCTACAGTATACGCAAGCTAGATTCTGAAAATCTTCTTCTGTCAAAAGAAGTCTCAATCAAGGATTTGGATCTGCTAAGCTGTGAGATGTGTGGATATGTACTATCAAACGAATACGAATTAATGAATCACAGGCGTGCACATGGTTTGATATGACAATAGTTTATTCTTTTAACAACTCAAAACTGATGCTGACTAATATTTCTGTGTTAAGATTGTATTTTACAGGATAAAATTTAGAAAATGAAAACTCGGCATCTTTCAATAATTGGTGGAATTGGAATTGTTGTGGTTGGCACCATTCTTATCATGTTTGCAATGAACCCTGTCCCTCATGCTGAAATCACAATTGAAGGGTTACACGACAAATACAATGTCGGCGAAAAATTAGATTTTTCTGTAATAGCCAAGGGATATGGAAATTCCTGTACTGGTCCATACGTAGAAGTCTACAATGAGACAAATCAATCGCAGCTAATCTGGGGAGGCTCGTATATGCAATATACAGGCATGTATTGCGATCCGCATGACTTTGAATATGTTTTTCATGTTGGAGTGCCAACACAGTATTCTGTTTCTGATAAAGTACCCATTATTTTAGACAAACCGGGAACATATTTGGTGAAAGCGCATCTG
>JAGWFW010000118.1 GCA_028867735.1 Nitrososphaerota archaeon
TTTCATTTGATGCAGAAAAGATACGGCCTCATACCTATCAATGGTAACAGAACCGTGGCAGAAATTAACACAGATCTGCAACACAGAATAGACCAGTTTCTTGATAAAGTAATGCATTCTTAGTATTGCATATCAGTTAGGTTTCGGTCTACTGGCATTCTAATTGCATATGGTTGAAAATTATTTCTGCAATTCCTTGTTGTATCACTGTTGGTTCTAGTACTGGTTTGCTGATAACTATCAAAAGGCAGTCGTATATCTGAAATGAAAATGTAGAGACCTTTTCTCTTTGCAAAATCAAGCCCTTGACTTTGCCAAATTCATCGTCATATTCCCCATTCATTGATGCCTGGAGTACAAACTCCATGAACAGCATTTCCCTCTTGTGTGGCGTTAGATCTTTGTTTACGCCATCATCTCTTGCAGCCATTTCTACAACCCTGCCCTTGCGGTTTATGATGGCCACTAGCTCAATGCGATCATCAATGCCTGAAACTTGTTTGCAGAGAATATCCAACGGTTGATGATGTGCAAGAGTTTCTGTTGTCATGGTTATAGATTGATTTTGGTGATGAAAAGGGTTCACCGTATAGAATGCATCCATCTACGAGAGTTACATAGTTCTATGAAGTATACGAAAAACCATAGTACATCCTTAGATAATTATGACATGAAATAGCTGCATGGTCTACTGTGATCACTTTCCATTTTATTATCCAGTAGACCTACTCCCCCAAAATTACCAAATTCCATAAAATAAAATTCGGATTTTTTGTTATCATTTTA
>JAGWFW010000119.1 GCA_028867735.1 Nitrososphaerota archaeon
TTGGTATGTCGCAAGTGGCAAATTGTTTGCTATTACTGAGATTGTAGCACTTCCAGGAATCTTCGGAATTACATCGAAATTAGCATGGTAATTTCCTTTTGAGATGGTTATATTTGATTGAGGCAGTATGATTGAATCATTACTTGAAACCAATTTCATGTTGGTGTCCTCATCGGTATACCTTGGATTCGAATTTGAATCGAGCACTTGCATATCCATAAGATTAGTAAAATTGGCAAGTAAAGGATTAGGATAATCTAAATTTGATGTTGCAGGGGATGAGCTAACAGAACTTAATGAAAGACTGGTTGAATAACCACCTGCTATTATATTGAGAGTTGTGGACCCATCTTTTAACGATTTGGCATCAAACAAATCTATAGCATCTCCATTTGATATTTTTTTAGATTCAATATGAAAATAGTCATTAGGCAATATTGTGGGAGTATAATCACTTGGGAAGTATGTTAGTGCGCCAGCTGAATCTACTAGATATAAAGCGAGGGGAAAATTTGATTGGCTCAGTGCATTAGGTACAAGCGAATTTGCGACAAGCTTGAGAGAGTTTATAGATGATGCATTTATTGCAGCTGACACTATTGTATCATTATAAGTAATAACATGTAATGAGATCAAAGACGGTAGTCCGGAGCCGTCAGTTGATGGCGGTGGAGCAGTATTTCCTACTTTACCAAAGACTAACGCAGAGCCCTGGCCTCTTGCCATGTACACTGGTGCCACTGAAAGATAATTCGAGTCTGAAGAATCTACCTCGATTTGAAGGTC
>JAGWFW010000011.1 GCA_028867735.1 Nitrososphaerota archaeon
GTCGTAGCTGCCTTGATTGAAACTTCATATTTGTGTGGAAGTTCGCCCATAATCATCATTTTAGAATCTGGAATATATTGCTAGTGGTAGCAAGTTCTCAGATCGCTTAAGATTAATATAATCTGCGTCATTCCACAAAGCAGAAACCGATGTTAGCAATTTTTGATGTGGAGGGCGTACTGCTTGACGCTGAATTTCTTCCAATACTTGCAGAAAAAATTAACAAACAAGATGAGATTTGGGAAATTACAAGAAAAGGAATCGAGGGCACCATAAAGTGGGAAGAGGGACTAAAGAAGAGAATAGAACTCTTGCGCGGAATAGATTATGAAACATGCAAGCAAATTGCTGATTCGCTTAAGATAATGACCGGAGCAAGGGACGCCTGCCATTCATTAAAGGCAGCAGGATGGAAGATAATGGCAGTATCGGGAGGATTTACTATAATGACTGACAGACTAAAAGACGAGCTTGGGCTTGACTATGTCTTTTCAAACGAGCTGACATTCAAAAATGGCAAACTTGATGACGTTGTAATACACGTTGATTCTGACAAGGCCAAGTCTGCAATGATAAAGGTAAGAGAATGGAAGGAAAAAAAGGAGGACATTGTAGTAATAGTAGATGGCGCAAACGATATCAAACTGTTTGATATATGCGGTCTTGGGGTGGCATTTCGAGCACAAGACATTGTCAAAGACTTGGCAACTGTGACACTTGAGGAAAAAGACCTCTCAAAGCTGATTGACATAATCAACAAGCACTATGGTCTAAAGATACAGACACCCACGATAGCCTAGCAGAAATACGATTTTAAGCAATCAAACACTAGATCTAACAAATGACCATTGAAATCATCCCGGTCCACGTTGAAAATGAAATTGTTAGGGGGGATGACTTGGTAAGCCTCATGCTTGCCTCAAAAACAAGACCTGACTTGCAAGATGGCGACATTCTTGTCTTTACGCAAAAAGTCGTCTCAAAACAAGAGGGAAAAACAGTTGAGCTGTCACAAATACGCCCGACCGTGCTTGCTACGGGCATAGCAAGCGAATACGGGAAAGATTCACGAGTTGTACAATTGATACTTGATCAATCAAAGCGTATCGTCCGGATGAGAAACGGAATCATAATCTCTGAGACAATACACGGTTTTATCTGTGCAAATGCGGGAGTAGATGAAAGCAATGTGAAGGAGGGCTACGCTACGCTTCTGCCATATGACGCCAGAGCATCAGCCGAGTCGTTGCGCAAACAAGTAAACGAAAAAACAGGAAAAAACATTGCTGTCATTATATCTGATACATTTGGGAGACCATTTCGCCAAGGGCAGACAAATGTGGCAATAGGAGTTGCCGGAATTGAAGCCATATTGGATTATGCTGGAACAAAAGACAATTTTGGAAGAACCCTCCGCGTTACTGCTATTGCTATCGCAGACGAGATATGCTCTGCTGCAGAACTTGTCACTGGTAAATCGCGTCACGTTCCAATATCTATCGTGAGAAACTATAACCATGATGATGTCTCTGGTATGACAAACGAGATAACAAGGTCGCGCTCTGAGGATCTGTTTAGATGAACAAAAATTTTGAAAACAAAGATTATATTCATAGGTTGAGGCAAGCGATAAACATTGGATAAACTGCGTGCAGAACTGCACTGCCATAACGAGTTTTCAAATTTCCAACTGGGCATAAAAGAAACTCCCTATGACTGCGGCATTACCGTGCAAGAACAACTGGAACAGGCATACAAGATGAATCTTGATGCTTTCTTCATTACAAATCACAATACAATAAATGGCTACACGCACCTGTTGCGCTACAAGGAAAACCATGAAAAGTTCCGACACATCCAAGTCTATCCTGGAGAAGAGATAACAACCGACCAAGGAATCCACGTGCTGGCATATGGACTGAGTGATACAATCAAACCCGGACAGAGCTTGGATGAGATACTTGACGTTATACGATCACAGGATGCGATATCATGCGCTCCACATCCATTTGCGCTAAACAACGGGCTGCGGGAAAAAGCTGTTCTATGTGACATGATTGAGACATTTAACAGCAACAATGTGGACAGGTATTCAAATCTCAGGGCGTCCTATTTTGCCAAGACAAACAACATGAAGGAGGTGGCAGGCAGTGACTCACACGTGGTGTCAACACTTGGAAGATGTATCAATACAATTGAATCTGAAAATACGCTTGACGAAATACTTTGGGCAATGAAGAAAGGTAAAGTTGCAATTGGCAAAACAGGATACATCACAAGCAGCGAGATGATAGAGCATGCAAGATATAAGATAAAAAATTCCAAAGACGACATTATTGCATACTTTAAAGAAAGCCATCCTCACCTAACGGGCCTATGTTGCTTTCTCATTGACGCGTTTGAATCAAACCCTGATAGTATAGTGTGGAGGGCAGTGTACAAGGTGGCAGTCCATCTCACTACAAAACTCTCAAACAAAATCAATTTCAAAAATCAAGACTATAACATATTGTATGAGCGAAACCTGAAAGCAATACTTCCAATGATACTCACTTGAGAAATTTTTTTTGCACGCATGAATAGCTTTTAATATCCATTTTACTAGCTTTTTGTTTACGGGTGAATTGGCATTTCAGAATCAACTCCAACAAAAACAATCGACGTTAGGGGAATGTTCTGTCCGGAGCCTGTCTTTAGAACAAAGATAGAGATGGAAAGAATGGTAGTGGGAAACATTCTAAAAATAATTGCAGACGATCCGGCATCCGAAGATGACATATCAAGATGGGTGGACAGAAACGGACACCAGCTTTTGGAATTAAAAAAGAATGACAAGGATCTAGAATTTACCATCAAGAAGGTGAAATAGACAAATTGACAATCGAGGCACTCAATGATGCCGAGACACTTTTAAAAAAAATTGGCAACACACCGATTGTAAAACTGGAATCGCTTTCAAATAATCAGGTTGACTCTTATGCAAAACTGGAGTCGTACAATCCATTTGGCTCGGTAAAAGACAGGGCCGCATTTTGGATGGTAAAGATTGCAGAAGAAAACGGGTTGATAAAACGCGGGCACAGCGTGATAATCGAGCCAACCTCAGGAAATACCGGCATTGCGCTTGCAGGAATTGCAAAACTTCTTGGATATACGGTAGAGATTGTAATCCCGGAAAAGGCAAGCGACGAGACAAAAAAGATAATCAGGTCTCTTGGAGCCGTGCTGTATGAGACAAGCGATGACCTGTGTCCAAAGGTTGGGGCGGGAACGGACCAGAGCATTGCGCTTGCCAAGTCTATTGCATCTGCAAGGCCTGACAAGTATTATTCTCCAAACCAATATGCAAACGAGGCAAACTTTATGGGCCACTACAAAGGGACAGGGCCCGAGATATGGGAGCAGACAAAGGGAAAGATAACGCACTTTTTCTCTGGAGTTGGGACAGGCGGCACAATAACTGGGATAGGGGCATATCTGAAAGAAAAAAATCCAAACATCAAGATAATAGCGGTACAACCGCAACAAAACCACCTCATTCAGGGGCTGAGAAACTTTGAAGAGTCTGCCAAGCCAGATCTCTTCATCAAGCGGGAACAGGTAGTAGACGACTGGCTTACCATAACAAATGACGAGGCCTTTGCATCTGTAAAGGAGATACTGGAAAAGGAAAAGATGCTAGTCAGCCCGTCCTCTGCAACCATATACACGGCGATGAAAAAATACAGCATAGAGAAGGGCTATGTGGTGGGAATATTTGCAGATGACGGAAAAAAGTTCAAGAGCCTCTACACGCAGCAGAAAATATTTTCTGATACCGAGTTTGATCTAGCACTAAAAGAGGCAAGACACCTCTCGCAAGATTCTCTTTACTAGTTTCTTTTGCTGTTTTCTGAGAGATACTTGTCCACGTCTATTGCGGCCATGCATCCAAATCCTGCAGCTGTGATCGCCTGCCTGTATCTGTGATCGTGCACATCCCCTGCGGCAAAGATCCCCTCCACGCTAGTATGCGTGTGGTTTTTCAGTGCAATGTATCCTTGTTCGTCAAGCTCGACCTGGCCTTGGAACATCTTTGTGTTTGGTTCGTGGCCTATTGCAACAAAGAGTGCGCCAACGTCCATTGTTTCCTGCTTGTTGGTTGACGTGTTTTTTATCATTATCTGGTTTATTTTCTCCTTCCCTTTGATCTCTTCAATTACAGAATTCCAGTGGAATTTTATCTTGCTATTTTCAAATGCCCTGTCCTGCATTATCTTGCTCGCTCGAAGCTTGTCTTTTCTGTGGATGACATGAACGTTTTTTGCAAATTTGGTAAGAAAGATGGCCTCCTCCATTGCCGAGTCTCCTCCTCCTACCACCACAATCTCCTGGTTTTTGAAGAACGGGCCGTCGCATGTGGCGCAGTATGAGACGCCCTTTGCGCTAAACTCCTGTTCTCCCTTTGCACCAAGTTTTCTTGGACTTGCGCCGGTAGCAATTATGACTGCCTCTGCCTCGTATTCTTCTGAATGTGTGAGTATCTTGAACGGCTTTCTTCTAAAATCTACGTTTACCACCTCATCATCAATTATGGTGGCTCCCATCCTCTCAGTCTGTTTTCTCATTGTTGTCATGAGCTCTGGGCCCATGATGCCATCTGAAAAACCTGGATAGTTTTCAACATCTGTTGTAAGCATTAGCTGTCCTCCGGGAAGTATTCCTGATATGACGAGGGTCTCGCGCTTGGCCCTTGACGTGTAAATTGCCGCAGTGTACCCTGCCGGCCCTGCACCTATGATTATGACATCAAACTTTTTCTTTGCTTCTGGCTGCTTATTTTCAGCCCTGATCTCTGCTTGCACAAATAAAATCCTCTGTAATTCATATTTAAATTATACATAAAGGTTTCAGATGTTGTCACGTATCATCTGGTGTTGTCTGCACAGCTTGCCAGATGATATCTGTGAATGCAAAAGATCTTTCTGCCAGTGAGCATTGTACAACATGCATTCCTTTGATTCACAAAATGGGTTGCCTGTAAGATGATAAAATATCGCTTGCAGGGCGTATCCTCTTACTACGATGCCAATTCTATCATCGCCATATTCAAGAAACCTTCCGCTGAACTCGTTTCTGAGCGCGTCAAGATTCAGCCCCTGCGACATTTTTTCGTACATCTTCATATAATAATCGCGGGGTTTTGCAGGAGCCTCGATTATTCCTGTGGTGGATATGATTGACGGGTTGGAACATATCACCGCCCTTCCATGATATCTGTAGTCATCATAGTCATAACTGCAGCAAAGCTTGGTTGTAAAAATAAGGTGAAACCTGTCCTGCGACAATTCCTCTTCAGGGATACAATCCATGAAAATGTTTTGGAGCTCAAATCCATCATACAATACAATATTGCTTGCAGAATCCTGTTCTTCAAACGCAACTTCTTCTGCAGTGGGACTGTGTTTTTCAAAAGGTACATACGGGTTGAAGACACGGCATGACGCAAGGTCATGCAATGTTTTTTCTTTTTTACCAAAATATTTGAAAAAGCACTGACGCACCTCGACGTCTATCCCAGTTTGTTTTTTGATAAATTCTGCAAGATTTTGTATCCTGATCTGGGGCACACTTGGCTCGTCATACAAAAACAGTCTTGATATCTTCAACAAGTATGGTATCTGGGATTTGGCTTATCTTCTTAGCTCTTTTATCTTGACTGCAGTAATCTCGGCTGCCTTTTTGCCTGAAAGCAACATGGAGCCATATGTCGGCCCCATTCTTGCAATACCGTATGTTTCAGTCACTGACATGCCAGATACCACAAGGCCAGGGAAAACTTCTCCTGTATGATATACCACCTTGTTCTCGCCGTCATCGACCCACATTGGGTCCATGCCTTTCCAGTCCACAAGTTTTCTGTCAACAAGTCTCTTTACTGCAACAGAGTCATGTCCTGACGCATCAATGACTATCTTGGACTCTAGTGCGACAGGATCAACACACGTGATGTTTCTTGGAAGCGCAGATACTGGCATCCAGTTTACAACAATTCCTGCTACTCTGCCGTTCTTCAATACAAGATCATCAAACTTGGTCAGGTTGAGGAATTTTACTCCAGCATCGCATGCTGCTGCTATTAATTTTGAAACCGCGTGAGGTCCTGGTGTGAGATACAAGCCTTCTCTTACCTTCTTGTAGGGAATTCCAAGCTCGTCCCAGATTTTCTGCGCCGGAGCCCTGACTGTTACCGGATTCATCATGTATCCGCCAAGCCAGTATCCTCCTCCAAGATAGTTGTTTTGTTCTATTACGAGCGTCTTGAATCCCATTGCTGCAAGCTCTCTGCTTGCAGTAAGGCCTGCCGGGCCTGCACCTATGATTATGACATCCGAGTCTGCTCTGTCTACAAGCACTGAATGAAACTCGTCTGCAATTGCACGCGTGATTTCCTTCTCATCCACGTCTGCAAAAATTTTTGGTACTCCTGTCTCTACACTCTTCTGCATGAAAAACATCCTTGCAACAGTACATTAATAGTTTGCTCAGTTTGCAAAAGCATCTTCAAATGACTTGATGCCCTCCCTTATGTGAATTCTTTTTGCCGGGTTCTTGAATGCATATGATGAGATGATGTCTGTCTTGGACAGATCCTTTTTGGCAAGCGCAGACTTTGCAGCTCGCAGCGCGTCAACTATTACATTGCAACCATTTGTACTATCGCTTGTCTTGAGTGCAAGGTCCATCTCTATTGTAGAGCCAAGAAATCCCCTTGCCTCCATCCAGTAATAGCTCACTCTGGAATCACCAAGCTGTTCTGCATATTCTGTGGTTCCTGCTGCAGACATGAAGGGCTGAGGCGATTCAATTGCAATGGATTCTGTCTTGATGTTGCGTTTTCTCTCCCTGATCTCTTCTACCATTGTATTCATAGTGTCCTGATTTCCTCCGACATCAAGCTGGTATGCCTTTTTCACCTTGATGCCCCTGTTTGTCATAAAATCAATCATACCTCGGTGAAACGCAGTGCCGCCAAACTGGCTCATCAGGTCGTCTCCAAGTATCATCAACCCTTTTGACTCAAACGCCTTTCTTGTCTTGTCAGTTGTCGTCTTGGCTGATGTCGCATTGAAAAAAGAACACCCTGCATCAAGTGCGGCCTCTGCATATTTTTCTGATGTCTTGTCAAGTCCTGAAGAGATCACGTTTACACAAAAATCAGGCCTGGATGCGGCAAGCGATTTTACAAATTCTTCATAGCTTACGGTCTTCACCTGGCCGTTCTTGCTTATGTGTGATGACACTGCGTCTGTCATTATGCCAGGTTGTACAGAAATATCTGAAAAAGATGTCTTGTTATCTGAAACAATACTGCCAATTTTTTTGTCAACCTTGGCAGAATCAATGTCAAAGACTGCCACAATTGTCATGTCGCTGAGGGAAAACCCTCCAATCTTTGGATGCCATAGGCCCTCGACTGAATTTTTGTAAAACTCTAATCCTTTTACCAGTGTTGAGGTTACGTTACCGATTCCTGCTATTGCAACCTTGATCTTGTCTGGCACGCAATTTTTTCTTGCCGGTCTTCATTTAACTCTTTTCTGGTTCTCATACAGTTTTTTCCAGCGAAAATACTGCCTCTTCTGTGTGAAAGAGGAGGAAAATCTTGCCACAAGATCTTTGGCGCATTGCATATCTGGCGTCTATTTTAAAATTTATATGCACACCGACAAGTATCATCCATAATTGAGCAAGACTAGTCTTTCCCAATCAAAGCCAGACAACCTGCCAAAACCCAAGATACAGTGGGGACGAATAGAGGAGGCTGAAAAATTTGCAGAGATGGTAAAACAATTCAGACAGGGAAAAATTACCCGCGATGACTTGCGCAGATTCAGACTCCAGCACGGTGCATATGGCAGCAGAATGACTGATGATTATAGTATGATACGTGTCAAAATTCCGGCAGGCGAGGTTTATCCCGAACAGCTGGAAAAAATTGCCGAGCTTAGCGAATCGTTCTCGATTGGAAACGCACATGTTTCAACAAGGCAAAACTTCCAACTTCACTGGGTCGCACTAGAAGATGTATCCGAAGTCATGCGGGGCCTTGCAGAGACCGGGCTGACGTCAAGGGAGGCTTGTGGCAACTCTGTAAGAAATGTAATGTGCAGTCCGCTTGCAGGTGTATGCCCGGAGGAAATATTTGATCCAACCCCATACGCCCTGTCTACCGCAAAGTTCCTTCTTCGAAATGCAATGAACCAGTCGCTTCCAAGAAAATTCAAGATAAACTATACGTGCTGTGAAAAACACGGGATGGCAAGAATAGTGGATATCGGGTTGATACCGCAACAAATGGAAATCAACGGAAAACTGGAAAACGGATTTAAGATTTTCCTTGGAGGCGGACTTGGAGCCCAGTCGTTTGTGGGACACCAGCTTGAGCCATTCACTCCGGAGGCAGACGTGTTGTATACAATCATTGCAGTTATCAGAATCTATGACAGGATGGGAAATAGAGAGAACATGGCAAGAAACAGGATGCGCTATCTTGTAAATGAGCTTGGATGGGAAAAATTCCAGGGAATCATACTAAAAGAGAGGGCAATGGTGAAACTTGTCCAGTCTGTCGTTGTAAAGCTTGATCTTGACAAGAGTCCTGAAGTGTTGCACAAAGTCTCGATAAGCTCCGAGATGCCTTCTCCACCGCAAGGACTGTCAAGATGGATGAAATCAAACACCATGAAACAAAAACAGCATGGCTATAGCACTGCATTTATCACGCTTGAATCAGGAGACATTACTGCAAGCCAATTGCGAGCAGTTGCAGAGATGGCCCGAGAATTTTCCGCAGAGGGGAGAATCAGGAATGGGTTTGCTCAGGATATTGTATTCAGATGGGTAAAAGACGAAGACCTTCAAAGACTTTATTTGGCATTGCTCGAAGTCGGGCTTGCAAACCCTGGCGCGCTGACAATGGCATCAGTAGTTGGATGTTCCGGAACAACATCATGCAACTTGGCTCTGACAAACTCGCACAGGCTAGCAAAGGAAGTGCAGAGAAAATTTCTAGAGCTAAAACTTGACGAAGACACCGACTTGAGAGATTCTACAATAAAGATAAGTGGATGTCCAAACTCTTGTGGCCAGCACGAGATAGCTACAATCGGATTCTATGGCGGAGGTGGAAGGTTTGGAAAAGACATGTATCCATTGTATACTATGTTGCTTGGAGGAAGGGCAGACGGACAATCAATGCTTGGGCTGACAACGACCAAGGTTCCTGCAAAACGAGTCATTCCTGCAATTTTAAAAGTAATTGAGGTTTTCAAGTCTGACAAAAGACTTGGTGAGACTCTGGACAAGTGGCTCTACAATATTGTGACAGGAAACGGAAACAAGATAAAATCAGTTAACGATATCAAGGAATTGCTCAAGCCTGTAGTGGCGCCCCCCACAATAGAGCAAGAATCCGACTTTTACGTTGACTATGGAAACGACGGAAGCTACCATGCCAGGACCGGAAGGGGCGAATGCGCCGCTTGAGCAAAGAAAAGACCGCAAGAATTACAGTTAATGCCGATGTTCTGCGATCGGAGATTAGGGACAAGAGCGTTAGGGTTCTTGACATAAGAAAAGAAGATGACTACAAGCAGGGTCACATACCGGGGGCGGTCAATTTCCCACTGTCCAATCTTCTTGCTGACGACAGCCCTGAAAAAACTCTCCAGTACACGCAATCCTTTGGAATAGATGACGAGACCCCTGTTGTGGTATACGATGATACATTTGGTGCACTGGCATCGCGCGTAGCGTGGACATTGCAGTATATTGGGCACGATGATGTATCACTGCTTGACATTACATACGGCTCGTGGAAAAGACTCGGACTGGAAACAACAGTCGAGTCTCCAAGTACGACCAAGAAAACACACTCGCTGAAACTCCAGCCGCAAATTCTTGCAACGGCAGACTATATAATTCCTGCAAAGGAAAAAGGCGCAATACTGATGGACAACAGGGAGAGGCTCAACTTTCTTGAGAACCACATACCTGGGGCCATAAATATCCCGTACCGCATGCTTGCATCCCAACAAAACATACTGAGACCAAAAGACGAGCTGAAAAGATTCATGCAGAATAGGTATATCTCGTCTGACTCTGAGGTGATTACATACTGTGGCAGCGTTGGAACGCTGTCGGGGCTTGGATACTATGCGCTAAAGTCGATAGGCATTCCAAATGTCAGGCTCTATGTCCGCTCGTTTAAGGAATGGAAGTCACTTGAAAAACCAATAGAAAAGCAAAATGATGCAAACTATTGGGACCTTTCAGCAGAATAGAATTTTTACGCGCTTCCGACAGTCTCATTTCTTAGTCTCTTTGTGGCCTGGCTTTCTATGTGATCAAAGAGATCTAGCATCTTCTGTTTGTTTGTCTGCAGATATTCGTATCTCTTGTCTGCAAGTCTTATCCTGAAAAATCTAATATCCCTGTGTTCCTCAAAAAAGTGTTCGATCATCTGTGCCCCCTTTTTGCTCGGATCGATGAAGACATCCATCTTTGCAAGCACGTCCTCGACATCTCCTTTTTCTATTGCACTCTTGACTGCATGTATTGCCTCGCTAATTTCTTTTAGGTGCTGGACAAGCAATGGGTTTATTTTTTTCGTTGTTCCAAACAATCCCTTTTTCTCAACGCCTATCTTTGCTGCAAGCTCTGGTGCAATCTCATACTCGTCAACTTTTGTCAGGCCAATGTTTTTTTCTACTTTAACCAAGAGGCCTTTTTCAAGCAACTTTCTTGCAGCATCCTCAACTTCTAATTTTCCAAGCATTGTGGTCCAAACTATCTGTCCCACCTTGTGATATCCCTGTCTTATAGATTCAAGGACAACAACCTCGACAATTCTTCTGTAGCCTTCGTCCGCCCTGACGTTTTCAAAGTCCTTATCCCTTACGGCTTTTTTTGCATTTTTGACATCAATTTCAATTGAGCGCTTTAGGGCCTCAATCGATTCGGGAATCTGGTTTAGAAGAGAATGATAACACGACTTGTTGTACCACGACATGCCGTCAGTTGGATTAGTCTCGATTGCCTTTTCAACGCACTCTAAAGCTTTCTCATAGTTTTTCTGCCTGTAATGGATCAGGCCCTTTAGGTTCCAGGCCTCGGAATTTGTGACATCTATCTCGTGGACCTTGTTGTAGGATTCCATGGCACCTGCCAAGTCGCCCATGTGAAATCTCGCATACCCTAATTTCAAAAGCGATTCGACATGACCGGGGTCTATCTGTATGGCTCCCTCAAATGCCCTTGCAGCATCTTCCATCTTCTCGTCTGCCATGAGGTTGACTCCCTTCTTGTACATCTTGTCTCTAGCATAATTGGGGTCTACAAGCTTTGATTCCTTTGATACGTCTACGGACGTTGTCGGTTCATCGCCCTTGTTTTTAGGCAAATCCAAGCTGTCCTTGAATAATTTTTTCACGGTTGGTAAAACATGGATTTTCCATAGATAAATACCATTCCGGGTGGTCTAAAAAGCAAATTTTGTTGGCAAGCGGGCTTTATAACGCCTGATAAATACAAAAATACTGAGGTATTACACCTAGAATATGTCAGCCGGAGATAAGACTATTGAGATATCTGGCGAGTCGCCGTTTAAGATGTCATCGGGCGTTTTTGAGGTGCAGATTTCCATCTGTGACTACCAGCCATCTCAAGACGACGTAAAGCGCAGGAACTTTCCGACTCTCTGGAAAGACAGTTTTCACCTAAGGGTAAAAGACAGCAAGTTTGTGCAGACACTTGGCTCTGCAAGAAATCCTATTCCTGATTCTGTATTTGCAAGAGGTTCAGTTTGGATTGTAGTTTTGGATCAATTCTCATCAATTAGTGCGGTATTCCAAGTCAGCGTGTCGCAAATTGCAGGAGAGACATACCAACCCTCAAGCCATCAAAAAGAAGAGCCTGCAAGGGGTAGTCAAAAACAACCATCTGAATATTATTATCCGCCTCCTGGCACTCCGGGGCCGCGCGGTCCACAGGGACCTCCGGGAGTACAGGGCCTACCGGGTCTTCCCGGACCACAGGGACCTGTCGGTTCGCAAGGAATTCCTGGACAGCAGGGCGACAAGGGTGTACCGGGTCCACAAGGCCTTCCGGGAGACAAGGGTCCACAGGGACCTCCAGGTGACAAGGGAGACAGAGGAGACAAGGGACCAATCGGTGACAAAGGAATTACCGGTGACAAGGGCCCATCGGGAGACAAGGGTCCGCGTGGAGAAAAGGGAGAGACTGGTGACAAGGGAGATAAAGGTGACAAGGGTGACAAGGGAGAAAAGGGAATAACAGGAGAGATTGGACCTGTAGGAGAAAAAGGCACTACGGGCCCACCTGGTCCTCAAGGAGACAAGGGAATTTTGGGTCCTCCGGGAGAAAAAGGTCCAAAAGGTCCGACAGGTCCGCTTGGAGACAAGGGCCCAGTAGGCCCACAAGGCCCGCAAGGGGACAAGGGACTGACAGGTCCACAAGGTCCGCTTGGCGACAAGGGTCCGCAAGGCCCACAAGGCCCTCCAGGAGAAAAGGGGCTCACTGGAATTCCAGGACCGCAGGGAGAAAAGGGTCCAAGGGGTCTACCCGGTCCTCCGGGGGAGCAGGGTCCAAGGGGTCCACCCGGTCCGCAAGGTCCACCAGGCCCACAAGGCATTCAGGGCCCACAGGGCGAAAAGGGTCCACTGGGGCCACAGGGACAATCAGGAGACAAGGGCCCACAAGGAGTTCAGGGTCCACAGGGCGACAAGGGAGTCACAGGTCCTCCGGGCTCTCCGGGAGACAAGGGCCCACAAGGTCCACAAGGCCCGATGGGAGATCAGGGTCCAAGGGGTCCGCCTGGTCCACCGGGCCCGCCAGGACAGCCAGGATTTTCAGAGCAGCAAAAACAATTGATAACTCAGCTTCTTGAGATCATGGCATCAAAGAACATGATAACTACAGAGCAACAAATAAAGTTGCTAAGCTTTCTTTACTGATGCAATATTTTTTATAATCTTGTTTTTTGGAAAAAAGTTAAATTGTGAAAAAAGTGCTGTACGTGAAGAATGTGTTTTGAGGAAAAGCATTTGTTGTTGGTTGAAAATTGAAAGAAATTCTTTGGCCTGAGTCTGTTAATGACAAGCTGAATTCAACAGCCAGGCTTTCTGTAATCTAAAATATTAAAATTATCGCCTGATTGCAAGCGATAATTTTTGATTTTATCTTCTGCGTTTTGCAGCAGATCTCTTTTTAGATTTACCAGCTGTTTTTCTGGCTGCTGATCCTCTCTTTGGAGCTTTTCTCTTTGGAGCTGATCTTCTAGCAGCTTTTTTAGCGCGTCTTTTGGTTGCCATTACATCGTTTTACATTTCACTTGTTTTTCTATCGTTACACTTAAGAAAATTACACCAATTACTGATATTGTATCAACAAATTTTTCACAAAATTCTAAAAAATTGATCGCAATTTTGTCAGTAAACTGATTCAGCTGATGGTCTTCTTCCTTGCAACCACGAGATCTGTCCGCACTCGGTGCATTTGTACTGACGCCTTCGTTTGTAAGTTGGTATCTCCGGCATGAAAACTATCTCCTGTCGTGTTCTTGAACAACATTTCTTGCACCACCTGTTTTCTGTTTCTTTTTCCACTGTTTGTAAAAAGATGTACGCAAAAATAGCAGTTGCTATTTGTTTTTCACTATTGTAAGCACGTCTTCGTCTTCAAGTGTATGGTTGATGCCGACTCTTTGTCCGCCAAACTTGACGCTCTTGCCCCAAACAAGCGAATACCTAAAGTCTTTTTTCAAGTCTCGGTGCAACTTGTTGCACACATCAAGAACCGTTGAGTTGCGCCTTGTTATGAGTGGCTCCTTATAGTCTGTCTCGCCGCCCTTTGGCCTCATGTAAATGCGGATAAAGTCAAGTTTTTCATAAATTGCATCCTTTAGTGCTGTAACGTTAATGTCCGAATCTGCTGATATGGGTATGATCTTTGATTTGCTCTTTTCCTGAAGCTCATTTAGGAATCCTTGGTTTACCAAATCTATCTTGTTCATGATGGTCAGCGACTCGACGTAAAACTTGTTTCCAGAAACATAGTCTGTGAGCTGTTCCGAATCAATGTCTTCTCTTATCAAGACTCTGCCGTTGTTTATTCCGTAGACTCGCAAAATATCCTTGAGTAGGTTTACAGACATTTTTGTGAGGGGCACCTGCTGGCTTACAGACAGTCCTCCATCTCCTGTTTTTTCTATTACTATGTTTGGAGGCTTTTGGTCCAGCCTGATCCCGATATTTCCTAGTTCCGTCCTGATGACCTCCTCGTGGTACGGCTGGAATACGTCAAGTATGATTAACACAAGGTCTGCACTCTTTGCAACCGCAAGAACTCTTTTTCCCAATCCCTTTCCAGTTGAAGCCCCCTTGATGATTCCGGGAAGGTCAAGCACCTGAATCTTGGCACCGCGATATTCCATCATTCCTGGTATTACTGTTGTTGTTGTGAATTGGAATGCACCAACCGCAGATTTTGCACCGGTAAGTCTGTTGAGCAATGTGGACTTGCCTACACTTGGCAACCCGATAAAGACAACTGTTGCATCTCCTGTCCTTTTTACATCAAATCCGACCGAGCTTCCAGAACCTCTTGACTTTACCTCCTCCTGCTCTCTTTTGAGCTTGGCAAGCTTTGCCTTGAGTAGACCTATGTGGTGCTCGGTGGCCTTGTTGATCTGGGTCTTTGCCATCTCGTCTTTTATGGCTTGGATTTTTTCTGGAATTCCCATTGACTTGTCTCCAGTCCTCGCTGAATAAAATCTTACCAGTCATGAGGGGATTTTATTTTTACATCTCACGGTTTTACGTAATTGAAATATTGTGCAAACATGCTTCCAAAATAAACCGATGCAAATGCACTGGCAGTTCTTGCCACCGCCATGGCAATGACAAATTTCTTGAAGTTGTATCTCTTTACTCCTGCTATGATTGTGACAATCTCTGTCAGTATTGGCACAAGACTCAGGCCAAATATTATGACCCAGCCATGCTTATTTAGGCTCTCAAAGCTTTTCTGATACTGGTTTTCGTTGTGGGTCTTTCTTAGCAGCCTGTACATTTTTTTCCCGTCATACCCTATGAAATATGTCAGAATCCCTCCTATGATGGAACCTGTTGCCATCACTAGAAACACCGTCGCGGGATTTTCTCCGTCAAGTAAAAGTGCAGTTGACGTTATCACTATGGGAAATGGTATGACTGAGGCAAATATGCAGTTAAGGAAGAGACCGACCAGCCCATATTTTACAAAGAAAGGATTCTCAAGTACGGGCTTTAAAAAATCAATCAGCACAGCTCAAAGTAGCCTAGCCTGCATATTTAATCCAATGATAAAAAAACATCCAATTGTACTGGAGGATCATTTTTCATCTGTTTGATCTGGAATACAACATCTTGTTATCTTTCTTTATGTAGGTGATCCTTGTGGCGGGTATTGCCTCAAAATTTTCAGACAACTTGAGAAACTCTGGCAGAGTGACCTCTATGATCTTGTCAAAATCAATGTATCCTACATAATAACGATCAGATTCGTCATGGTACAACGCCTTGCTAAGAATCTCTGCGACTGCTCCTTTTCTTGTCACGCAGTTAATGCCACAGATGAATATTTTAGCCATCTGTATTTGTTGCTAGGTACATATTTTAAATTCCAACAAATAACAAAAGGCAGATGGCAGGCAAGATTGTACTAAACATTGACAAGGCAATCTACAACGAGGGAGAATACGTAAAGCTAAAGGTGGACTATGAGACGCTGAACCCAAAGCAGACAATGCATGTGGTGATTTTGGATCCGTCTGAAAAAGAGGTCTTTAGCGCAGACCAGTACATCAACTCGCAGAAGGGAAACTATTCAACCGTATTCAGGTTTAACACAAAACAGTGGAGTGTATCAGGAAGATACAAGGCAACCGCATGGGACCAGGAAGGAACAAGAAAGGAACTCTACTTCCAATTCAAGTCAAAGAACCCATAATTGTTTCGCGTGATAAAGTGGCATGTCAAGTTTTGATGTTCCAAGTACAAACTTTCAGGCAACATCAGTTATTATTGCCCAGCATGATATCTGGGTTGAATGAGGCCCAAGATATTTGCAGTAGACATTGACGGCACAATCACCGATAACAAGGGAGGAAGGGTGAACCTTGACGCGCTTGGCGCACTGCGATATCTGGTAAAACTTGGCCACAAGGTAATCTATGTGACTGGAAGGTCGTCTGTTGAGGCCTATGTGCTTTCCGTATTTGGAGGAACGACAAGAATTGCAGTTGGAGAAAACGGAGGAATAATAACGTCAGGGCCTAACGAGCACAAACTGATTGGAAACAGGCAGGAATGCATGAAAGCATTTGAGTTTCTCAAGAAAAAAATCCCAGAAGCTGTAGAAAAACCAGTCTTTCCACGTATCACCGAAGTCGTACTTGAAAGGAATTTTGACATTGAGCTTGGAAAAAAGATTTTGTCTGAAAATAACTTTGATGTCCAGCTGTCTGACAGCATGTATGCATACCACATAGACTCAAAAGGGGTAAACAAGGCAAACGGGTTTCTTGAGGTGATGAGCATGTTCTCTGCGACAAGGGACGATGTGATTGCAATAGGCGACAGCGAGACTGACATACCACTGTTCCAGATGGCAGGTGTCAGCGTGGCAATGGGTAATGCATCCGATACTGTGAAATCACATGCGACAATTTCAGTAGAGGGCCACGAGGGGGACGGAGTGATAGAGGCCCTTGAAAAAATTGAATTAAAACTTTTAGTGAAATGATATCATGACATTGCGACTTCTTTTTAACGAAATCAGGTCCGCCGTGCAAAAGATATCCTTCGATCTTGGATATCCTGCGGTAGTCTTTGATGTTTCCGAGTCATCCAAGCCAGAGTTTGGGGACATTAGCTGCAACATTGGGTTTCTGCTTGCAAAGCCGCTGAAGAAAAGACCGTCTGAAATATCAGAATCCATTGCAGCGCTATACCGCACACAAAAGGGCAGCCTGGTGTCCGAAGTAAACGTTCACCAGTCGGGCTATCTGAATTTCACTGCAAACAATTCTGTTCTTGTAAAATCAATACTGGAATCATCCACAGAAAAAAACTATGGCGAGTTTGACCTTGGCAAGGGTGCAAAAACGGTAGTAGAACATACAAGCGTCAACCCAAACAAGGCACTGCACATAGGACATGTAAGAAACATCATCATAGGAGATACTGTTGCGAGAATCCTGCACAAGGCAAACTATGACGTAAACGTGCTAAACTATGTGGACGACTCGGGGTTGCAGGTGGCAGACATTATAGTCGGGTTCCTGTACGGCGGGTTCTCAAAGGAGCCGCCGCAGGGACAGAAATTTGATCACTATTGCGGGGATGTCGTATATGTGAACATCACTGAAAGATATGAGACTGAAAAATCACTTGCAGAAAAAAGAGTTCTGGTCCTAAAGGAGCTCGAGGAGGGAAGATCCGAGATTGCAAAGTTTGGGGACGAGATAACGAGGAGAGTGCTGGAAGAGCAGCTCAAGACATGCTGGAGGCTTGGCGTGACATATGACTGCCTGAATTTCGAGTCGCAGATAATCCGCTCAAGCCTGTGGAAGACTGTCTTTGATAAGATGAAATCACTTGGAATAATCTATCTTGAAGGAGAGGGGAAAAACTCTGGCTGCTGGGTTATAAAATCAGACTCTGTGGAAGAAGACAAGATACTGGTCAGAAGCAACGGCATTGCAACCTATATCGCAAAAGACATCCCGTATGCAGCGTGGAAGCTTGGCATACTGGATGATCCGTTCCATTACAAGCAGTATATCGTGCAAAAAAACCATCAGGTGCTCTGGCAGACAACTCTTGAAGATACAGGAACAAGACTTGACTTTACTGGCGACAGGGTAATCACGGTAATAGACTCCAGGCAGTCCCGTTTGCAAAATATAATTACAAAAATAATCTCTGATTTCAAGTCTGGAAAAAAATCATACATGCACCTTGGATACGAGTCTGTTACGCTAAGTCCAGACACCGCAAAGACACTCAATCTTGAAACCGGAGGCAAGTCTGTACAGATGTCGGGACGAAAGGGGATCTATGTCAACGCAGACTATGTGCTTGACATACTTGGAGTGAAGACATACGAGGAGGCAAAGAAGAGAAATCCGGAACTTGACGATGCATCGTTGGTAAAAATCGCAGAACAGGTTGCGGTGGGCGCATTAAGATACGCAATGATAAAACAAGACCTTGACAAGATAATTGTGTTTGATCTAACCGAGTCGCTGAGCTTGGAGGGCGATACCGGACCATACATCCAGTATGCTCATGCAAGGGCAGTAAGGATTCTTGAAAAGGCAGGAAAAACGCCAGAGTTTGGTGTTTCATTTGACTGTCTGACTACAATCCATGAGAGAGGCCTTGCAAAGGCAATAGGCAGGTTTGACATTCAGGTGGAGGACTCGGCAAGGAATCTCTCGCCAAAATTGATTGCAAGATACTGTCACGAGCTTGCGGTATCATTCAACTCATTTTACGAGCATGTCAAGGTGCTGACTGCTGAGTCTCCTGAGATGATAAATGCAAGACTCTGCCTTGTGTGGTCCTTCAAGGAAACGTTGCGCAAGGCACTTGACCTTTTGGGAATTGATGCCCCAGACAGGATGTAATTTAGAATTTCCAAAATTTGGAAATACTATTATCCGCATGGAATGAGGCTTAGTTGTGAAGAAAATAAAACAGAACAGCAATGTGCTGTTCTTTTTCAGCGACTCTAAAAAATGGCTGATGAAAGTATCAAGAAAACAGCAGTTTCACACTCATGTAGGCATAATTGATCACAAAAAAGTGATAGGCAAGGAATATGGAAGCGCGATCAAGACAAACAAGGGCAAGATAATCTATCTTCTCGAGCCCACGGTATACGACTATGTCATGAAGAGCCAACGCAGCACCCAGATAGTCTACCCAAAAGACTTGGGATACATTGCGGCAAGGACCGGGCTTCAGAGCGGGCAGAAGATTGTCGAGATTGGCACGGGCAGCGGCTCGCTTACGACATTTCTTGCAAGCCTTGTAAAGCCGAGAGGACATGTATACACATATGATGTTGATGAAAACTTTATGGCAATTGCACGGAAAAACATCGAAAGGGCCGGAGTATCAAAATACGTTACCATGGAAAAACTTGACATAAAAAACTCAAAGAAGGTGCCGCAGGCAGACGCTGACATGGTGGTAGTAGACCTGGGTGACCCTTGGACTGTTGTGCCGCAGGCAAGAAAGATGCTAAAGGGCAGCGGATACATTGTGGCAATATGCCCCACAATGAACCAGCTTGAAAAACTCGCATCGTCCCTGTGGGAAAACGATTTCTTTGATCTCGAGTTTACAGAACAAATTGTAAGGACAATAGAGGCGCGCGAGGGAAAGACAAGGCATTCTTTTCGCGGCATAGGACACACGACATATGTTGCGTTTGCAAGAAAGGTCACAACACCAAAAGACCTTCGGAGGACCGTGACAGAACAGGTGCCAGAACCTGCAGAAGACGAGTCAGAAGAAGACGAAGGTTTATCCAGCGAGAAAAAATAGAAAGACTCGTTGAATAATGTTCTCCAGAATGCGATTGTTAAAACTTTTATTCCGTCACGAAAGTCATTAGCGCGAAAGGGAGACAACGGCAAGGTGCTGGTACTTGGGGGAAGCTATCTGTACCACGGTGCACCAATCCTTTCATCACTTGCTGCGCTCAGAACGGGAACAGACCTAGTTTACACGTGTGTTCCAAAGCTCAATGTCACTGCAACAAGGGCGTATTCTCCAAACCTCATTGTGGTTCCGCTTGTGGACGCCAAGCTGACCCGAGGTGCTGCAAGGAAGCTTGTTGGAATAATACCAAACGACCTTGACTCGGCCACGATTGGAATGGGGCTTGCAATACAGGACAGGGAGGCGCTCAAAATGCTGGTAAAGGATCTTCTTGACAGGGCTGTGATGCTGTCACTTGATGCAAGTGCACTTGTGCCGGAAATTCTGCCTGAGATTAGAGACAAAAAGGTTACCGTCACCCCCCATGCAGGAGAGTTCAAGAGACTGTTTGGAGAGATGCCTCAGGACAACATCAAACAAAGGTCTTCCCTGGTGCAAAAGCATGCAAGAGAAAACGGCGTGACAATACTGCTCAAGGGACCAACTGATGTCATATCGGATGGGGCAAAGATGTTTCTCAACCCAAAGAATCTTGCATCGATGACAGTTGGGGGGACAGGAGACGTGCTGTCTGGAATTGTCGCTGCCATGCTGTCAAAGAACCGCAGGCCTGTAGAAGCTGCATCCGCCGCGGCATTTGTAAACGGCAGGGCCGGTGCACTGGCGCAAAAGAAAAATGGACTGCACATTGTAGCAACAGATCTATTGGACTTTATTCCTACTGCCATGAAGCCGTTTGACAGGACCAAGTGATCGTACCATGCAAGAAAGATACGTTGACAAAATCATGCCTGCCCTGATTTCTGACCTGCAGAAGCTGATAAGGCAGCCAAGCGTCTCTGCAAAAAACCTGGGGCTTGAGGAATGTGCAAAACTAGTGGTACAGATGATGAAGAAATCCGGAATACGTGCAGAGATACTGCGTCTTGGAAAAGGAATACCTCCTG
Source organism: Nitrososphaerota archaeon (assembly GCA_028867735.1). Taxonomy (GTDB): domain Archaea; phylum Thermoproteota; class Nitrososphaeria; order Nitrososphaerales; family Nitrosopumilaceae; genus Nitrosotalea. The sequence continues at coordinate 20,723 of JAGWFW010000011.1, forward strand.
CAGTATACGGGGAAGTCAGGTCAAAGAAAAATCCAGGCAAGACGTTATTGTTTTACAACCATTATGACGTTCAGCCTGAAGAGCCGCTTGAGCTGTGGAACGATCCACCGTTCAGTGGCAAGATGAGAGGCAACAAGATCTATGGGAGAGGCTCGGCTGATGACAAGGGAGAGCTTGTCACAAGAATCAAGGCAGTAGAGGCATTTCTCAAGACAACAGGCGATGTTCCATGCAACATAAAATTCCTAGTCGAGGGTGAAGAAGAGATAGGAAGCATGCACGTTGAGCAATACCTGAAAAAATATCAAAAAAAGCTGTCCTGTGGCGGGGTGATATGGGAATTTGGTTATGTCGACGAAAAGGACAGGCCAATCATCAGCCTCGGCATGAAAGGCCTATTGTATGTTGAACTTTCCATTCAAGAGTCAATTCGCGATGCACATTCTAGCCTCGCAGTGCTGATTGAAAATCCTGCATGGAGGTTGGTTGAGGCACTTGGCACGCTACGCGACAGCAATGGAAAGATTCTCATCAAGGACTGGTATCAAGAGGTTGACAAGTTTACAAGGGAGGAGCTTGGTGTGATTGCCCAAGAACCGTTTGACGAAAAATCATTCAAAAAAGAATACGGAATTACAAGGTTTCTTGGAAAGAAAAAGGGAATAGACATACGAAAAGCAGTTGTGGGAGACCCGACATGCAACATTGCAGGATTCTCGTCAGGGTGGGAGGGGCTAGGGGCAAAAACCGTACTGCCGTCAAAGGCATTGGTAAAAATTGATTTCAGGCTGGTGCCAAAGATGGATCCGCTAAAACAACTCTCAAGGCTTGAAAAACACCTGAGGGATAATGGATTTGGAGATATCAAGGTGCACATGATTCATGGCGAGGCTGCCTCCCGAACCAAGATATCTGATTCGTTTGTCGGGATGGTAAAAAGGGCTGCAGACGAGTCGTTTGGAAAATCGATAATCAGCGTATCGTCTGCAGGTACGGGTCCGATGCACTCGTTTGCCAAGGTTCTAAAGGCACCATGCATCTCGGTTGGAAGCACGTACATTTATGCAAGGATCCATTCGCCAAACGAATTTGCCCGAGTCGACCTTCTAAAAAAGACCACAAAATGTATGTGCAAAATAATTAAAAAGTTTGGAGCGTAGACCGACTTGTCATTTTTTACACATACTGTTTTCATAAAGAAAGATCATCGAATGCAGAGAAAGGCCTTTATTGTGCTCGTTTGGCAGTTCAATCATGGCCTATATGTATATGCCAGGTGCTACCGCAGTGGGAATAACATATGACGGGGGCATCGTACTGGCTAGCGAGAGAAGAATATCTTATGGCAATTTCGTGGTAAGCAAGACCACCAAGAAGACCTTCAAGATAACAGACTTTGTGGGTGCATGCTGCGCAGGAATGGTGGCAGACATGCAGGTACTGGCAATGCAAATGCGGGCTCTTACAAAGGTCAGAAAACTCGAACTCAAAAGGGAGATTCCTCCAAACTCTGTTGCTAAAATGATGTCATCTCTAATGTATGAAAGAAGGTTCTATCCGTTGCTGACCCAGGTTATAGTGGGCGGGGTAGACGGACAGGCGACAATTTACACGCTTGATCCTCTGGGCTCTGTTCTTCCTGACGACTATGCTGCAGTGGGCACCGGTGCCGAGATGGCGCTTGGAGTCTTGGATCAGGAATTCAAGAAAGGAATGCAGGAAAAGGACGCGGTGACACTTGCAGTAAAATCTGTCAAGTCAGCCATAATGCGTGATGCAGCAAGCGGTGACGGGATCGATATTCTTGTCTGTGACAAGAACGGAATAAGAGAATCGGTACAAAACTGATTTACTTTTTTATTGTTTTTGCAGCTTCCCAATATTTGTCTGATATGTAATGGAGATTTTTCACGACCTCTCCCTTTGCTATATTTGCCATCTCCTGGCTTGAGACAAGTGACTTGCCTATTGAAAGGAATTTGTTATGTGTCTCCTCTGCAACACACACTATCTGGTCTTTTTCAAAATCCGTAAAACTCTTGATGCCTGGACGCATGATGTTTGCGCCGTTGCAGACAAACTTGATTGCTCCTGCATCAACCATCACCTTTGGAAACTTTTCAAGCAATGATGTCTCTGAAAGAAACGGCAGGTATGTCCTGTCAATCTTGATTGCCATGAAACTCTCTCCTGTGATGATAGATATTGCCTCGTCAATCTCATGCTTTACAAGAGTCTTCATCTTTGGAATCTCTATCTTCCATTGCGATGCAATTGCCTCAAGCATCTCGTTACTGTCTGTCTTGGATAGCGGGTGTGACTTCAAACCCTTCCCATTTCCTGTTTGATATCAAGCAAGTCCCGCAGTATGGAGCTTGCAGTCTCCATTCCTCCTGCACCGCGGCCAATTATTGTCTGCTGGCCAGAGTGTTCCGAGTTGAATGTGATTGCATTGAGTGTGCCGTTGACGCAGAGCGGGTCGTCAACTGATATGGACCTAGGCGAGACCTCAAGTTTCCTGTCGCATGATGCAACGAGCTTTACTGCAGAACGACTGCTTGCTGCCTTTTTGATGTCTGACGTCTCTATGCCTCTGATTCCTGTCCTCTTGATGTCCTTGATTGTAACCTTCATGTCCATTATCCAGTTTGCAAGAATGACAAGCTTGGCTGCCGCGTCAAAGCCGTCTATATCTAACGATTCGTCGGCCTCTACATATCCCCTCTTCTTTGCGTCGGCAAGCGCGGTCTTGAATGACATGCCTCCTGCTGTCATGTTTGTAAGAATGTAATTGGTAGTACCGTTGAGTATGCCTTGGAAGGACACTATTCTTTCTCCCCTGAGACTGTTTTTTGCATAATCAAGTATCGGGGTTCCACCTCCGACCGTACCGCTAAACATTAACTGCACATGATTGTATGTGGCAAGCTCCATCAATGAAGGAAAAGCAAGCGCAAGCGGCCCCTTGTTTACCGTAATCACGTGCAGGCCCTTTTTCATTGCGGTAACAATGTGTGACATGCCGGGCTCTGCATCCTTGTAGTTGCTTGGGGTTGTCTCTATCAAGACCTCTGCCTCCATGCCTTTTATCATCTCCAGTCCGTTTGATTCCCTTTCCTTGTTGTGATATTTTCGTATGTTGCCGTATTTTTTCTTGGTCTCAAGCAGTCTGTCAAGATCAATTCCAGCAGGAGATGCTGCAGAACCCTTGCTGTCAAACACTCCGACGATTCTTGGCTTGAGCCCGTGTTTTGCATACAGGTCCTCGGATCTTGAAAGAAGGAGTTTTGCAAAACTTTGTCCGACCACGCCAAAACCGCTCAGTATTATGCGCAACATCCACCAGACGCATCTTGGGATTAATTAAGATTAACGAATTGTCAGATTCCTTTATTAAAGCAGGAAAAACTTCTGATACCGTGATATCAAAAAAATATGCTTACATTGGAATCGCCGCAGCCGCTGCTATTGCAGCTGCAGTAATAATTTTCACTCAACTCAACACAAGTCCGGCAGTGTCAAGCGGATCTACTGGACTATCTGCATACACTCTGAACTATACATACGAACAGGTAAACTCTGACCTGAAAAGTACTCTGATAGGACAGAACATCAACATGTCAAAGTCGCTAAAGTTTGGCACACCTGATACGATTAACCAGTACTGCAACTTTCTTTCAAACCAGACCAAACAGTCGATGATTGAATACTGCACCTCGACTGAGATAAAAGACGAGCATGACAATTTTCTTGGGAACCTAAACATGGTGGGCTCTTCACTTGCTCCTGTGCTTGTGATTGCAACTGCCCAATCTGATCCAGTGTTTGAAAACTACAAGGATGTAAAGACGTTGTTTAGCGATGTCATGAACGAGACCGTATGCCAGTGCTGGGACAAGGAAAAACCAGGTGGATATTCTACAATGTATGGCATGATGGATGCATTGCGAGACTTTCACCTAAAGGGAAAAGAGCCCAACAGCACCACGCACGGCGTGCCGCTTGGCGGGAAGCACTTTGAGATAGAACTGTCGACAAACACGCAAGGATATCTCTGGAAGCTGCTTGTGGCAAAATAATTCCCATATATTTTAGTCCATTAAGCTTGACGCGCTCACTTAACCCATGGAAGATTTAACTGGTGCTAGCATTGTTTGAGTATCTCTGGCTAGTTCCACTTGGGTTTGCGGCGGGGGTCCTGGGCTCTATGATTGGCCTTGGAGGGGGATTTGTTATAGTTCCTGCACTGACATTTGCCGGGTTCCAGCCCACGCTTGCTGCAAGCGACAGCCTCTTTGCGGCCTTTTGCAATGCGGTGGCATCCACCGTATCATATGCAAGGCAAAAGAGAATCATGTATTCACTTGGGATAAAGCTTGCATTGATCTCGATTCCCGGGACTGTTCTTGGGGCGTACATCTCAGACTACATATCTGCACCGACATTTAAGATCCTGTTTGGGCTTGTGCTCGTAGCATCAAGCTTTTACATATACTCTAGGAGGAAGATGGAATCAAAAGAGAAGAACCTCTCAAAACAGATAATGATTCTTGCCGTGGGATCGAGTTTTTTTGCAGGGATAATCTCCAGCCTGTTTGGCATTGGCGGGGGAACGGTCTTTGTCCCTCTGATGGTTGTGGCAATGGGGCTGTCGATGAAGATTGCCGCGCCGACATCGCAGTTCATACTAATGTTTGCAGCAGCGTCTGGCATGATAGCACACTCTCTTCTTGGGCACCCAGATTACATGCAGGCAGGACTGTTGTCAATTGGTGCGTTTGCGGGGGGAATTGTCGGCAGCAGACTGTCGCTAAGGATGGGAGAGAGAAAACTCCGGATATTTGTAACGGTGGTACTTGCAGTAACATCGGTGAAACTGTTTCTTGATGGATTCAATGCGCCGGTCAAAGTTCCATAAGCTCTACCTTGTAGGAGGCTCTTTTTTCATCTGGTAGAGATTTCTTTTTGACAGGAGGACTATCTCTCCGTCGTCTCTTTTTCCCTCGAAATCTATTGCAAGCACGCCAAACTCGTCATTGAGGTCCCGCTTGTCGGATATTGTGAATTTTATCTTCAGTTTCTCGTCAGTGCGGAGAGGCTTGAGAAATCTTGTCTGCCTGTTGCCCCATGATGGGTCGCCGTCGACTCCGTAAAATATCAGGAGGTTCCCGTACATCTCGTCAAGCCTTGTAAACTCGCCCTCTATTCTTGCAAGTATGGCCCTTCCTGAAACCATCTTGCCGCCCCTGTCTGAAAATTCCTTTTTTTCATAAATCACGTTTTTAATCCCTGAAAAGGAAATGTATTTTTCAAGATCAGCCGGGGTTATTGTACATTCTGAGAAAAACTCATCCCCCGTCTTGATCTCGGAGAATTTCTTCATCAGGATCTTGTTTCGTCTGGGTAGTAGATTATCTCAGAGTTTGATGTTGCCTTGCCGGAACTGAAAAAGTTTACCGCGTTTAGGATCTTGTCGTTGCTGGGCTCTGTGCCGTCCACGCTTCCGGGCAGTATGAGGTGCACCCTTATCTTTGACTTGAGCACGTCGCTTAGCTCCTGGTTGACCGTGGTTGCAAATGGTCTCAGAGCTCCCCGGAAGACCTCTACTCTTGCCCTGTCACTACCAGTTGTCTTTTTGCCTGATGGCATGTCGGGTCCTATGACTATGATTGTGCCTTGTTTGTCCTTGAAAAGAGGTGGATTCTTTGCTCCGTCTGGGACAAATCTCCCAAGTGTCTCCTGCAGAACAACAGCTGGAGTGTTTATGAACTTGTCAACAAGTCCGTCCCACTGCTGCCTTGACAACTCTACGAGTTTTGAAACCTGTGGAATCTTTCCTGTGACATAGATGACTGTGTTAATGGGTCCGATCTTCTGCGTTGCCGTGTTTAGCATTCTTCTCATGTTTTCTTGGCCTGTAATGTCCATCACGTGGGAGTGGAACTTGGATAGTCTTTCTTCTGCTTGTTTTATGCTTGTCTTTGAGATCAGGATGACTGTTTTTCCTCCATTCTCCTCTATGCTCTGCGCCAGGTGCTCTACTCTTGCCACGTCTGATTCTTCTGTGGCATCAACAACAAACAAGACCACCTTTGAGTTGTAATCTGGTTTGGTCTCAGGTATGGAGCAAGCTATGTGCGGCTTGACTGGGTAGAAAACTCTGTCACCTGGAATAACTTTGCCGTTTAGTATCTTTGCAATGTCTTCGTCGCACAGCATCATGACTGTCTCGGCAACCTGCTGCTGTGAGAGGAACTGTTCGTCTGCAATCATCTTGCTTGTGTTATTTTGAACCTTTTCTGCAATCTGCTGTATCTTGGTCAAAAGGGAAGCAATGGTAGCAGATAACTTTTGAATCTCTTGCTCTGATGTTATAGATTTTGCCTTTGCAATATTTGCAGCAGCCTTTGCTATTCCAATCTTGACTGTATTTTCATCTTCTCCAAGAAGCGGAAGTATGTCGTTGTTGACTTTTTCTACATCTTCTGGGGACAGACTCTCAAAGCCACTCACTCTCATGAATTCTGCTGCAGCCTTTGGATAGACTGTTTTGTATATCCTGTCAGAATGGACAGGCCCCGGGTTTGTTGCAATGGATATGATTCCCTTGTCTGTGAGCTCCCAAGACATTGCCTCTGCAAGCCTGTTCTTTGCCCCCTGCGATGCAGTATATGGGCTCCTGAATCTGTAAGGCCTTTGCTCAAACGGGCGCTCCTCCGTGAAGAACGTGGATATCGTGACAATCTTGCACCCTCGCTTCATGGACTTGATTGCCTGAGCCGAGGTCCAAAAAGTGCCTGTGAGGTGAATTCCAACGGTACTCTTGAAATCGTTTATTTGAGAATTGGGAAAACATGTTACCGGGCCTGAAACACCGGCATTATTTACCACAATGTCAACTGTTCCGTGGGATTTTTTCAGTTCGTCAAACATCTTTGAGACTCCTTCCTCGTCGCTGACGTCAACTCCTGGAAAAATTTTCACAAAGGCACCGCTCTTTGCCTTGTCAATTACCTGCTGTAATTCCTTGGCAGCTTCTTCAAGAGGCTCTTTTCTTCTTCCCAAAATGACAATGTTTGCACCGTTCTCGGCAAATTTGATCGCTATTGCCTTTCCTATTCCGGTGCCGCTGCCAGTAATGACTACAAGTTTGTTCTGGAACTTGGACATTGACAGGATCTGCTTATTTTCGGACTATTTATTCGATTGTACCTGCGCGGTCAAGATTTGATACGCTAATATTTATTTGTGGGTCGAATTCACCCTGACGCATGCACGATTCAGAATCTGACACTTTTTCAAAGAAAAATAAACGCAAGGAATACTGCGAACTGTTGGAAAAAATTGGCGTGAGTGCAGAACCAAAACAGTTTGAGACAGACGAGGTTGAAAAAAGCGACTACTATTCAAAATATTTCTCACATTCTCCGGCCATGGTGACAAACCACGGATGCGTCCAGGTCAAGGGAAGAAACATTGACGTGATTCAGATAATCCAGAAGGGTTGAGCATGTCTCAAGATATCAATCCGCAGCCATGGGGGGCGCAAGACAGGTTTCAGGCACACTTTATTGTAAAAATTGAAAACCAGCTAAATGCAGACGACCTTCTTGCAAAGACAAAACTAAAGACCAAGGGGCACTTTGCTGCAAAAAAAGTTGCTGATGTAGAATGGGTAGGAGGAGAACTTGCTAGAGTGCTCGATTCTGATGCCGAACTCAAGGCAATGATTCTAAATCTCTCGTATCATGACGCACAGGTCTGGGTGGAGCCAACAAAGAAGGGAATCAGAATTCATGGCAAGTGGAAAAGCAGCAATGATCTTGGGATCTCAAAAGATCTATTCGACGTTTACGACAGAATGGCGTCTCACGTTAAAAAGCAACTCTAGGCTCTCCACCAGTCAAGCGCCAGGCAGTCAACCTTGTTTCCTCTTGGTATGGCAAGAATGAATTGTTTTCTGACAGTTGTAGCCAGTCTTCCAGCCTGGACAACTCCAGTTGCAGACATTGTGTCTGTGGAATTGTAGACCTGTAGCACGTACGGGGCGTGGTCTATGCCGGGACCTTTCTGGTACACTGCAAAATCGCAACCGAACTTTATTCCTGGATTTACAATGTATCCCTTGTCTCTGAACTCCTTGTACACCAGATATTTTTTGTCAAAGTTGTGGTGCTCGCGCCTGCATATCTCGAGCAGTTCTTTTGGGGTGACTGTTTTTTTTGCCCTGTAAATTTTCAACTTTGATGTCTCTAGCAGATAGTATCCCTCTATGAGGTCAAGTATCAGTGGCGCGTTGATCTCTTCGGGCTTTGGTTTTGTAATCCCTATCGGCTTTCCGTAGTATCCGCTGGCAAACAATTCCCTTGATTCGTCAAGACTCCACACTATGATTCTGTTCTCGATTAGTTCTCCTTTCAATCCGTCTTTTGAGAACGTGATATTGATTTTAGTGTTTGTTAAAGTACAAAAAAGGGAATAGTTTTTCTGTGTCTATAGGCTCAGTGCCAGCAAAATGAATGAATCTGATACCTGGAGGCATTTGTCAGACATTTCCTCAATTCCTTCCACCACGTCTTTTAGCAGCATCATCTCTTTTGTGGTTGTGACCTCGTCAAGAACTTTTATTGTCAAAGAGCGGTACTTTTCGTCAACCATTCTCTCTATCTTCTGGGCCTCATGAGCCAAGTCGATTGCAACTGTGGAGTTTCCTCCAAGCGCACGTACAATCTCGTTTATCTTGTAGATCTGGTCAACTGCCTGCTCTATGAGCTCCACCAAATCCTTCTCGATTTTTTCTTTCTTGAGTGTGGCTCCCTTGATGTTTGATAGCTTGAAGGCTAT
>JAGWFW010000120.1 GCA_028867735.1 Nitrososphaerota archaeon
GGCTACAGGTGGGGGATTTCTCATATACAATACGTAAAAAAAGAATTGCTAAAATTAGAAGAAAGTGCATTGAAAAGACGCGATGTTGAATTACTTCATAACATAGTTGTTTCAAAGTTACGTGCAGTTGAAGTAGAGCAAGAACTTAGAGAAAAACTGGATACCGTTCAAAAATAAATTTCAACCCTTCATTTAGAGTATCAATGCGTGTTACATGATAAAAATGCGATGATAATTTTCGTGTATGATCAATTCAAACACACGTGAACATAATATCAGTCCGTACAATAAACATCACGTTACACATGATCTTAGAAAAAATTCTCAAAATAAGTATTAAAACAAAAATTAATGCAATGGTAAACGTGGCATCTGCTATTTCGATAGCAACTGTCTCATTTTCTAGTTATTCTGCGGCAGGACATTCATCTGGGACAGATGATGCAATGCATTATATCATAACGGGAGTCATAATGCAAGCGGTGGTAGGAATACCTGCCTATTTTGTAGCTCGTTCAATTACAAAACCAATACTCAAAATGGCGGCAATGGCAGAAAAAATTGGTCATGGAGATCTTACTGGTGACATATTGGAATCCAAATCACACGACGAACTTGGAAAATTAACTCAAGCATTTGGCAACATGGTTGTTAACTTGAGACAGCTGGTCGCACAGGTAAGAGATGGGTCTTCTCTAGTTGCCTCAAATTCTGAACAAGTTGTTTCATCTACTGAGCAGATGAATTCATCGGTACAACAAATCTCATCAACAATTCAACAGAT
>JAGWFW010000121.1 GCA_028867735.1 Nitrososphaerota archaeon
TTTGTTCAAACTCAGTTGTCCATAGTAATAAACAGTGTAACATACAATTTGCCACAAAATGTGACATCCATCAGTCCTGGCATGACCATTGAACAAAAAGGCATCTTGTCCACATCAGTCATTTTTGAAAGTCCCTATACAGTAAGAGTTAGCGGTACGACAAGTGACGGTTCCACATATGTGACAAGCAGACAGATCAATGCAGGATAGTGTAAAATTAGATGCCAGAGGTGTCACAAACGACACTTTAATTAAACTCTAAAACAATATTAGAAACAAACCCGTCAGGGTGGGATTTGAACCCACGAATCCGAGGGAACGGAAATAGGTTTTTCAGACCCACGCACTGCCGTACTGTGCGACCCTGTGCTTTGTTGACTAATTTCGAAATTCGTTGTTTGTTGTGTAATTTTTACAATATTACTCTGTCTATATGATGTTGAATTTGTTAGAGAAAGGATCAAAAATACTAAGAATTTTTCCAAGCCCAGAGTTAGTCAACAAAACACGATCCTGACATATTCTTTATACAAAATTCGCATAAAAAGTTAAGCAATGTGTTCTCGTCTGAAACTTTTCTAGATGATGTCATGTTCATCATTTTTCTTTTTGACTTTACCAGTGGTCATATTTGCCATCCAATAAAGGACCCGTGACTGCCGCAAGCGCTTAAAACTTTGGCAAATTCACACAATAATGAAACGAAGAGGTATATCCGAGATTTATGCAACAATAATGATGTTCAGTATCGGGCTTGGCATAGCAGGTGTCTTGATGATAAA
>JAGWFW010000122.1 GCA_028867735.1 Nitrososphaerota archaeon
GGGAGACATTTTGGTATTGATTGGAGGTTCTACTGGCAGAGACGGTATTGGAGGATCACAGTTTGCATCTGACAAGCTAGAGTCTGAGAACCGCTCTGCCGTGCAAATCCCAGACCCGTTCATTGAAAAACTAGTAATCGAAGTAATACTGGAGGCAAGGAACCAACACTGCATCAAGGCAATGAAAGATTTGGGAGGTGGGGGACTTTCTTGTGCTATATCAGAAACAGCAGATGCGTTATCAGTTGGCATAGAACTTGATGTTGCCATGATTCACAAAAGGGAGCAGAACATGTCTCCAACAGAGTTGATGGTCTCTGAATCTCAAGAGCGAATGCTTGTGATAACATCTCCTCAAAAACTTGATACTCTAAAAGAAATATGTGAAAAATTCCGCGTGTCATATTCTGTTGTGGGAAAAGTAATCGATGGTTCCATGATGGAGGTAAAATCAGAAAAACAGATGGTTGCCAAATTGCCAAGCGATGTTGTTGCCAATGCTCCGCTGCTTGACAGGCCGTCAAGTGTCCCAAAATACCTAAAGAAATTAACTTTGATCAAAAAACCCAAGACTCCAAAAAATCTATCGCAGACAATTCTTACAATGCTGTCAAACCCAAACATTGCAAGCAAGCACTGGGTGTATACGCAGTATGACCACGAAGTTGGTATTCGTACTGTAATCAAACCTGGGAGGGACGCGTCGGTTTTAAGACTTGATAACGGGAAATTTCTCTCAATTAAGATAGATGGCAATTCAAAGCACTGCTACGTTA
>JAGWFW010000123.1 GCA_028867735.1 Nitrososphaerota archaeon
CAATAGTTCAATGATGAGCAATGAATCCATGATGAATGGTTCCATGATGTCAAATGAAAAAATTGACACATCCATGGCAGCGCCAGTGATGGGTTCTACTAGTGCCAAGGTAACCATAGTAGAATTTGGTGACTATCAATGTCCAAAATGCGACCAGTGGTTCAAAAATGAAGAATCTACAATCAAAGCAAACTACATTGATACCAACAAAGCCAATTTGTATTTCATGGACTTTCCATTCATAGGTCCAGATTCTCCAGTTGCTGCACAGGCAGCTTATTGTGCAGGTGATCAGGGCAAATACTGGGAGTATCATGATTATTTGTATCAAAACCAAGGTGCAATCCAGTCAGGCTGGGCAAGTACAAGTAATCTAAAGTCAATTGCCACTACAGTAGGACTTGATGCAAATCAATTCAACTCATGTCTTGATTCGGGAAAATATGCTGATAGAGTATCCCACAACAAGGCAGTTGGTACATCTCTTGGAGTAAAGGAGACTCCTGCTTTCTTTATACTGGCACCAGATGGCACCACGACTGAGATAGATGGTCCACAACCAGCTGCCGTATTTGCAGATACTATAGACAAGATCTCTACAAGTGCAGTTCCTGAATTTGGTACACTGACATCAATTGTACTTGTAATTGCACTAGTTTCAATAATCATATTATCAAAGACACGGCTACATCTAAGATCAATTTAAAAAATACCATGAACTCAAAGACTGTCTCCATAATGCTTCATGCTCCAAAAGAGGGCGTCTTT
>JAGWFW010000124.1 GCA_028867735.1 Nitrososphaerota archaeon
TAGAGAGAAAGTGATAATCATGAGTTTTCCTGTAAAAGACAATGTTCTGTTATTATCAACTGAAAAGAATATTAATTTCTCAGAGATTCCATTCAAGGTACTAAAGATACTGTCTCATTAATTCTGAGAACTTTCAAAAACTGTCTGAGACCATTGCAGTAATGTTTCCAAGTCATCTGAAACAAAATCTGCATTAACCTTTGGCTTTTTTGCAATTTTGCTACATAGTGCAAGATGCAGATTTTTGCCAAATTTTTCCCTACTTGCATCAACTGCTTGAGAGAAGAACTTGATTGCTCCTTCGGTGGATGAGAATATTGCAACAACCATTATTCCTTCCCTTTTTGCCCATACTTTGTTAAGAAACCTCTGCAAATCTATGTCAAATAATACATCTATTGCAGAAGACATATCTCCCAAAAGCGATACTTTCCATTCTTCAGTCTGGAATGCAGACGAGGCAGCTTGCGCAAGAAGAGAGTTTTGATAGTCAGTTGATATAATTACAATGTTCTTTTTTGAATTTACTTCTTTTTCTGATAGTTTGATCAAGTATATCGATGACGATATTATTTCATCAAGAAGATTCTTCTCAGACTTGCCTATCTTTCCATTTTTGTAGGAATTTTCTACGGCATCTATAGCAGATACAATGACCTCGTTTACAAGTTTAGATGAATTTGCACCCGAATGTAATGAAGTTCTTATAAGATTATGTGCCTCATGGCTTGATGCAGACATTACATATTCCAAATATCTATT
>JAGWFW010000125.1 GCA_028867735.1 Nitrososphaerota archaeon
CGAGGATGGCTCGGCAACCTTGATACTATATTATTAATTGAGCAATTCGAAGTTTTAGGCCTGATATTCTTCTACAGAAAACTGTATGTTCCTCCCCTACATGTACATGTCACATGACATGATGCCAAAATGAAGATGGGGCTAGTTCGTTATCTTTTAATACGTGGATCAGACAATTGCATCTTTACATTGGTCCAGCTTGTTTATTATAGGAATATGTTGCCTTATTTGGTCGTAAGATGTCATGTAGTGTGATCTATGGAAGTTCTAATTTTATGGCGTATAAGGTATGTTTTTTGAAATTGATCCTTGTAAATGTGAAACATGTTCGTTCATTTCATACAACCATAAGAGTTAATGTCCCTTTCTAAGAATAAAAGGTTGGAATGACACAGCAACCTACAGAGGCTGAAAAAAAATCACTGGTGGAAGATCTAAGCACCCTCACTGGTAGGGCATTCAAGGAGCTAGACTCTACGAAAACAGAACTACAGGAAAAAGAAAAACTTCTAAATCGATTAGCATCGGAATCGATGGAGAAAATCAAAGAGTTATCTGGTATAAACCATGATTTACAGGATAAAGTTGGCTTTTTGCTTGACCTTAGTGCGTCGTTGAACAAAAAAAATGATGAGCTTGTCAAGTCTAATCGTGATCTTGAACAACAAAAGTTTCAGTATAATAAAATGACAGTAGAATTAAAAGAAAAACTTGATAGAGTTCTTGCTAAAGAAAAAGAATTGTCCATGCAACGAGACT
>JAGWFW010000126.1 GCA_028867735.1 Nitrososphaerota archaeon
AAGATGGAATGACCGCCTCTCTAATCTTGCAGATAAAATCAAGAGATTTGCGTCTGAAAAAATCCACGCGATAAATTGCAAACTATTGCAGCAAATAAAAAAATCCTAGCTGAATTATAATGAAACCAGCTTGATACCATTATTATAACTCGATGAAAAAGATCAAGTGAGCGTTTTTGATAAACGAAATTCTTTTCTTTTCAATTGTAGCAGGTATAATTTTTCTGGGATTTGGCGGCGAGATCTTTTTTAAAAAAACAGGGATCTCTTACTATCTTTTCTTGATACTGATTGGTGTAATACTTGGACCGATCCTCGGCATCTTCCCAAGGGCCCCATTGATACCAGTTCTTGGAATCTTTGCCTCATTTACACTGATAATGATTTTGTTTTACAGCGGAATGGACATGAAAATCAGGGAGGTAATACGTGGTAGCCCAAGAACTGTATTGCAGGTTACAATCTATGTCACATCAAGCATATTCATAATTGGACTGGCACTGCACTTTATACTAAAGTGGGAACTAATCCAGTCCCTCATATTTGGTTCAATGGTGGGAGGAGAGACTGCATCAGTTGTCGTGATACCACTATCAAGATCTCTGAGGCTTGGTCAGAATACCATCGCATTTCTTACGCTTGAATCAATTTTGAATTCAATTTACTCAATCGTGTTTTATTCTGCATTTTTAGATCTGTACAAGACAGGCGGAACAAACTGGACAGAGCCAATTGTAACAATAG
>JAGWFW010000127.1 GCA_028867735.1 Nitrososphaerota archaeon
ACCAGTAACTTTTGTCTTTACTGTGACCAAAGCGCAAGATGGTTCAATGGTAACACATCCTGATACCCAAGTTACCGTATCAACTGAGGGATATGTCGTAGCCCAGTCTGCTGCAGTTGAGGGTGCAATGACAATGGATGGAGCAGTTCATGGCCACACAGGAGTAATGACTGTAACTGAGATATTTCCAAGTTCTGGACCATATGTACTAAACATGCAACTCCAGCCAAGTCCACTTTCAAACTACATGTGGGGCAAGGCAAACACTACGTTTAGTGTCCTTGTCTCAGAACCAACTGGAATCGTTACATCATCAACTGACACAAGTGGTACCCCGCCACCAAATACCGTATACATCAATGGTCTAGAATCACCATTCTTTACACCAGATGTTCTTAACATCACGGCAGGGACAACAGTATCTTTTGTCAATACGGATGGAAACTCTCACACTGTAACATCAGTAAAATCTGGAACTACAGAACCGGACGGAAACTTTGATAGTGGAATCATCAAGGCAGGAAAAACGTTCACATTCACGTTTAGTAAACCTGGAACATACGAATACATTTGTATGATCCACACTCACATGCGTGGAACAATAAACGTCTCCTAATCTCTTTTTTTATTGTAGATGACAAATTTTTTGTTTGTAATGGAACCATAATAGTTAGACATGTTTTAATTTACTTTTATTTCATAACCATACAAGAATGGCTAATCTTCCTTAT
>JAGWFW010000128.1 GCA_028867735.1 Nitrososphaerota archaeon
CATATGACAAAATTGTAACAGTCACTACAAAACTTTTTTAGATTTTCTATTCATCATCAGTTTCTTCATCTGCTTCATCTTGTTCAATATCTTCTAACTCATGAATTTCTTCTTTAGATTCTTCTCTTTCTGCTTCATCTGACATGACAATCAATGGTATTCGTAATTATTTAGTATGACTATTTGTTATATGAGTTAAGCTGATTCCAAGCCCTTGCCTGATTTTCCATCATGAGATGAGCTATTTTATCATACGAGTCTATTGTGCCAACTCTGAATTGTACATACATTTTTGCAAAATTTGCATTCATATCAATTTGGGACTTGATCATGTTGTTAATAGATTTCCAATAATCGTCATATGCTTGAATTGTTGTCTTGCTCATTCCCAACCTGTCAAAAAACTCCTTTTGGGATAGATAACATTGACTATAAAGGTCATCTATGCTGTGCAAATATTTTGTGTAAAGATCAGTGTAAAGTTGTGCATAGGTTGGAAATTTTGATTCTATTTTTTGAAGTATTTCAGACGAATTGTTCTTCATAACATCGCAGATTGAAACAGGAATCTCTTTTTCTGAAGATTCGGCTTCTCTTTTGGCAGTTTTGATTATTTTTGCCATCTCTTGCTTTGTCATCTTCTCTACTGAAGATATCTCGGTATTCTCAGTTGCCATAATCCCCTAATTGTTTTACAAGTATTTACAAGTGATCCTCATTCTCAGCAGTGA
>JAGWFW010000129.1 GCA_028867735.1 Nitrososphaerota archaeon
GAAGAGACAAAGAAGAAAAAGAAAGAAGATCCTGAGGAATAATCCTCATTTTCCTTTTTGCATCTAGTAAGTGTTAATTTTGCATTATCCTCGAAATCACTCAAATTGTTTGTTATCTATTTTTTAATCTAACATTGTTTTAGATGTTCTCTATTTTGAATATTTGGTAAACTTATAGAAAACGAGAATAACTAAATAGTTTTGAGTGATAAGTTACCTGTCAGGGTCGCACAGTAAGGTAGTGCGTGGGTCTGAAAAACCTATTTCGGTCTCCTCCGATTCGTGGGTTCAAATCCCACCCCTGACGGGTTTACTTCTAGTATTGTTTTAGAGTTTATTATATTTTGTTACATTTTGTGCAAATTGTAACTAGTCGCTCAGTCTCAATCCACCCCGTCCTGCGGAACACCTCTCTCGAGACTTCGCTCATGATATGGCAAAATCCTTGCTCGTCACTAACACCTAGGGCGTTGGATTGGGCTAGAAACGATTATGGGTCAAAAATCGGTTCATAAGTGTTAAATTAAGGTCAACTGGAGTCTTAGCGATATGACTACTAAGAAGCCGAAAGGCCGCTCCCACGGATTCATGCACTAGGCACGATCCGTGATGACAAAGGACGAGGTTAGAGGAGTATCATTCTTACTGCGAGAGTACAAGGTCGGAGACAAAGTCTTAGTGATAATAGACCCATCTCAACACAAGGCTCTGCCACATCGTAGGTA
>JAGWFW010000012.1 GCA_028867735.1 Nitrososphaerota archaeon
AGATATCTGCCACAGCAACTGTGTTAAACTTATGTCTCCTTGCTAGAATCTAAAAGACCTTGAGGAATTCTGGGCTGTGGTTTCTAGTCGTGAGCCAATTGTTTTTTGCTTGGGCGTATCCACGAAATGATAATTCCGGCTATCAACAAGACTACCACAATCGAACTTACTATTATAGGAAGAGTTCGTGAGAACATTTCCAAAGGCGGATGGAAAATCCACGGTTTTATTGAGAGCAATAATGCAATGCCAGAGCAAAGTATGATATAGTTGCGTATCATGCTGACATCATTTTGTAGTAAGGCATTCTGCGCCAAATGAAACGCATCAATCAAGCGCCGCCTATGTAGTGCATCTTCTCATGATCTTTGTGGTCCGCCTCAAAAAACGACATGCGGCCGCAGTGCTGGCATACAAAAAAACCATCATTTGGAGTGTCATCACATTTGAGCGTCTCTCCATTCAGCAGGGTTATTGAAATGCCTTGATTCATGGCTGTAACTGCAAAGTCATTTTCTCGATTTGCAAGTTTCAAAAAATCTTTAATCGACTCTACTGCCTTGTCAATGTCTATCTCCTCGTCTCCCATTGGTGTCAGAATAAACTCGTGAGCTTTTAGTACTGGCACTGCACCAATTTGTTCGGCAACATGAACTGCAAGCTTTGACATTGCAGCCTCTGAATCCTTGCATTTTACAACTATCATTTCTCCACGCAATTCAATTTGGCGGCTCATTGTATTTCTGTCTTGCCTGCATTGATCTTATGGAACGAATTGTAACAAAAGCGGTGACTCTAGAGTCCACATTCCGTGTCTTTCAATAAATGGAATTTCTTATTATGATCTGTTGCCCTGTAATATGCATGGCTAGAGGGATGAGCTACAAAAAGTTTCGAGAGTCACCAGCGGAGCATTACAAATCAAATGAGGGAAGGCTGAGCAGAGCGGATGTCATAAAAAAACTAGAGTCATTTATTGTGCAAAAGCAGGGCGAGGGGCAGGATTTTTTCAACAAGTACGAGATACAGGAAGACCGATAAAACTGCGCCTGGCCTGCCGTGAATTTGCCGCTGGGAAACTGTTATTTCTGTTCCTTCTCTTTGAAAATTTCTATCTCTGGTTGTCAGCTGATGTAACGAGTCGTGATACGATGGGATCCTTTAACTAGTAACCGTACCCAGTTGGATCATGGGACAGAAAGGGTCGGGAATTGAGCGGTTTCTTGCTCCGTCTGTGAGCAAAATTGAAGAAGAATTGGGGCTGCTCCGTTCTGAAATTGACAAAATGAATGAAAAAATAGACGCGACAAACAGCAGGTTTGCAAAGCTAGAAGGAGATCATAGACGTCTCATGGCAAAATTGGATGCGCCAAATGGCGGACTGTCAAACGAATCTCAGGTCTTGATCTCCAGCATAAATGAGATGGAAAAGCAGAACCGGGACGAAATCGATGCCCTAAAACGCTTCATGGATGTGGCGCAAAGAAGGGTTGTCATACTTGAAGCTAAAATGAAAGAACTCGGCCAATGATTCAGTCTAAAGTACTTCCATTTTAATACATGTCTTTTCATTGTAATCTCGTTTTCTATTTTCTTTTCAAAATGTCTTGCACGGAACTGACTTAACAAGTTGCGTTGTAATAAAAAAGGAATTGGTTAGTATTTAGAGCCTGCCTAACATTGTTAATCCAAATATAATAAAATGAATTAAAAAATTAATCTCAGGAAATTGTTTAATCGGGCAATGGGAGAGGCAGTAGTTAGTGTCTTTGTCTACATGGGAATAGGATCCGGAATATTGTTAGCGGGTGCAATTGGATTGTTTTTACTTGGAGATGAAATTCGCAAGATTCGTAGATTTGGGACTTGATTTATGACTGCAGCAAACATGGCGGTCAAAACCTGCTACAAGGTTCTGTCAATTATCTGTCATAATGCACACTCGCTGTCATGACAATATAAAATTCCGACATAACCCAGTTAATCCAGCCTTAATAGAAATCATGTTTGTAATTACTGTGTAGACTCTTCATGAATAAGGCAATGTACTATATAGGAATTGGAATCGCGTCAGCTGCATTCCTGTCTCTCATTTTTATAGAGATGAAATATCATGCAGCACCGGGTGTTGTTGGCGGTTTGATTGCTGCTGTGATAGCAGGTGGCTGCATTCTAATGGCCTTTTCAGATGGAATTAAAAAAGCAGATAAGATGAACAAGACTTCATGACGTAGAAAGGTTCAATCTTTACGAATAACTAACCATGCGGCAGCATTCTGATCCGAAAATCGACGTAATAACGCTGTTTCTGCACTGTGTCAGTTTTCATTTTGCCAGCACTCAGTTGCAAGCATTTCGAGCAATCTGGATTTATTTTACGATTCTTCCAACGCCCATGACGCACAGACTGACAAATGTTATCCAGGATACAAGTGCAAGCATCGTTACGCAAGCAATGAACAACTCAGAGTCGTGAACCTTTGTTGCTTCAAATGAGGTGAAGTCAAGAATGGCAAGGACGGCTGGGATAAAGATCCACGTGTTTATCTTTCTGGTACATGATAGTTGAAATCCCATCTCAGATGCCTAGATTTGATTTTTTTGCTACATACTATTTATTCTCTGTTTAACATAGTTAATCTTTTTTTAAATGCAACCTTGCATAAAACTTGTTTAAAATTTTTTTACTGTAACTATAGAAACAGACACAAAATACTATGAAACCAAACATGATTCACTATATAAAATTTTTCAATAATTAATCTACGGAGTTTTGTCTGGCTGAGACGCTGGAATTATGAAATAATTCGCAATCAACTCCGCAGATTATTTTTTACTGTGTCATGATGACATTTAATGGTTGACTGTTAGATTTTAAATAAAATCATAACACAATTGGAAATCAAATGGTCTGGTTACGAAGATGCACTCACTATTTGTTCATAGTAGTGGTAGCAGTCAACTCAACGTTGTTGACAATCAATTCGGGAGACTATGAGTTCTACACCGACTGGGCCTGGACATCGTTTGTTATTTTCTCTATAGGCCAGTCAACGATGCTCGCAGTCGGTGCAGCATATTACCTTACGTTCACTGGCGTACCAGGAACGGCAACCTACTATGCGCTGATAATGACAGTGTATACGTGGATTGCAAAAGGTGCGTGGTTCTCCCTAGGATATCCGTACAGCTTCATCGTTGTACCAATATGGATACCGTCAGCTATACTGATGGATCTTGCGTATTGGGCAACCAAGAGAAACAAACACATGTTGATCTTGGTAGGTGGTGTGCTGTGTGGAATGGCTCTGCCAATGTTCAACATGATCAATCTGCTGACAATAAATGATCCACTTGAGACTGCTTTCAAATATCCAAGAACAACACTCCCACCATACATGACTCCGATAGAACCCCAGGTAGGCAAGTTCTATGACAGCCCAGTAGCCCTTGCTGCAGGTGCTGGAGCGGTCTTGACTGTTCCGATAACTGCTCTAGGCTGTAAACTAACAACCTGGACATACAGATGGATGGCCGCTTGGTCCAAGTGGGACTAACCTCCTTTTTCTTTTCTATAGTGTAGATCAAAATTGTGAACCCTGTCTATAGCCAATTGATGAATTGCTAGAAAGATGTGCAGGCTATTGGTTCTCGGAGCCGCTGGCAATACAAAAACCTGATTGATAAGATGGTGCCATTGGAAGAACCAACTTCAAGTGATAAATCGTCAATTAAAAAGAAAGAAAGACTAGCCAGCGAATCTTCACTGATGAAGGCATTGGATTGACTTGTTTGAAGTTAATGCAAAGAAAAACGTTGTTAAAGTAATCACTGGACTTGATTCTAAAAGAAAAGAGAAAATAAAAGACATAGTGATAACATTGAAAGGATAATCCAGTCCCTATTCGAATCTATGATGTGGCAAAACTCAAGGGTTATGATTCCATATACAGAATAAGATAGGGAGTTTAAGACTAGTATACGAAGTATGTTGGTCTGATAAGAAGATAACAATTCACAAAATTAAAGAACGAGAAAGTGTCTACGAAAACATTTAGTTGCATACTAGAAGAACAGATCTGCAATCTTTTCATCACGTATTTTGACTGTGGCCCAGATTGAGCATTAAACAAAAAGATGATCTCAAGATAAGAGCGTTAAAGGCCTAGTGCTTTGCAGTAAGCCTGTCGTGAATCTGGGCCAAGATCAGTTCAGCCTTGTCTTTATTTTCAAATGCCTCTTCCTTTTCATCCATGATTGCGTCAATCTCATAGCTCTTGTCGACTAGCACATTTGCGACATGATCATCAAGTGTAGCATTTCCTATCAGATAGTATGCAAATACCGTGTTCTTCTGCCCTATCCTGTGCAATCTGTCCTCGGCCTGCCTGTGTATTGCAGGACTCCAGTCAAGCTCGGCAAATATGACGTATCTTGCCTTGCTTAGGTTTATTCCGACGTTTCCGGCCCGCAGCCCTGCAATCATGAGCTTCGTCTCTCCGTTCTGGAACCTGTCTATGTTATCCTGTCTTTCCTTGTCTGACTGACCCCCTATGATTGATGAGGGCAAGTACTCGTGAAGGCTCTTGTGCAGCAGGGCGTGTATTGCCTTGTGGTGGCAGAATACGACAACACTTTCCTCTATCTCCATTATGTTTTTGACAAACTCGATGACATGGGGCAGCTTTGCAGCGCCTGCTGCCTGCCTCTCGCTCTGTATTGCCCTCTTGTATGACGAGAACTTGTCAAAGGCAGACGTTGCCGTTTTTTGCTCCTCCTCAAGACGCTTCCAAATCTTGTCAAGCTCTGAATAGTAATAGTTAATGTCAGAGTCAATAAACTCCTTGTACCTGACTTTTTCTTTCAGCTCCTTTAGCACGTCTGATTTTTTGCGTCTGAGCATGACATGTTTTCGCAACTCCTCTCCTAGGCTTGCCCTCTTGTTTTCAAGCACTATTGCCTTGCCTTTTTCATTTACATAACAAAAATACTCGCAAAACTCGTCAAAGCTTCCAAGCAGTCCTGGCCGTAGTATGTCTACTATGGGCCATATCTCAGAGCCCCTGTTGTAAATCGGGGTGCCTGACAGACCGATTCTGTATTTTACGGATTCAAGCCCTGCAAGCTTTTTTACCGCAGAATATTTTTTGGTTGATTTTGAGCGAAGATGCTGTACTTCATCGCATACCAGTGTCTTTATGTTCAACTTTGAAAGGTCGTCCAGTCTCTTGTATAGAAGATCATAGTTTATGATGTAAATGTCGTACTTGCCAATCTCCTGTGATTTGCCGGTTCGAATGAGTACCGATGACGGATGCTGGCCTTCAACGACCCTGCCATTTCGGCTTCTTTTTTTCAAGAACTTTTGAATCTCCCTCTGCCAGTTGCTCAATGTTACAAGTGGCGCAACTATGAGAGCTGGAAATGTTTGTTTTTCTGTAGCCAGATATGATAGAGTCTGCACAGTTTTGCCCAATCCCATTTCGTCAGCCAAGAGTGCGTTGCCAGAAGATTTTAACAAAAAGTCAAGCCCCTCTCTCTGGAAATCGAGCAGGGTCCCTCTGAACTGCTCGCCCGGATTTGCCTTTCGGAGCTTTTCTATTTTGGTCCATTTTCTTTTTGGAACTGTCATGTGCCTTGTTTTTCTCTGCCAGATGTTTCTTGATTTTATCTCTAGTGGATACGTCTCCATTATCCATTTTATTTTCTGGACGTTATGCTCTGTATCGGGAACTATTGCTTCTTCAGGTCCGTCGCCGTACCAGGCCTGGGGTATGACCCGAGCTACCATGCTTACAGCCCTTGAGCCAGTAAGCTTCCAAGTCCAGTTTTTTGAGTAAATGTCCAAGACATACTCTAGGGTTCCAAATTCTTTCATGGCTAGTAATTCTCCGAGAGTTTGCTAATTGGACTTATGAATCTTTAATTTTCGGACTAAAGTGGAGATCTTGTTATTTTGTATGAAAATTGAATTAATTTTGACGTAAATGATCCCGTTCGGTAAAATAACTTGAGGGAAATTAAAATTAATTAATAGATCATGAGGCTTTGGTCGGACCCTTTGCCAGTTTTATCTTCTGTGTGTTGTCGTCGTACCTAAGCAGGAGGGCATATCTGCCCCACTCGACTATCCATGAAAAGGTCTGCTGGGCATCAACGTCTGGCATCTCTTGTCTGATAAAGGACAATAGATCCTCTTTTGTTACCGTGCCACCGTGCTCTTTTCTTATGAAGTTCAGAATTCCATTGATCTCGCCCAAGCTGGATACAACATTGTAGAGCTCTCTTTTTCTTCCGCTTATGCCCTTTGAAAGCAGCGTTGTACCTTCACCTGTCAGGATAAGATCACCAGCGTTTACCTGGATTAGTTTCAAAAGCTTTGCCGCGTCCACAGCCGGAAGTATGTCATCAAGCTCCAGTCGTAGCTCATCTGCTACCTTTGCCAAGTCTACTTTTCCATGAAAGTCACGTAGTATCTCTAGGAGACCAATGACCGTACCTACTTGCGCACGGGGAATGGTCAATCTTCATTCCTCCACAAAACAAATTCTGGTCGGTTTTGCAACAAATAAACGTTCATCATGCGATCAATCCTGTTATCTCGTCAACAATCCTGTAAATCTCTGGACTCCTGGGGTCGCGCGGTCTTGGCAGGTCTATCTTTACCTCTCTTGCTATCGTGCCGGGTCGCGTTGTTAGGACTATTATTCTGTCTGACATGTATACTGCCTCTTCCACATTGTGTGTGACCATCACAACTGCTTCGGGCGGAAGGTCAGGGTTTTCCCAGAGGTGAAGCACCTCTTCTCTGAGGTGAGTAGATGTTAGCGGGTCTAACGCAGAAAAAGGCTCATCCATCAAAAGTATCTCGGGCTCGGAGACTAGTGCTCTTGCAATCCCGACCCTTTGTTTCATGCCGCCTGACAACTCTCTTGGATACGCTTCTTCGTATCCCTCAAGACCTATTACCTTGACCATGTCAGTCACTCTCTTTTTTCTCTCTTCTTTTGAAAACGGTTTTCCTTCTAGCCCTATCTCTACATTTTCCTGAACATTCAGCCATGGAAATAGTGCAAAAGTCTGGAACACCATTGACATTGCCTCGCATACTCTGCCAATCTCCTGTCCATGATAGTATACTTCGCCGTCCTCCGGCTTTGTCAGTCCCATCATTATCCTAAGCATTGTGGACTTGCCACATCCTGACGGACCGACAATGCTGATGAATTCATGTTGTCTGACTGTCAGGTTGATATGTTCCAGTACAACATGCGGTCTTTGCGTCAATGGGCCGTAAGCTTTTGTGACATTGCGGAGCTCGACCAACTTTGCAAGTTCTACTCGTTCTGCCATGATGTTATCACTCAATAGTCTAACCTGTACTTTGAAAACGTTATCTTGTAAAGGCGTTTCCAAAGGGTCCTGTTTAGCCCTACTACAACAGCTACCATTACTATGATGAGAACCGTAAGGAGACTGACGCTTCCTATCTCGTATGCCGCCTTGTTCATAAGCGCCCCAATTCCGGGAACCGACATTGTTTTGTTGCTATAAGTAATGTATTCGGATAACACGAGGGCGTTCCATCCTCCTCCCCATGCAGTGATGCTGCCTGTAATAAAAGAGGGAAGTATTGCAGGAAAGATGAGTTTCTTTAACTTTTCCCATCCCTTTATGTTGTAAGCCTTTGCAGCCTCGGTAAGGTCTGATGGAATGGCCCTGACTGCGCCAAGTACGTTAAACAGGATATACCATTGCATGCCGGTCATGGTAAGAATGACTGAAGTAAGCTCCAATCCTCCCGGCAGATTCATAGTCCCAAGTACAATCAAAGGAAACAGGGCAGTTGCTGGTAGCGATGCAACTATTTCCATGATGAAGATCAAGCCTCCAAAAGACCTGGGCTTGCCTGCAAGCTTGAGTGCAAGGGGGAGAATCCATGCTATGCTTATCAGATATGCTGCAAGCAGGCGAAGCAGCGAGTAGCCAAGGTCTGCTGGTATCTGGCTTGCAGCATTTGCAATGTCAGGTTTTTTGAGGTCGTTTGAAACCGTTGCAGGAAATGATGCAATTCCAACAAGAGCCACCCAGCCTGTCACCACTAGGGAGACTGCAATTACTGCTATGATTGTTAAAATGATGTTTCTTCTGTATCTCTGGATTATTTTTGGCTCTTCTGTGACATGTTTTACTGTTGTAATTATGGGCCTGAGCCTGCTTGTTGGAATGACATGTGTCAGGCCTGAGCGTCTGACTTGGAGCATTGCAAGATTGCGGCGGATCCATGTAAATCGGGGGTCTGGCAAATTTTTATGCGGTTCTTCTTCTGACGACACGGACTCGTATTTGAACCTGCCTGCATATCTTCGCAGGGGCTTCCATAATATGAGGTCAACAAATAGTATCACGCAAACAAGAACTGCCAGGCCAAAGATGGTTCCCTGATAATCTCCGGCAGAGGTAGACTTGGCAAGATAACTACCTATGCCAGGCAGTGTATATTGTTTTGATCCAATGGAGATGAGCTCTGCTGCAACAAGGTAATACCAGCCAGTAGCCCAGGACAGGATGCCGTTGTAGATGAGCTTTGGTACGGCTGCAGGAAGATACAATGTCCTGAATTTTTTCCAACCCTTGACACCAAATGAGCCTGCTGCCTCTTCCAAGTCTGACGGTATGGACGAGACAGATTCATACACTGCAAAGGCCAAGTTCCATGCCTGGCTTGTAAAAATAAGAAATATTGCAGCCATCTCGACGCCTACCCAGCTCTGATTGAAAAGTGCGATAAAGAAGAAGATGGCTGCCGGGAAGAATCCAAGTATTGGAACCGATTGCAGGATGTCGAGAACTGGCATCATTATTTTTTCGGCTTTTTTGTTTCTTGCAGCTACGACTCCATAGGAGATGGCAAAGACATACGATACTATGATGCCTATGGTCATCCTGACAAGGGAATAACCAGAGTCAACTAAAACATGCACAAAGTCCTTGGGGAGAAAGTTTAACAGCGCCGGATCTGGGACCATGTTCATCCTAGGGCACAGTGAATGGGTTTATACGCATTGTGTTTTGGCAAACCCGGTGAATCTTCCTGTGTGACCTGATCAAATTTGTCTGACTGCCACTGGATGATCTGGAATCACTCTCAACATGTTTTTCAGAGGTGTATAAAGATCACATGGTAAAAATATGCATTATTTTGACTCACTTGTAATAGCATGAAGGTACTAGTCGATGAGATGTACGATGGAATGGACGTGAGACTGAAGGAATTTGGATACGAGGCATTTAGCGTAAAAAAACTGATAATTGAAGGAAAGAAACTTGCCAGCGACTATTCTGTGATAAGATATGCTGAAGAAAACGGGATGGTGGTGATAACAGAAGACATTGAAATCGGCAAGGCCTGCAAGGAAAACAGCATTCCATGTGTGCTGCTTGATACTGACGCATTGTTTAAAATCATCCTTGAAGAGCTGGGCAACTTTAAGAACCGTTGACCCTTCTCTTCTTCCAGTATATGATTATGCCAATGACTACGGCTGCTATGACAAGCACGTCAATATAGTCAGAGTATTTTCTGATACTGTCCCATTCTTGGCCCAGTTTTATGCCCACAAATGTCAGGGCCGTATTCCATATTGCAGAGCCAATCAGGGTAAACACTGAAAATCTCTTCAGGTCCATCTTGGCAGCACCCGCAGGCAGAGAGACGTACGTCCTTATGGCTGGAAGCAGTCTGCTGATAAAAATAGATCTGTCGCCGTATTTTTTGAAATAAGACTCGGCAAGCTCAAGGTGGGATTTTTTGAGCAATACATACCTGCCATATTTTAACACAAAACCCCTCCCAAGATATGCGCCTACTGCGTAGGCAATCAGCGATCCGACAAGATTTCCTATGGTGCCTGCAACCACGACTGGTACTACATCAAACTTGCTAGTTGAGACAAGATAGCCTGAGAATAGCATGATTACCTCGCTTGGTATGGGTATGAGGGCGCTTTCTGCAACCATGAGGAAGAAAACCCCGAGATATCCTGAATTTGATATGGTCTGAACTATGAAACTAGTCAGACTGCTAAGAATCTCAAGTGTAACCAACTTCTAGTATGGAGCCGTCTGAATAGTGAATTATACCTATCGAGCGATTTACCACATGCCGCCGGTCGTAAAGCCTTGCTCGTCAAACTTGCGTTGCGGAGCATGGCGGTGAGCCTTTTTCATGTGTCTGTCCAAGCGCACGGGATCATTGAATTCCAGCCCGCATTCCTTGCACTTTGTCTGAGGCTGCTCGTCTTTTTTCTTAAACAAGCCCATGTGTAGATCTAGCAAAATTATGCTAATATTTCTTTTCTCGTTTTTCATGCGTTGAGAAAAATCTGTTTATTTAAAATGATCTAAAGCATGTTGTGATAAAATGGCACCTGCGTAGAAATTACGCTACGCAGTGGGTAACCAGGTAACTGGTATTACAAAGTAAATTGGATCACGCCGCAAGATAAGGCTTTGTTTGCCTTTATGCGACAGACTTTAAAAGCGCGTAATCGATGGTCCTGCTCTTGGAGGCTTCCAGCATCTTTAACAATGATCTGAATAGAATCTTCTCTACATACGACGGGTATCTCTCCAGTATCTTTGGTCTCAAAGACTTTCTATTTCTTACATAATAATTGGCAAGCGGTTCGTATACCTTCGAACCTATGAGATCTACTGACTGTATCCTAAAGCCCGAGTTCTCGATGGCATCCTTGAGATCCTCTAGTCCATAGTGTTCCGATGACCACGTAAACGACAGTATGCCAAGCTTGAACATATCAAGAGATTTTGACTGTGACACGACGGGTACTGCCAGTGCAAGAATGCCATTTTCCTTTAGCACACGCCTACTCTCTGAGACAAATTCTGAAAACGGTTTGAAATGCTGCGCCGATTCCAGCGCAATTATTCTGTCCATTGATTTATCTGCAAACGGAAACTTTGTGGCAGTGGAGTTGACAAGACTGATTGTCTCTGATGCGTGATTCTGGTGGGGCGACTGGGGCCTTTCCTTGATTATCCTTGAGGCAAACCCAAGTTGAGTTCTGTTTATGTTAAGACAGGAAATTTTAATGCGTGGAAAATCACTCTTCCATATTGTGGCAGGCTCTGAAAAGCCACTGCCGACATCCAGAACGTTTTCAGCTGTTTTCAATTCCGTCATGTCTGACACCATTCTGCAAAGCATGGTCTGCGCCTCGTACGGATGGGTAGTATGGTCATCCCAGTATCCAAAATTGAGCATGTTGCCTTCGGTGGAAATTTGCATCAGCGAGGAAAGAGCGTCATATAGGTTCACCACATCAGTCTCATTTCGGCGAAACGTCCAAAGAAGAACTTCTACCGGGTTGATGCTTGCCATCTTCTGGCTGCGCTTTGACATTTACAAAACTATATCCCAATTCAGTTTTAAAACTATTCCACTAGAATAGAGTTCATCTTTTTATTTGGGGGTGGGAGTGGTATGTCATGGATGCCTGCGATGCAAGAACTCGAGCATACAAAAACGGCAAAACATTTGACCAGTGCAGGCAAATCGCTCAAAAACTCTCCTCTGATCTTGCAAAGAAAATAGAGCAGACGGGAGTGGTGCAGTGGAGCGAGATTCTCCAGGTGTCTGATCATGACGAACTGGTCTACAAACTAACCCTCAAGTATCTGAGGCAAAGCGGTTACAACATTGGCGACTGGAAGACCCCTCAGGTCACAAAATCTACTGCTTAGGCTCTAGCGCACAGCTTCCATCCTGTCCTTTTCTTATCTTTCTTGCCATCATGTATGGAGTGACAAGTAAAATGGGAATTGAAACGGCTATGAACATGGTCTGTAACTGTGCTTCGTAACTTGTCAAAAACAATGTCACGCCTGTAGCGCTTGCCCCAAGTCCGAAAAGCATTGTAAATGCAGTGCCTGCACAGGTTGGGCATCCGACAAAGAGCCCTGTTACCGCACCAAACGTGCCAAACCTGCCTGCGTTCTTGGCAACTGTAAAGGTGGCTGTAGCAAGGGCAAAGTTAAGTCCTACCAGAAAAGACACTGTAACCAGAAGGACCAGGTTTAGCGGTACAATCTGCAGTCCCACATGTTCTGTGAAAAAGGCAAATATCATTGGCATGTATCCGGGCAAATCGCAGCATGGGGAGAGCTCTATGTGTGGAGGTGTTGGAAAGCCGTAATCTGTTGCGTTGATCTCCGGTTTGTAGAGGATGACTCCTGACGTCAGCCCGAAAAATATTCCGTATCCTATGGCGCTTATGACAAAGATGCGCTTTGCTTTTTTGCTGTTCAAGGAATTTGAGATTATGGAGGAAATTGATGAATCGGGAATTTCTATCTTGGACTTGAAAAACTTGTACAGCCCCCATCCTATGGAGCCAAACGACGCAAACAAGATAAAATACGTGGCATATGCCAGATTTTTAAGTGCGGGCATGGCAGCAGGAGTTACCGTGATCTCGTTATTTCTTGCGTATGCAAGAAACGACACTGCGATGGCCAAAAAGCCCACTATGATGAGCGCCCGGTGCGAGCGGTGCACTGTACTCTGTTTTTCCAACGAGTAAAAACGATGCACGGTGACATTAAATTCTATCTGTCTTTTTCCAAAGTGTTTATCTTAGATGAAGGTTGATAGAATTTCATCTTGAAGATAGACGAGCCTCAAGACTCTGACTATGCGGAAACTAAAATCACACATGTGGGATTTGTCGATCCGTATGGCGTGGAAGGACTTGTAATTCTCCGATCCGATGACGAAAAGGAATTTCACATGCGCGCCTTTTCCGGAGAGGTTGCAAGGCACATTTCAAATTTCATCGAGGGGGAAAGAGGCGCCATACCTACAATATACAACATGATTGAGGAAATATCTGAAATCAACGAACTCGTGCTTGTCAGAATCAAAGTGTATGAGAGCGGAAGCGTGCTGAGGGCAAACCTCTACTTTACGGGAAAACACGACCTTGTGATGCGCAACTACAGGGCGTCTGACGCCATCGCTCTTGCAACGTTTTACAACATACCGATACTTGTCAGAAAAAATCTCTTGAAAGAAAAGATGGAAGCCTAGGTTACTATGTGTTCCAGCTTTCCTTCCTGCTGCGCCTTTCTTAGCTCCATTGCTATCCTTCTGCCCACGCCAAAAGTTTCTCCATACTTGTACTTTGTATACGGGCTGGTGGTGGCAAGAATTGGATTTCCGGGTACCCTGAGGGATACGTCGTACACGACTATCTCAAGATCCTTTGTGATTACACTCTGAAGCGAGAACGGGCCTATGATTCCAGGGGCATATTCTCTTTTCACTGCTGCCACAAACCTGTCTCCTGCCTCTATGACTTTTTCAAGCAGCGACTCTCGTATGCTTGCAGGGGTGTGCCCTACCTCTATGTTTTGCAGCTCTATGTTTGTCTCAAGCTGCTGCTTTGCTGGCAATGAAACAAAGTCATGTACATTTGTCTGCAGCCTTCTCTCGATTCCAAGAAAGTCTACCTCGTCTGATATGGGAGTATGAAAATAATTGAAGTTAAAGTAGGTGCCTACCACAAACTCCTCGATGCTTGCAATCTTTAGTGCCTCTCTTGAAATCAGGCCCTGTCTTATCTTTTTTTCAGTCTTGTCCTTATAGTCCGCATGCGATGTAGCAATGAAAAAGGCCCTCTCCAGCTTGCGAGACTTTTCTTGCACCTTTACTATGACGGGCCTGTCTATGTCTTTTGGGCCCTTGAATATTCTTGGCAGTCTTATTCTGGACTTTTGAAGAAGATAATACTGGTTTTTCCTGTGTGAGCGCTCTTCTGCCTGAAAGAGCGCGCGGTTTCCAAACAGGGGAACCTTGAACCTGTTTTCCACCGCGTCGTATCCAAGATATGCGGTAAGTGCCCTGTGTGGGACTATGACTGTATTCTCAGACCTCAGTTTTGATTGAATCCTGGGCGACAGCATGTCTTTGAATTTGTTTACTATGATTATCTCGTCTGCAATTCTTGAAAACCTCTTGTATGGAACCTCCCTGCCTTTTTGGCATATTACTGACGTTCTAAAGTTCTCGTCTTTTGCCCCGTCCATAATCTCTAGTGCAGAGTGGCTGCCTAGCGCACCTATGGAAAGATCAGTGTACTCTCTTGCTATTTTTTGAATCTCTGATCTTTTGATCATGCGGAATCTATTTTTGAATGGGTAAAAAAGCGTTCTTTACTTGAGCTCGTCTTTGTCCTTGAACTCTTTTAGCTCTTTTTCTGCCTCAATTCTGCCTTTCTCGTATTCGCCTTTGGCCTTGCCAAATGTTCGAGCCAGCTCTGGGATCTTCTTTGCTCCGAAAATCAATACGCCGATAATTACTACGGCAATTATTACATTCTCGTACGCCATGAGTGCTCTTAATGCGGCAGATCAAGATTTAAGTGTTCCAATCTTGTTTGCACGCTTTTCTGAGAGAAGCATACCTATGAGGTAAAGGCCTATCAGAGGTCCTGCCACAAACCACATTGTAACTCCGCTACCGTCTGGAGTTATTGCAGCTCCCAAAATTACAATTCCAATCACGGCCCACTTTATGTTGCGTCTCCAAAATTTTTTCTCAACCATGCCTGATGCGGTGACTGCATACATTATGAGCGGCAACTGGAATGACACCCCGAAAGCCAGCATGAATTGAAGTACAAATGTGATAAAATCTACAATGTTAAGAAAGGTGAGAAGCCCTGCAGACTCTCCATACTTGTAGAGAAATGCAAGCATGTATGGAGTGACCACAACATATGAAAACACGCAGCCTGCTGCAAAAAGACCGATTGCGGGAAGAGTAATTGATTTTATTATCTGAACCTCTTTTTTGGCAAGGGCCGGAGAAAGAAATCCCATGAACTCTTTTACTATTACGGGCATTCCTATTACGATGCCAAGCATGACTGCAACATAGAACTGGGCAAAAAATGCCTGAGCCGGAGCCGTTTGAATCAGCTGCACGTATGAAGGAAGCAGGTGATGCTTCATTGATTTCATGGCCTGTGCTGCCATGTTGTCAAACGGGCTAAAGGACGGGTAGTACAGATGGATCCCATTGTAAACAAACGGCGTCAGGTGAAATCCCAGGATGACAAACGTGATTATGCCTACGACGATTACCATCCTGAATAGCCGCTTTCTTAGCTCATCAAGGTGCCCCATGATTGTCATTGACATATCTAGAGATCTTGAATTTGTCAAAACCATAATTAACAGTATCTTTGTGACATGTGTTCAGAGTTTCAACACGTACGTCTGTCTTTGCACTGTCTTTGATCAGTGCATGTCATCACTTTACATCTTAGGATTACACTTGAAGCTAAATTGATTTTTTATAATATTTTGTATTGAAAAATCCTGTCAGGGTCGCACAGTACGGCAGTGCGTGGGTCTGAAAAACCTATTTCGGTTACCTCCGATTCGTGGGTTCAAATCCCACCCCTGACGGGTTGTCTCTGTATTGTTTTGGAGTTTAATTAAAGTGTCGCCTTGATATGTGAAAATAATGTTTTATTTGATTTGGTTTTTACTTGCCGGGTATTGGAAGGATCTTGCTTGAAGGCAGGTTGCTTTGCTCTTGTTCTGGGACTGAAAAATTCTCAAGTTCTACGGTTAGCTCTGTACTTGTCTCAAACGTATCTCCAAGCTGTACTGCCAAGTCTGCTATCTCACTTGGCTGATAAATCTCACGGGAATCCTTCAAAAATATTCTGCTGCCCTTTTCTGTAGGTTCTCCCCCAAACTTGTCCTTTAGGAACTTGGTGATCTTGTCTATCTCTTCTGTCGGTATCATGTTGTGGTAAAAGACAATCCCATGAATTGACGCATAATCCCAGGGCGTGCCGTTTCTGTAGCAGAAAACTCCAAAATGTGTTCCTTGATCATCTTTGGAACATTTTATCTCCCAGATCAGAACCTTTTTTGGATCATACTGTGCCTTTCTAAGATCGTCTACTGTTAATTTCCAATATCGTAATCTGCTCATCTGGTCATTGAAATAAATATGCGATTATAAAATTGTGTCCATGGAACTTATTCCTGCAGGCCGACTTGAACTCTTATCTGAAATGGAAGAAAGATACGAAAAAAAGGACAAGGAATATTTTGTCAAGCTTCTCAATAACGAGGATTTTGTGATTAGGTGCAGGGCAGTCTGCATACTTGTGGACATGGGTGGTGAAGATGTTGTTCCATACATTTCTGGTATTCTAAAGAATGATTCCAACGAACTGGTAAGGCACGAAGCTGCCTTTTCACTTGGTCAGATGTGTCTTCGGAGCGGGATAAAGCCACTCGAGGACGCGACACGCAATGATCCAAGTCTATTTGTCAGGCACGAAGCGGCAGTTGCCCTTGGAGTTATTGGTTCGCAGGAGGCAAGGGAGACTCTGCAAAGGGCACTTTTGGATTCAAGCGAACAGGTAAGAGACTCTGCAGTTGTCGCGTTATCTAACCTGAAATTCATGGAAAGCCTCTGCAAGAACGAAAAATTTGCAAAACTAACCGGCGGCTAAATAGGAACAACCTGCGTTCCTTCTGGACTTGAGCTGAAATCATATATCGCGTCAATGTTAGAGTTTTCAAATATCTCAGAGTCATGAGTTATTATGATGAACTGGGATATTGCATCTACATTTGACTCAAAGGCCTGAGAGAGTACGTTTACAAGGGATTTTCTGCGCTCATGATCCAAGTGCGTGGTAGGCTCGTCAAGTATTATGAAATTCAAGTGGGACGAGCCCATGAGGTGTGCCATGCCAAGGCGCAATGCAAGTGCCACGCTTACCTTTTCTCCGCCACTCAAAGATTCCAGTTCCAGCATAGAGTTTCCTGCATAGCATGCGATTCCAATGTCACGCGCCTTGTCCTCTAAAAGTATCCTCTGGATCTTTACGTTAAACGTGGAAAGATACTCTGAAGCTTTCTGCGATATCATGCCCAAGGCCCATGAGCGAAGGCTTGTGGCAACAGGGCCGTCCCTGTTGTAAATCTGACCGCGTATGGTCTCAAGGGTTGATACGTACTGTCTGACGTGCCGCAGCTCGTCTAGGATTTTTAAAATCTTTTCCGATTCTTCCCTGTGAAGTTCCAGTCGCGTGGTTGTTGCTCCAAGTTCCTGATCCATGGTGCTAATGAGTACACGTTGCTTGTCTAGTCTTGACCTGAGGTCTCTGAATGTTGTGATATCAAAATCCCGCGTTTCCTCTATCAGGGAAGATATTGTTTTTATTGCATTGGTTGAATATTCGTCAATTGCAAACTGTGTGAGGTTTCCTGAAGAATTTACTTCCACGGATACATCTCTGACGTTTGTTTGCAAATTGGATATATCTTCTTTGAGTCTTGAAAGATCCTCTTGGTTTTTGATGTTGTGTGAGGCCAGGATGCCTTCCGCTTTAACAATCTGCTGCAGTTTCAGATCAATCTCTTTTTTCCTGCTCTGGACCACTGTATCTTCTTTTGATGCGGTTTCCATCTTTTTTGTTAGCGCATCAATCTCTGCACGCAAGTGCTCCTGTTCAAATAACGGGTTTATGTGGTCTACTTTGGAGTCACAAACGGGGCATTTTCCGTCAACTAGGTGTATTTTCCCTGCAATCTCCTGTTGTCCCCTCATCTTGGCTATCTTCTCTCCTGTTTCTTTTGATTCTATTCGCATCTTTTCGATTTCTTGTTGTACCTGTTTGCTATCAGTCTCTATTTGTAACTTGGCGGCCAAAACAAGCAAGCTGTTTGAGCATTCGGAAACTCTTCTTTCTTTTTCTGCAATCTCTTTTTTGATTGATGTTACTGCGTTTCTGAGATATTTTGAAAGCTCTTCTTTTCTGTTTTCAATTTCCTTCATCTTGAGCTCCTTTGGTGCCTCTGATTCTATCTTTTTTTGAAGCAAAACAAATTCCTGCTCCTTTGAGTTTTTTTCTTCCTCGAGTTTCTTTTTTTGTGGCTCAAGCGATGCAATTTCTTTTGATAGCGTATCTGCCTTGCTTTGCAGCATCTCCAGGCTTGTATCGTCATACTCGAGCCTTGCCCTTACCGATGTCCTAAAAGCATCGATGGTTTTTTTCATGATCTCGTATGCCGTATCAAGCTTGTCTATTCCTATTATTGCATTGACAAGCTCCTTGAATTTTTTTGGGTCTGCATCTATGATTGACTGCATCTCCCCCTGCTGTACGATTGATGCCACCTTGAGTTTTTCAAAGTCAAGACCTATCAGGGATTCTATTTCACGCGTCATGGACTCGCCAAATTGTTTCCTCTCGCCTGCCGCAAGAGGAACTGACTCCCCGTTGGTTTTTTCATACAGCTGGGCCGAGACAGTTCCCTTGGCATCTATCTTGCGTACTGCCTCAAACCGTCTACTTCCTATGGAAAATTCTACTTTGGAATATGCTTGGCTGCTTCCTCTGCGCAACAGTCCTTTTGTTGATTTTCTTATGTGCTCTCCAAACAGTGCAAATGTTATTGCATCAATCACACTTGACTTGCCTGCCCCGTTCGGGCCCACAAATACGGTTACGCCGTTGCCAAAATCAAGCTTGGTGTGGCCATGCGAGAGAAAGTTTTCAATCTCAACTGACTGTAGCATTTCCGACTCCCTTTTTGAATTGCATATAGTTTTCATTGATTGCATGGCTTGCCTCCTCTATGTTGTCCTTTGTGAGAAGCGGCAGCAGCTCGTTTATTGCGAAGTTTGCAAGCTCAGCAGAGCCTAGGATCTCTTTTGCTATTTTGTGCATCTCTTCTTCTATCTTCGCCGGCCTTTCCATGAACACTGAACCGTTGGCCTGCTCAGAAGAAATACGCTTCCAAAAACATCGCAGTGT
This sequence comes from Nitrososphaerota archaeon, assembly GCA_028867735.1. Classification (GTDB taxonomy): domain Archaea; phylum Thermoproteota; class Nitrososphaeria; order Nitrososphaerales; family Nitrosopumilaceae; genus Nitrosotalea. Next base: position 18,876 of record JAGWFW010000012.1, read on the forward strand.
AATGTCAGACAGCTTTGCAATCTGGCTCTGGATGAATCCAGATTCTGTCTCTCCTGTTATCTTTATCTCAACCACTGGCTTTCTGCTGCATGACTTGATCTTCTCAGAGAGTGCATTTATCTCGTCTGAGATCTTGTCGACGGATGTCTTGACAGACATTTGCGGTCTTGTGTCCAGCTTTATCCAGTTTGGAGAAGCTTCTGCACGAGATATGTCCACCTGATAGAATCCCTTTTGGGTCTCCTTTATTGTCTCGCTTGATGTCAACTCTATTGAGCCGGGATATGCCAGTGGGCCTCCCAGGTGTGGATATCTTTTCAGTTCCTGCTCGTGCAGATGGCCCATGGCATAATATGTAAAGTTCTTTGGAAGATCCGTGGAGTTTATCTCGCCTGCAAACTTGTTTATTTCTGATATGCCCTGGTGCAGTACCAGTATCTTGTGTCCTCGGTGATCTTTTACTGTTGCATCAGCTGCGGCAAAATCGCTTTCAAACGTATGTATCTCGCTTCTTCTCCGCTTGTCAAAGCCCATGATTAGGACGTCCTTGTGAAGGACCGGCTTGCCCCTCCCGATGTATTTTGAGAAATCAAGATTGTGGTATACAAATGGAACTGGTGTGGACCTTATTCTGCTAATGTCGTGTTCTCCTAGAACAAAAAATGATTCTATGCTGTTCTGCCTTAATCTCTTTAATGCATTTGCCAGCGTGACAATTGCCTTGCCGCTTGGGTTTGGCACATGAAAAATGTCTCCTGCAAATATGACAAAATCCACGTGATCCTTTATCGATGTGTCTATTGCTTGGTTAAAGGCCAGATAGACATCCTCTTCGCGCTCTTCTGAATGGTACTGCAAAAACCCAAGATGTGTGTCAGAAATGTGTGAAAAGATCATCTCAATCAAGCAGCAGGTCTTTCTGTACCAGTCCCTGTGTCGTTTCCTTGGCAATGTCTTTGAACCTGTCTGTCTGGCTCCATTCTGACACTGCGTTCAGGTCCGAGCCTGAACGCTTGCCTTTCACCTCGTCTATGTGAACTATGGACGGGAGGTTTACCCACTGGCCTATGAGCAGGGCGTCTCCTATGTTCAGAGACGATAGCTGTGATATGAGGTCCTTGCTTAGCGATTCTGCGGCAGATGCTATCTGCTGCTGGTCGTCATCCTGTACAATCTTCATTATGGCAAGGGAGCCCATCTGGCTGAGTACGTTTGGATCAATGTTTCTTGGCCTCTGGGATACTACTCCAAGGCCGATTCCAAACTTGCGCCCCTCTCTTGCCACCTTGGATGCCCAGTACTTGGTGTCAGTGTGTTCTCCTTTCGGTATGAATACATGCGCCTCTTCTATTATGACAAAGATTGGGGCAAGAAACTTGTAGCTTCGCTTGTGGCCTACCTTTTCTTTTCTTTCCCAGACTGATTCTTTTCGCTGCTGCAACAATTCCTGTAAATAGTATGACAGTCCGGCGTTTGCCTGTCGCTCGCTGAGCTCTGCAATGTTTAGTACGTTTACCCTGCCTTCCTTTATCAGGTCTACCGGGTCTCCGCAGTCGGGGTCAAGTATGTCTGAAAACCTGTGCTTTGCATCGTCTATCTTGTCAAGCACCCTGCTTGCGCTGTCTGCATAGCCCTTTGTTGTGCGGCCAAACGCTGCAACATTTTCTTCAAGTGACGTCCAAAACTCTTTTGCTTGTTTGACAGATTCCGTAAATGATTCCCGAAGAACTCTCTGCTGCTTGTCTGCATTCTCGCGAAGCTCGATTACCTCGGCAAGCTTGTCTGCAGGCAAGAGTCTTGGATTTATCTTTGCCAGCATATAGTTCATCTTGGAGACATCAAGATTCTCATAATCATTGTGATAGTCAAAGATAACAAGCGTGCCGTTCAGGGAGGCAACATGTTTTGCTATCAGCGATACGAGGTTGCTCTTTCCCATTCCAGTCATTGCAAGAATTGCCAGATGCCTTGACACTATTTTGTTGATGTTTATCTTGGCCTCGATGCTGGTGTTTCTCAAGAGTGAGCCTATTCTAATCCACTCGGTTCCTGACGGACCAAATATCATGCCGAGGTCCTGCTGTGTTGCTTCAAGCACTGATGTTCCCGGCAGTGGGGGAACCGCAGGAATCAGGACATGGCCCTTTTGCAGCTTGTCCAAAAACCCAAGTATTCCAATTTTTACTTTGTAATTTTTGTCTCTTGAATTAATCTCTGCAACTTCCTTGCTTTCTATTGCCTCGTCAAAGTTTCTGATGTCTGTGAGGGCCTCGCTTGATATTGCAGACTTTTCCACGAGGCCCAGGATCTTGCCGTCCTGTGAATCGATGACGACGTATTCCCCTACGGATAGGGGCTTTGATGACTGGGCAGTCACCTCGGTTGGCTTTGACTCGCCAATTACCACCCCGATTATCAATTCAGCACCTCCCTTGAACCAACCTCGTTTGATAGACCGTACAGACTGACAAGCCTTGACAGGTCAGAATTTGTTATCTTGCAGTTCTCGTGAGCCAGCTTTAACGCATAAGGATATCCGCCGACGCTGTTCTTTGTCAGCCTGTCAAGAAGCAGTTTTACATCATTCTCACTGATGCCCGAGCCAAGCATCTCAATCTTGATTAACGGTGTAGAGTCCCTGAGCCTTGCATAGACATATGAAACAACTTTTCCGGGGCCAAGATCATTGTCAACAAATATCTTGCTAAAGCCCGGCCTTTTCAGTGCATGATTGTAATAGAATATGTCTCCTGCTACAGAGCCTAATTTCTCAAACTGCTTTCTTGCAGACGATGTTTTTGATATGAATACAACATTGTTTCTCTTTTTTATTGCAGATGTGATGGCATTTCCAAGAGATGCCTGTCTTGTAAGAAACTGTGAATAAAGCGAACCGTCAAGTGCCACCAGGTCTGCCTTGTCAACTGAAGCCGCGCAGGCATCAACTTCCATCCTGCTTGCCTGCGTCTCAAGCTCTGGCGTGGGCTGCCCGAGGCCTTGGTTGTGGGCCTCGGTTATTACTGTACCGTCTGATTTTATCGAGACTCCTGTGACCACCCATAGTTCCAACCCCTGAAATTTTGTACTGTTGTAACTGCTGTCTATGCCGGCAATGTCCGCATCCTTTTTCTGTGGCTCGTAGTCTATCCAGTTTTCTCGTGCGGTCTGTATTATCATCTCAAATTTTTCTCCCTTGAAGATGGATCTTGCCTCCTCCCGTTTCTTTATGGCGTCCCGGTATACAGTATTGAGCACAAAACATCTTTTGTTTGTAAGGATAAAATGTTTCGCGTTTGAAACGGATTCATCCTAAAGCTAACATGCATTCAAACTATTTTATTGCAGTAATTGGATAATCATACCATTGTTCAAGAATGAAAAGACATGGGGGACGTTTGTAGAAAACAACTCCACTGACGAGTTTCATAAAAAATTTGATGGCGCTATTGAGGAAATCAGGAAGGATTTTGGCAGAAACTACCCCATGATAATGGGCGGAAAGGAGGTTTTTTCAAACAACCAGTTCCAGGTGCGCTCTCCTGCAGACAAAAATCTGATACTTGGAAACTTTCCACTTGCATCAAAGGAGGATACCATACATGCAATAGAGACAGCCAAGGATGCCTTTTACAAGTGGTCGCTTGCACCATACGAGAAAAGGGTGCAGATATTTCGGGAGGTGGCAGATGTTTTTGCCCACGACAAGTTCCGCCTTGCGGCAATACTGAGCTTTGAAAACGGCAAGAACCGGCTAGAGGCCATGGGAGACCTAGATGAATCGATAGACTTTATGCGGTTCTATGCGGAGCAGCTTGAGGAAAACCAAGGGTTCTCAAAGGAGACGCAGAGTGCAAACAAGAACGAAAAGACGCGCAGTGTGCTAAAACCGTACGGAGTATGGGGTGTGATATCTCCGTTCAACTTTCCGTCTGCAATATCGATAGGCATGAGCGTGGGGGCACTAATCATGGGAAACACCGTGGTACTAAAGCCATCAAGTGACTCGCCGATATCTGCATTCAAGTTTGTCGAGGCAATATACCACAAGCTTCCTCCGGCCGCAGTGAACTTTGTCACAGGTTCTGGGAAAATAGTGGGGCAGACCATACTTGAGAGCCCGCTTGTTGGAGGCATTGCATTTACAGGCTCTAAAGAAGTTGGAATCTCAGGCTTTAACACGTTTGTAGGAAGTACTCCCCGCCCGTTCATCTCGGAGATGGGAGGGAAAAATCCTGCCATAATTACAAAAACTGCAGACTTGGAAAAAGCAACAGACGGGGTACTGAGGGCTGCATTTGGTTACAGCGGACAAAAATGCAGCGCATGCTCCAGGGTCTATGTTCAAAAAGACATAGCAAACCAATTTGTGGAAAAACTTGTCGCAAAGACCCGGCTGCTAAAGATTGGCAAGCCGTGGGAGAAGGACTCGTTTGTAAGCCCTGTAATAAACGAGTCTGCGATGAAGAAATTCCAAAAGGCGGCAGAGCTTGCAAAAAAAGACGGCAAGATAGTTTGCGGAGGGTCGGTCCTGTCTGACTCACAACTCAAGGACGGAAACTTTGTCGAGCCAACAATTGTTGTAGGGCTTCCAAAAGATCACGAGCTTGTAAGGGAAGAGTTGTTTGTACCGTTTGTCTGCGTCGAAGAGTTTGGTTCATTTGATGAGGCAATTGCAGAATCCAACAAGAGCAACTATGGGCTGACTGCAGGAATTTTCAGCCAGGACAAGGCGGAGATTGAGTCGTTCCTCAACAAAATAGAGGCTGGTGTGACATACGTGAACAGGTCTGCAAGCGCCACAACAGGAGCCATGGTCGGGGCCCAGCCGTTTGTCGGGTGGAAAGATTCCGGGATCTCAGGCAAGGGGGCAGGCGGTGCCTACTATCTCTTGCAGTTTGTAAGGGAGCAGACTCAGACCCGGTGCGAGTGAAGAAACGAACTGCCAAGAAGCAGTATGTTGCGCTTTCTCTCCTTTAATCGCCTAATCGAGTAGGGAAGCCAGTTTGTTCCGTACGGGATGTACTCTGATATTGAGAACCCTCCCTTGATCAAGAGTGGCTTGAGCTCGTCGCGTATCCCCTTTAGCATCTGAAACTCAAACTTTCGCTCATGTTTTTTTGAAAGGCTCGTGGCAAGCTCAATCATGGTGGAATCGTGTGTCGCTATGGCAAACTCGTTGCCGTCTGAAAATAATGTCCTTACAAGTTTTTTATAATTTTCATCAACCTCGTGCCTTGTCTTGTAGGCTGCTTTCATGCTTTCACGATATGCCCCTTTTACGAGCCTGACCTTTGCGCCGCGTTCTAACAGCATCTTCAGGTCCTGCTCTGTGCGCTTGAGGTTTGCCTGTACTGCTATTCCAAGCCTTTCATATCTTGCAAATAACTCGAGGTAAACATCGATTGTCTCGTCCGTATGCTCTGACGATTCCATGTCTATCCAGACAAAGGACTGGGAGGCAGATGCCTTGTCAATGATCTTCTCAAGGTTCTCAGTACAGTATTCCATACTCTTTGAGAGACCAACCTGTGTTGGCTTGACTGATATGCCGCCTGAGATCTTTGCCCTGCGTAGGTTTGATACTAGCGTCAGATATTCTGATACTGTATCGGAGATCTGGTCCCTTGAAACCATGTGCTCGCCAAGCTTGTTGATTATAGCATCCATCCCTTTCTTGTTTGCATCTCTTGCAGAGAGTAGGGCCTCTTCCATGGTATCTCCTGCAATCCACTGCTTTGCTATCCTGAAAAGAAACTTCTCTATGAGTGTAGATTCATGATTTGCCATTTTCCAAAACCCTGTCTTTGTTCTGGCAAACTATGTAATTCAATTTTATGCTGGTTGCAAATAATGTCGATAACAGATTTAATGTGGTATATGGCAGAAGAAACATCTTGAAGAGAATCGGGCTTTTGGGGTGCGGCGCAATTGGAACAGAGATTGCAACCGCTGTGGACTCGGGAAAGATTCCTGCAAAGCTTACACACGTGTTCGACTTTTCAAAAGAGTCGTCTGAGCTTCTGGCCTCAAAGCTGAAAAACAAACCCGTGATAACAGAAAACGTGGGGCTGCTTGCCGCGTCTCCTGTTGACCTGATAGTGGAGGCGGCATCGCAGGACGCAGTAAGGGACAATGCGCTTTCAATATTGCAGAATCGAAAAGACCTGATGATAATGAGCGTGGGTGCATTGCTTGACGAGTCAATATTTGACATTGTTGTGGAAGGCTGCAGGGATTTCAACAAGCGTGTCTATCTGCCGTCTGGTGCAATAGCAGGCCTTGATGCCATACGTGCGGTAAAGGATGAGCTGGATTCCCTGATGCTGGTAACAACCAAGAATCCAAAGGCGCTCAGGGGGGCCAAGTTTTTTGAGACGTCAAAGATAAACCTTGATGATATAACCGAGCCCGCCGTGATATACGAGGGAGCAGCACAGGATGCAGTAAAGATGTTTCCTGCAAACATCAACGTTGCAGCACTCCTAAGTCTAGCAGGAATTGGGAGTGAGAAAACCAGGGTAAAACTTGTGGCAGATTCCAAGACCGACAAGAACACACATGAGATAGAGGCAAGCGGCAAGTTTGGCAGGATCTCAATCAAGGTAGAAAACGTACCTAGTCCAAGCAACCCAAAAACAAGCAGGCTTGCAATTCTTTCTGCAGTAGAATGCCTGAGAAAGATTTGCGGCAGCGAAATCAACATAGGAACCTAAACCCTATGGTGCTTCAAACTACGTGAAAACACTGCATCTGAAAGACGTGCTTTGTCTATCTGAGATATCTCTTGTATTCCTTGATGTACCTCTTGACAAACCATTGCAGAAATATCCTGTCGTTTTTTTTCATTTGTGATCTCTCAAGTGCGTTATAGTAACTGCTTCTGTACTCGTATGGAATGTCAAGCATTGGATATTTTTTTCTACCAAGTATGAAATTCATGACAAGTCTTGAAATTCTACCGTTGCCGTCACCAAACGGATGTATGGTGACAAATTTCAGATGCGCGACTGCTGCAATCTCAACAGGATGTACCTTGTTTTTGTTCTTGTTGTACCACTGGAAAAATTCCGTAAGCATCGGGAAGATCTCTACAGGCGACGGTGGCGTGAACCTGCTACCACTGATCTTAACTTGATACTTTCTCGTCTTTCCTACAATGCCGGGTTTTGTTTTGTTAAAGAGCCTCCAGTGCCAGTCAAGTACCTCCTGCAACGATATGTCCTTGTTTGATTTTAAGATGTCAAAAAAGAGGTCCCTGTGATTTTGAGCTTCCTGTACGTCCCTCATGGGCTTGTTCCCTGGAGAAATACCTCTTTCCAGAAGATCAGCAGTTTCCTTATGTGTTAGCGTGGAGCCTTCTATTCTTTGCGTGTCATAGGTAAAATCTGTGGCAAATATCTCGATCTCCTTCTCCCTCACAGATTCTGGCATCATCTTCTGGTTTTTTGCATAGTTTTTGCTTATCTTGTCAATGTCCGCATACCATTTTTTTCTGTATATGTCGTCGAGCAGCCTTTGTTTTATCTCATTGATGTTATTTGGTATCTTGGTGCCTAGATAGATCTCTTTTTTTTGTACCTTGTCGCCTTCTCTTGTACTGTGCTCAAGATAATGGTATATCTTTCCCTTTACTCTTCTTTTCCTTATTGTTGTCATGGATACAGTTAACCCTACATAATTATATAGTTATCATATTTATTGAATATGTAGGGGTAACAAAAAATACAAAACTTGAGATGGCTAAACTCGCCAGTCCGACTGGCTTTCAAAGATTAAAAGAACTATGGCAAATATTGCCGCTGTACATTTGTCCTGCCGTTAAATTTGTCTGTATCATGACACTTTAAATGGAAAGAAAAACCAATTTTAGTCTGAATTGGATTTAAAATCAGAAATCCTAAAACTAAAGGAGCAAAAGGACGTACTGATTCTGGCCCACAACTACCAGCTGCCCGAAGTCCAGGACGTTGCAGACTATGTGGGGGACTCGCTTGGACTTTCACGTCAGGCTGCAAAGGCTGATCAAAAAATAATTTTATTTTGCGGAGTGCATTTTATGGCAGAGACTGCCGCAATCACATGCACAAACAAAAAGGTGCTGATTCCAGACCTTGGTGCCGGATGCTCCCTTGCTGATACAATAACCGCAGACCAGGTACGCAAGTGGAAGAGCGAGCATCCGGGTGCGATAACTGTAGGATATGTAAACACATCTGCCGAGGTAAAGGCAGAGCTTGACTATTGCTGCACGTCATCAAATGCAGTAAATATAGTACGCTCGATTCCGTCTGACAAGGAGATCCTGTTTTTGCCAGACATGTTTCTTGGCTCGTATGTGGCAAAGGTGACGGAAAGAAAGAACATGTACATCTGGGCGGGAGAGTGCCACGTGCATGCAGGCATAAGGCCTCAGGAGGTGCAGGAAAAACTGTCGCAGTACGCCGATGCCGAGTTTCTGGTCCACCCGGAATGCAGCTGCACGTCTTCTGTCATGTATGACGTTGCATGCGGCGATTATGGCACAAGGCAGGTACAAATATTGTCAACCGAAGGAATGATGAACCGCGCAAAAAGCTCCACCAACAAGACATTTGTGGTAGCTACTGAGACTGGGATACTATATCGAATGAGAAAGCAAAACCCTGAAAAAGAGTTTATCGCAATGTCAGACTCTGCCGTCTGCAAGTACATGAAGATGATAACGCTTGACAAGGTTTACGCATCGCTCAAGGAAGAAAAGTACGAGGTCAAGGTGCCAAAAAATGTGGCCCAAAAGGCACAGCTTGCAATAGAGCGCATGCTTGCAATCAGCTAACTTCCAGGCTCAGGTCAAGCCCGAGAACAGAGCTTGTCACCTTGCCGATTGATATCATGTCAATCCCGGTTCTTGCATAATTTTTCACGTTAGAGGCGTCAATTCCCCCAGAGGCCTCAATTCTTACCCTGTCCCTGAGGCCTAGGCGCTCCAGTGTCCTGACTATACGCAAAATTTCTCTTGGAGGTATGTTGTCAAGCATTATGATTGTAGCCCCTTCTCTTGCTGCCATTACAGCATCGTCGAGGTTTTCAACCTCGACTTCAAACCTCTTGTGGCGTTTTTTTGCAGCACGAATGATATCACGCAGCGAGCCTGACACTGCAAGGTGGTTGTCCTTTATCATGACCATCTGGTCAAGCGATACACGATGCCTCTTGCCCCCGCCAGTCTCAACTGCCTCCTTGTCAAAGATGCGCAGGCCGGGTGCTGTCTTTCTTGTAGAGTAGAGATGCGCCCTAGAGTTTGTACTTTTGATCAGTTTTACAAGATAGTCTGTCCTTGTGGCAATCCCGCTCATCCTTGAAAGAAGGTTGAGTGCAGTCCTCTCACATGAAAGAACAGAGTATGCAGGACCTGTGATTGTCATGATGACATCGTTTGGCTTCAACCTACTGCCATCTTTTTTTAAAATTCTTACCTGACATTTTCTTGAGACAAATATCTCTCTTGCATATTGTACTCCTGCAACGATTCCGCCTTGGCGAGAAATTATTCTGGCAGATATTTTTTTTCTTGGAAGCAGCTTACTTGTAATGTCGCCTCTGCCGATATCTTCTTTGAGAAATGCTTCTAGTGCTTTTTTTGCACGAGCGTGCAATCTAAGTTACCTTGAGTGCGTATTTTCCTTTCTCGGTTATTCCTAAAGATTTTGCAACTACGGAATTTACAGGGTCTACTATGAGAACAGCACCGCGCCAGTCTGGCGTCAGGTCTGATGATTTACAAATTGGACACACTTTGCCGATTGTTACACCCTTGCATTTGCGACAAGCCATCTCTCTTACCATTTCTTATCACTTGGTCTCTGCTGCTTTTTTAGACTTTTCAGCTTGTGGCGGTGGTGGGTTCTTTGCTTTCTTTATCTCTTCTTCGATCCATTCGTCTGCACCAAGGAAGGGCTGTCTGCAAGTAATTCCTACTTTCATGGCAGCAGTCTTGCCAAGGGACACTGCAGTGATTCTAGCTCGCAGTGTAGTGCCAATCTTCATTGTTCTTCCACTCTGGTTAGCTAAAATCATGCCGGACTTGACATCGCTTTTGAGATAGTCATCCATTATCTGTGACAAGTGTAACAGTGCATCAGTTGCACCAATTCTTACAAATGCTCCAAAGTCTGTAATCTCAACAATCTCTCCTCTGACAATTTCTTGAAGCTTTGGATAGAATGTAAGTGCAGTAAACTCTACTCTATGATAAGTTCCTCCATCTCCTGCAATTATCTTTCCCATTTTTTCCACCTTGGTGTCCATTATCATTATGACATAGCCAAGTTCTGGGTTTATCATGCTCTCGTACTTTTCTCTAAGTATT
>JAGWFW010000130.1 GCA_028867735.1 Nitrososphaerota archaeon
TTGGCAATGAAATACCACTTTGAAGTGCAATCAAAAGATTCTGAGGGTTGCCAACGGGAGTCATCGTACTCCCCACTGTAACACCAAATGCAAGTGCGATAAGAAATACGGTAGGTTTTACATTTACTTGTTTTGAGATATAGATTACAAGCGGAATTCCCATTAACGCAATGATATCATTTACTAAGAATGCAGATAGCAATCCCATTCCGACTACAAACATCATCAATAAAGAATTGAGGTTTTTTGCTTTTGACAGCATCCTCACTGATACATATCTAAGGACACCAGATCTGTCCAATGCCGATACGATGCTAAACATTCCAAAAAGAAACATGATGACATCAAGTTGAATTGCCTTTATGGCAGAGTTTACATCTATGATTTGAAATCCCATCATAAGTGAAGCACCAATCAACATTGTCACCCAAATTGGAATTTTGAATCGAATCCTTCCTACAATCAGAACGTATACAATTACAAAAATTACTAGTGCAATGTATTCCTTCAACGATGTATCCAGAACCTTATCTGATTTTATTCCTTGTTAATCATGATTAAGAGTAACTCAAATTCTCGTGTCCTATACCTTTGATGGGTATTACAGTATTGGTTGAAAACCCATTAGGGGTTTTGTCTACTCAGTTTAATGCCCCCTTTCTATAATCTTACAAGTTCCAAGACTGTTTTGTTCTAGCCATTAGTGTTCTTAGAAAAGTTGTCC
>JAGWFW010000131.1 GCA_028867735.1 Nitrososphaerota archaeon
GAGAAAGAAGAATTAATTTTTACAAATGTAAAGATCTGGATTAAAATATCAATACTTTCAAAATAAGTAATGTTTGGCTCACAAAAACATTGCCCCGTCTGCGGAATGGACGTAAAGAAGGAAACTGGCATCAAGAGATTTGGCAAATACTTTTGCTCCAATGAAGACGCCCAAAAGTACGCAGAGATACAAATGGTAAGAAGCAAGGAAGACTCTGATCGAGGCGGTGGTTGCTGCTGTTAATCTCACAGAATAAAACTGAATCTCAATTCCTAGATATTTTGGATCATGACAAAATCAAAATAGGAGATCCTTGTTCCTATTGTAAGAAAGGCAAAATGGAACTTCATTATTCAACAAGAGGAATCAAGTTAGGAGGAAAATTTGCACTAACAATCTTTTGGAAATGCGACAACCAAGAATGTATGTTCACCCTACATCAAGTATGATTTTTTACATCCGCTAGTGTTTAGATTTTACAATTGTAAACTACTGATAATTTATATCTCTCATAACAAGTAACGCTTGAAAAGAGGTTAGATGAAAATAAAACAAGACAAAAACTCAAAGAACATGCCAAGATCAAAGAAACCAAAATTGATTGCAATAGGTGTGGTAATCGCAATAGCTATTGGAATTGCAGTTTTGATGGAATATCAAACGACTAAAACCTTAACCGGAAATGCATATACGAATCCGCCAATGGATTCCATGGGCA
>JAGWFW010000132.1 GCA_028867735.1 Nitrososphaerota archaeon
GTGGAGTAGTCAAAAGCCTGATACCATTACTGTCACCACAGCAAGAGGCTCAATATTTACAACACAGGTGGCACCACCATGAAATCACGAAGAGCTCTTAGTACTGTAGTGGGAGCAGTATTTGCCATAATTGCGCTGACAAGTACTGTTACATACATTTCATACAGCATGGGAATTTTAAATAACTACAACCAATCTGTTCTTACAAAAAATCAACAGCTATCCGATGTCAACAAAGAAAAGTTTCAAATTTCCAGTGTAACTGTACCCAATAGCAAACTCAACATAACGATTGTAAATACTGGCAGTCTTCCAATTAATTTTACAAAAATATGGATTCAAAATACAACAACAACAGATTGGGTTAGAAGTTATGTACCAACACATAATTTCGTAGCTCCGGGCAGTGTATTGACAAACATAGGTCAAAACAGTGGCGTATATATCAATCCAGCAAATTCATATAATGTCAAATTAGTAACATCGAGAGGAAATACGCAGCAATTTACTGTCAACTCTCCGAATACATCTCCCCTTAATCTGCAGTTATTAGCTATGCCTCCAACAACCCCCACTGGATTCAAGACTCAGTTGGTGATGATCGTGACAAACAACAGTACTGGAACGTTGATTAACGTAAGCCCGCGGACTCCCACTCTGGTATCCCATAATGCTACAAGTTGCAACGTAGGGGTTGTTTCACCAACAAAAATCAAT
>JAGWFW010000133.1 GCA_028867735.1 Nitrososphaerota archaeon
AGGCAGCCAGTTCCAGAGAGAGTAAGCATCTACGATGCAGATGACGAAAGACTCAGGGCACTAGGTGAGGTTCTGGTAACTGATGCCAGCAGAACTGTACTGAAACTGTTATTTGACCATACGCTTACGGCAAATGAGATTGCCACAAAGACTGGATTTTCGCTACAACTTGTGAGATACCACGTCAAAAAGATGCAGGATGTGGGCTTGGTTGAGATATCAAAGATAGGCAAGAACACAAAAGCCCATGACATGAAATATTATTGCGCTACAAAATTTGCAATCGTAATTGTCCCTTCAAAGTTCTCAGAAAAAGCCCGGTCAAGCAAATCGCTGATAAAGTCGTTCAAGTCGATCTACAGATTTGGCGCAGTAGGAATCTCTGCAATTGGCTCATGGTTTGCAACTATGGCGCTTCAGGGAACTGGCAGTATACTGCAATCAAATCCCGTGCAGGAAATGCAAAAAATACCAAGCAGCGCAGGCTCGACAAGCTATAATCCGTTTTACAATGGGGTGGGAGGGCCATACTCTGGTGATGGAGGGATAGGTTCTGGCGCTACACTTGAAGAGATGCTAAAGCTTGCAAGATCAAGAGTAACTGAAGTGATACACAACCCACACGCGGGTTCAGGCACACCGTTTTTCAATATAGGTTCTCCAACCCCTGAATTTTTCTGGCCGCTGGTAATAGCGCTCTCAGTTCTGGCATTTG
>JAGWFW010000134.1 GCA_028867735.1 Nitrososphaerota archaeon
TGTTGCAAGTTCTGTAATTCTAAAGACATAATCAAGAAGGGATTAAGAAAGAATCAAACTTACAGTTTACAGGTTTTCAAATGTATAACGTGTAAAAGACGATTCACGATAAATCTAGGCTTTGAGAGAATGAAGGCATCTCCACAGGTCATAACGTCTGCCATGCAATTACGTTTCTCTGGTGAATCATTAAGAAATGTTCAAAAGTTCCTAGAATTGCAGGGAATAGAGATCACCTACCAGACTGTTCATAACTGGGTCAAAAAATATGACACCGTTCAAAACTAGGTCGATTTGGAAATGAGCGTTCAATTAGGTCGATGGGTCGGATGGAAAGAATGTTCAGTTAGGGAGATGAAAAATGATGTATTATCGTTCCTTATTCTTGAAGATCTTGGAATCTTCCTTGAACAAGTCCTCTAACATATCGATTAATTGTGGCGTATTCCACATGCCACCAATAGATTCTACTTTGAGAAATTCTATCGTTTCTCTTAATCTTCTGACTATTTCCTTGTCTGATACAACCATTCAAAAATCACCTAATATTAGAATAAAAAACTTAGGAAGATAGTTTAATCCAGCAACTATCTTTACCGTTGGACAACCAACTGAAACCGCTCAGTTTGAGTATGTCGTTAATCTCTCTCCACGTCTGCTTTTCCATCCCCCCTTGCAGGATACTTTGATACAATCCTTCTCGTTTACGATAC
>JAGWFW010000135.1 GCA_028867735.1 Nitrososphaerota archaeon
AGGTTAGATGAACTGGAATGCAGAGATTGGGATTTAACATGGAAGTACCGCATTCTACTGCCTCTTTGGGAACCACATTTTCCGTGCAATAATAAGGCTCAAGTCTTTGATTTGCGAGCTTGTTCCATTGAGAACATGAAACATCTTGTGTTATTGGTACATAGGGATCATCGAGCTCTGCCTGAGCTATTATTACTGGCGGATTTTGTTTTTCGAATAATGCTTGTTTTAATGCAGATGAATTTTGACCACAACCATAACATTGTCCTGCTACAGAATGAATTGTAGAAAATAGGCAAACCGTAGTTATTAGAATTATTGCAAGATGTAGAGTTTTCAAAATATGCTATTCATTCAATCTCCAATCTTTAAAAAACTGACGTAGATTTTCATCATAACATTTCTTCATACGAACCAACTTCCAGAGTTCTATTTTGACAAAAGTTTAATGCAGTTTTAAACTCTCTTAAACCTGCTTTTCCCGTATCAACACTTTTTGTATCCGAAATAAATCTCTCCTTAGTCAGAAAAAGGAATCTATGGCACAGGTGGAGATATTTGAGTATAAATTTCATCGGTTACATTGAAAGATTGTTGTGCAGTTTTATTTCCAATGCTTGCAATCATGGTATAAGTACCAGTGTCATTTAAGATCGGATAACCTATCATTTTAGATGAAATGAATCCACCATTACCCAATCCCATT
>JAGWFW010000136.1 GCA_028867735.1 Nitrososphaerota archaeon
CTTTCTTTTGCAGTCCCTGGTGAAGTATCATAGATTCTGCTTGCAATTGAGTCAAAGGGAGCAGGCAGTGCAAGAAAGTTTTCTTTTACAATGGATTTTAATACATATTTGTCTCCTTTGGACTCTGCTATATTTTCGTCAACCTTTGCCCTGAATCTTGTTATGCTTTTCTCAAGTTCTTCCAATGTGGGAAAAGCTCTCTCAGGCGACTTGAACCTATTCAACGAGGGAAATTTCAAACCTACGATAATGCTGTAAATCCGACTAATAATGCAATCTCTTTTGATCGATTTTTTTCTATGACGCCTAAAATAGGTAGCAATATCAGGCCATATTGTTGTCTTCTAGGAATAAAAGAGACACCGCTCAAAACGAGGTCGATTTGGAAATGGCGTTCAATTAGGTCGATGGTCATTTTCAACGGTGTCTTTTCTGGTTAGTGTTCAATTAAGGAGATGGTTTTTTCTTAGGAATAGTCCATGTACTTTTAGGACTTTGTAAAATCTGAATTTTCTACCGCAATCACATGTATATTGACTAACAGTGATAGTTTTCAGATATTGCCAAGTTTTCGTTGGCTGTTTGGTTTGACTCATTCCACAAAAAGGACGACTCGGCTATGTTTGATGGGTACCAGATGTATCATAACTTCATGAGACCCCCCATGGGTTTAGGTGGTCTTACTCCTGCTGAGAAGTGCGGTA
>JAGWFW010000137.1 GCA_028867735.1 Nitrososphaerota archaeon
CTTGGAGCAAAGGGCCTCTTGTTTGGCGACGGGATTTTCTATACTGGAGACATCAGCACACGAGAGCGCGCATTCATGAAGGGGGCAAGTGTTCCAAAATGCAAGGTTCTGATAACAGAGTGCACATTTGGGATGCCAGAATACGTGTTTCCTCAAGTGGAAGAAACAGTCAGGCGCGTCAATGAAATCATATCTGACATGTACTCTAGGGGAAAGCCAGTCATTCTCTTGGGCTATGAGCTTGGAAAAGCCCAGATTCTGTCATACTTGTTTTCACACTGGGTGCCATACTATCACGATTCTGTAAAAAAAGTAAATGATGTCTACAGAAGGTTTGGCGTGGACTTGCCTGATTCTCTTGGACATTCGCAGGCAGAGAGTGCAGGGCTTTTGGACAAAAAACCATGGCTTATGATTGCGCCAAACATGAGCGGCAAGAATAGCTTTGTGCAACACATGAAATCAAAGTATGATGCAATAACAATTGGCTTTAGCGGGTGGGCACAATCGCCAAGATTTGCATTTGCGCGACAGCATGATTATACAATACCACTCAGCGACCATTGCGATTACAACGAACTTGTACAGCTTGTAAAACAATGCAATCCAGAAAAAATCTATACCGTGCACGGATTTGTAGAAGAGTTTGCGTCAGATTTGGTCAAGATGGGCTATGATGCACAACCCCTGACTGAAAATGC
>JAGWFW010000138.1 GCA_028867735.1 Nitrososphaerota archaeon
CTAAAGCGAGACTCTATGGAGTAATCTCTAATGAAATACCTTTCTTCCAATAGAATAATCGCTGCCGCATTTTGGGCATCTAAACATAGTCCAGCCTATTTGGTCAAGAATGATCTCTTCATCGGCATGATTTGCACATGTTAGTTTTTGTTCCATAAAAGAGCTTTTTCTCACATTTCTTAAAAAGATGACGTAGCTTTTCTATGTATTAGAAATTGATCTTATTAGTTCAACATAGATTCTACAATTGAATTGATTGAACGATACCTTACTAATGGATCAAAACTGCAGATCTCTCAACTATGAGATCCTCAAGTGGTTCCTTTGACATCACACAGTCAAGTTCTTTTTTTGTTATTTTGAATTCCTTCTTTATGAAATTAGCATTGTTTGGAAATGGTAAAACTGATTCTGTCATGTGACTAATCTCAGCAAGAAGTTTTTTTATCAGAGGCTTTTTGCCAATCATTATCAAAACAGAAGCACTGTTTTCCCGTAATCCTATTTTGTTTATTGCTTCACTTATCTGCCTTGTACATGCAAATCTCATAAGTATGTCAGTTTCAACTTTGTTAGAAAGTAGCGTGTTTGACTTGCTTGCTGCCAGCGAGATCTCAATGATTCTCTTTACATGACTTGCATTTAGAACATACTGGGACCTAATACCTTGAATTATAACATCGGGAAATCTCACTCG
>JAGWFW010000139.1:0-462 GCA_028867735.1 Nitrososphaerota archaeon
AGGCAGTTCGGTAGGCAGTGATAAACTTGGCTACAAGCTGCTTCAAATCTGTTCCTCTTACACTATTTTTGAATTTCTTTGAGGTAGCTTTTGAAACACCAATTGCTACCAAAATCACTCCTGCGTTTCCTACCTTTCTTGTAATTTTTGAAAACTGTTCCTGAATCCTCTCATACCCTGAAGGATGTCCATCAGTTATGACAAAAAGATATTTTTTTTCTCGCGAGTCAGCGATAAGCATTCTATACGAAAGCTCAATTGCATCAGGTAGTAAAGATAGACCGCTGTTTTGCAAACCACCAAGCCTTGCTTGCACTTGTCTGCCATATCGTTCCTTGAAATCTTTTAGAATCTGAAAGTTGTTGTCAAAACTGTACATGGCCCATGCATCAGGTTTGCCCGTCAGCTCGTTTGCCGCCTCTGCAACACATATGGCAAATTCCTTAACGTGATCGAATCGTA
>JAGWFW010000139.1:472-695 GCA_028867735.1 Nitrososphaerota archaeon
TCAAAATTATCCATGCTTCTTCTGCTCTCCTGTCTTCATCTTGTTCAAAAACTTCAAACGAATGCCTCTTTGAAGCAATGGCTTGAATCGTCATCTGCATATCGACATATCCAATCTGATCTGTTTTTGGCGAGTCAGTCAAATTCACGATCATTCGTATTTGTTGGCGAATTCTTTGAAGCATTGGAAGTATTTTTGCCTTGATTTGGGCAAACTCGTGCAG
>JAGWFW010000013.1 GCA_028867735.1 Nitrososphaerota archaeon
CTTCGTCGGGTTGTCATAAAAGCGACAAACTACAGGCAGCGTCCATTGCCTGCCTGTTTGCTGTATCGCTTCTAGCCCTTGGCATGCCAAGTTCTTGGGCCCAGGAAGATCAATCAATTACAATCAATATATCAAAGACAAACTATGGACCGGGGTATACGGTAAACCTTACTGGAACAGTAAACGGCGGAACTCCGGGGCAGCTTGTTGCGATACAGGTAAAGGACGTAAAAGGAAATCTGATATTGATTCGAACCATACCGACAGACCAGAACGGAAACTTTGCACTGCAGTTCAAGGTTCCACTTACTTCGCCAGCAGGAAACCTCAACATCACAGCAAGCGCAAGAATCAACGGGTTTGTCGTGACGCAAACTGCGGGACTCGCAGGAACAACAACAGTGCCAGAATTTCCAGCTTCGGCACTTGTCCTTTCAGCAGCACTTGCGTCGCTTTTAGCTTTCTACAGGATACTGTTAGGCAAAAAATTTGCAATACAGAAATTTGGTGCATGAAGATGAAGACGTTGCATCTTTCAATAATCATAGCGGCAGGAATGGGTGTTGCTGCGGTGTTTGGAGGGATTATCCTGTTTTCCCCGCACATGTTTAGCTTTGGCTCGCAAAACACAAGTGACGGCTCACAGCTTGCATTTGCAGTATCGATAAACTCCACCCGAATAAAGACGGGACAGTCCATGGGGATGGACATTTCTCTTACAAACCCTTCTTCAACCACGCTGGTTGTAAACCCACAGCATAACTGGCCTCTAAAAAAATGGAGTATTGGCCCATGCCTCTTCCATCTGCCGTTTGGAATGACACTCATGCAGGGTGATTACACTTTGGACAACATGAGCCAGGGACAGAGACTGCAGCTGTACCAGAGCGGGGTATACATGTGCAAGACAATTGGAATTGTAGACTATGTCTTTGAGCCCTCAAGCAGCAAGGCGACAATTGAGACATACAACTCTACCAATTATCCAGTAAACATGCAGTATCATATTGGATTCAATGGATACTATGAGGGACAAAAGTTCCGGCCACTAACGGAGGGAATCTATACTGTAATAGGCGAGGACAGATGGGGTCACATCTTAGTGAACCACTTTACGGTAAACAACACGGACTAGTTGCAACAGAAGAAAAAATACACTAGTTTTTTATACGAAGATGTCTCTTGCAGATCATGCTAGAGTTATTGACTTGGGCACTTGCATTTTTGGCAAACTGTCATCATGCATGCGTGGGCTGCTGATTCTTAAAATCCTCTAAAACCAGCAGGTCTGCAAAGCTCTGGATGCTGTCTCAGATACGAGATCTTGTCAAGCATGCTCTGTTTTTCTTGTGGAAAAGTTCCGCCTATTGGATATGCATTGGACCCATGGTTTGCGCGAAATACAACAGGGGTTGTAGGCTCTATCTTGCTTACAAGGGACTCGAGCTCATCGAGCGCATCGGCGTCGTCAATTGGTAAAAACGGCTCTTTAAACTTGGCCAAAAACTCATCGTGTATTCCGTTGTCAAGGTGAAGCGTCAGTGCGCCAACGTAATGAGGTGAGGTAACGCTTAGAATTTTCGCAGTGTCTTCTATGTGCTGCTTGGAGTAGCTCTTGCCGCCAAGGCCTAGGATGACCATGCATGATATTGTATATCCTGCATCCTTTGCCTTTTGACATGCTTTGATTATTGTCTGGCTTGTTGCGCCCTTTGTAATTTTTTTCAGTATGGTATCAGAGCCAGTCTCAATGCCAATGTAAAACATGACAAGGCCTGCGGCATATAGTTTTTTTAAGTCTTCCGGAGACTTTTCCAAAATATTCTTTGGCATTGCATAGCACGATATACGCTCAAGGTTTGAAAACTTGTCACGTATGTAATCCAGGATCTGAACCAGTCTCTGAGTTGATAGGTTCAATGCGTCACCGTCTGCAAGAAATATTCTCCGTGTCTCCGGCATGTGTTTTGCAGCAATGTCAATTTCCATTCTGATTTCCTCCCAGGGGCGTTCTTGGTACTCTTTTGTCCTGTACATGTCGCAGTACGAGCATTTGTTAAATGAACACCCTAGAGTTACCTGAAAGATTAGCGACTTGCCTTCCGACGGAGGCCTGTATAGCGGATAGTCATAATTTAGCATCCAAGCCTAACTGTGTTTTATCCAATTTATCAGTTTACTGATGGTACACAAAAATAACCCGTCAGAAAAAGCATGAGATGTTTTAATTAGTTGGTGGTACAGCAAGGCATACAATGCCTGCCGACCCTTATGCAAAGCGCCTTCTATGGTTTGTATTTATGGGCTCAAAGGGCGGAATGAACAGAATGAGGCTTGTTTCCGCAATACGCAAGACACCGCTTAACGCAAACCAGCTTGCAAAGGAACTTGACCTTGACTACAAGGCAATACAGCACCACATCGGAGTCCTTGAAAAAAATAATCTCATAACCCGGGTTGGGGAAAAATATGGTGCGACTTTTTTTCTATCTACTTTTCTTGAGGTCAATATTGAGGCATTTGACGAAATTGTAAGCAAATTGGAAAAAAGTAAATAAGCCATACAGGGTGAATATTTTTTCAAATGGAACTTTTAATGACAGCAAGCACGGTGGTCTCAGGCGCCAACATGGTAGCGTTAGGCATTCTCATGAAGGTCTTTGGAAGCATATATTCAAAGACCAGGGCGCAGCTTCCTCTGGGAATGATCTTTTTTGCAGGCCTGCTTTTTTTGCACAACGCAATCACAGTTTACGCGTACTTTTCCATGATGGATCTCTATGCCACAGCCCTTTTGCCATATCTGCTGGCCATCTACGTAGCAGAGCTTGCGGGAATCCTAATACTTTTGAAAATAACACTTGAATAGACTTGGTTTATTTGTGAGCAAAGCAAAGAAGGTCTGTGAAACAGCAATACAAGGAATATCTCAAGCTTAACAAAAATATACTGCTTGGATTTTCCGCATCAATTGTAATTTCTGCTGTTGCATCCCAGTCTCTTTCAAGCCAACAAAATTATGTCAACGCAACAGTAACGCTTGTGGTTGATTACATTGTATACTTTACAACTTTTGGAACACTTTTCTATACCGACAACAGGAAAAAATATCTTTTAGAATCAGGGCAGATGGACAGGCAGGGGCTCAAAAGGGATCTCATAAAGGTGATTTCTTCTCTGGGAATAGGCGAGGTGATATATACAATATCGAGATGGTCCCTACAATATTATCTTCTTGCAGATTCCTATCCTGCATATCTTGCCTCTCTTGTCTCACAAGCAATCTCCACATGCATCTATATGGCAACCGTAAACCTGAGCGCCAAGATAATGAGACTGTACAAAGATGACACTTAGTATTTTTGTAGATGGCTCGGGAGGGCCAACCTCCGGCTTTGGGTTTTTTGTAAAAGAGACAGGTGAATCGTTCTACCAGAAGGAATCCGGCATAACAAACAACCAGGCAGAGTATAGGGCAATAATTGCAGCGCTGAAAAAATATCTTGATTCTGGCGATGAAATTACAATCTATAGCGATTCAAAAAACACCGTATCCCAACTAAATCACGAATTTGCAATAAACAACGAACAGCTACGGACACTTGCAATGGAGGCCTGGCAGCTAATTGGGAAATACAAGACACTGCAGATAAAATGGATCCCAAGAAATGAAAACCTGGCAGGTAAAATGCTTGGAAGCTGACCTGGAAACTTGTCTGATCGCGGATAACTTATTATACATAAAACTTTGAATTCATCTCGTTCAAATGACCGATTCTTTGTTTCTCTCCCCACAATCAATTGCAATAGTTGGCGCATCCGACAAGGAAGGAAGTGTTGGGCGCGCAATCACCTCAAACATTATCAAGGGATACACAGGAAAGATTTTTCCAATCAGCCCAACCCGAGATACCGTCTTTGACAAAAAGGCATTCAAGACAGTTCTTGACGTCCCAGAGCCGATAGACTTGGCAGTTGTGGTCACAAAAAATGACGTCGTACCGGTAGTTCTTGAAGAGTGTGGGAAGAAAGGAATCAAAGGGGCAGTAGTGATCACGGCAGGATTCAAGGAGGTAAACGAGGAAGGTGCAAAACTTGAGAGAAAACTTGCCGAGATCTCAAAGCAATACAACATCAGAATAATCGGACCAAACTGCCTCGGGGTGATGAATCTTGCCCCGCAGACAATGATGAATTCAACTTTTCTCAAGGTTACTCCAAAATCAGGTGGAATTGCACTTGTCTCACAGAGCGGAGCAATCTGCGCTGCTCTCGTTGAAGATGCAAGCGCGCAGGGAATCGGATTTTCTGCAGTCATCAGCATGGGAAACAAAGTGGACCTCAATGAGGTAGACATGCTCAAGATGCTTGCAGCACACGAGCAGACCAAAGTGATTGTAATGTATCTCGAAGACATGACAAACGGCAGAGAGTTTCTTAAGGTCTGTAAGCAGATTACAAGATTGAGCCAGGCCAAAAAGCCAGTACTTGTACTAAAATCGGGAAGGAGTCCAGAAGGTGCCAAGGCTGCCATGTCGCACACCGGAGCTCTGATGGGCTCTGACGAAATTTATGATGCGCTGCTCACTCAGGCAGGTGCAATCAGAGTAGATTCCATGGAAGAGCTCTTCGATTATGCCACTGCATTTTCAAAGCAACCGCTTCCAACAAAAGGTGATCTAGTTATAGTTTCCAACGCGGGAGGTCCTGCAATCATTTCCACAGACGCATGCTCCAAGCTTGGAATCAAGATGGCAAGCATCGAGGATATCAGGCCGCAGATAAACGCAGTAATTCCTCCGTGGGGCACATCAAGAAATCCTGTAGATATAGTGGGTGATGCAGATTTTAACAGATTTGAACACGTGCTAAACCTGGTTCTTGCGCACAAAAATGTCGGCTCTGTAATTGCAATGTGCACTCCCTCTGCAACACTTGACTATGACAAACTTGCAGAGGTCATAGTAAGCGTCTCAAAAAAGTATGACAAGACAATACTTGCAAGCCTTATGGGTCTTGATGAGGGAATCAAGAACAAGGAGATACTTGCAGACGGCGGAATTCCTCACTACAAGTATGCCGAGGGGGCAATTCGAGCGCTCAAGGCAATGGTACATTTTACCGAGTGGTCGCATGCACATGAAGGACAGGTACGCGAGTTCAAGGTAAACAAAAAGAATGTCGAGAAAATCTTTGCCAAGGTAAGATCAGAGGGGCGAAAGAACCTCCTGGAGGAGGAGGGCCAAGAGGTGCTCAAGGCATACGGTGTACCGCTTCCAAAAAGCATTCTTGCAACAAAGGACAGGGAGGCAGCTGCAGCAGCAAAAAAGATTGGCTATCCAGTTGTAATGAAGATTGCATCTCCGCAGATCATACACAAGTCTGATGCAGGAGGAGTAAAGGTAGGGCTCAAGACTCCCCAAGAGGTAAAGAGGGCGTTCAAGGAAATAATCAAGAACGCAAAGAAGTACGACAAAAAGGCAACAATCAAGGGAGTCCTGATGCAGGAGATGGTAAAGGGCGGAAAGGAAACAATCGTCGGCTCAAAGCAAGAGCCAGGATTTGGACCAGTGGTAATGTTCGGAATGGGAGGAATCTATGTTGAGGTACTAAAGGACGTCACATTTAGAATTGCACCTGTCACAAACACCGAAGCAGAAGAGATGATCTCGTCAATCAAGACAAACAAGTTGCTGCAAGGTGTAAGGGGAGAGAAACAGTCTGATGTGGAAAAATTATCAGAGTGCATCCAAAAAATATCACAGCTTGTCACTGACTTTGACGAGATAAAAGAACTTGATCTCAACCCTGTACTCGTATTTGAAAAAGGCAAGGGCTGCAAAGTAGTTGACGTAAGAATCGGTCTCGCTTAGCCATTGTCTGCTCTTATAATATTTATATTGCTTTGAGAGGGTATAGCAGATATGCCAATTAAGACAGGGGCAGAGTACATACAAAGTCTCAAAGGCAGAAAGATGAAGGTCTATCTTTTTGGAGAACTTGTCCAGGAACCGGTAGATCATCCGATGATTCGCCCCTCAATTAATGCCGTGGCAGAAACTTATGATCTAGCTGCTAGCGAGTCCGAGCTGGCTAGTGTCAAGTCATCTATCAGTGGATTGCAAGTAAACAGATTCTTGCACATTGCAGAGAGTGCAGAAGACTTGGTAAACCAAAACAAGATGCAGAGAAAACTCGGACAGCTCACAGGAACGTGTTTCCAGAGATGCGTGGGAATGGATGCACTCAATTCGCTCTATTCTGTAACCTATGAGATTGATGAAAAACACAAGACAAACTATCACAAGAGATTAGTTGAATTTATCAAAATGATTCAGACTGAAAACTTTGTAATTGGAGGCGCCATGACAGACCCCAAGGGAGACAGGAGCAAGGCACCACATGAGCAGGAAGACCCGGATGTCTTTTTGCGTGTTGTCGAGAAAAATGACAAGGGCATAGTTGTAAGGGGCGCCAAAGCACACCAGACGGGATGCATCAACTCGCACTGGATAATATTCATGCCCACAATGAGGCTGCAAGAAAACGATGTTGACTATGCAGTAGTGGGAGCAATACCAGCAGATGCGCCAGGCATCACATACATCTATGGAAGACAGTCGTGTGACACAAGAAGCATGGAAGGTGGAGACCTTGATGCGGGAAACTCCAAGTTTGCAGGCCAGGAAGCAATGATAATTTTTGACGATGTATTTGTCCCGTGGGAATACGTATTCATGAACGGCGAATACGAATTTGCATCGATGCTAGTTGAGAGGTTTACGTGCTACCACAGGAGAAGCTATGTCTGCAAGACCGGCCTTGGAGACGTGCTAATTGG
The DNA here is from genome assembly GCA_028867735.1 of Nitrososphaerota archaeon. Taxonomy (GTDB): domain Archaea; phylum Thermoproteota; class Nitrososphaeria; order Nitrososphaerales; family Nitrosopumilaceae; genus Nitrosotalea. Next base: position 6,842 of record JAGWFW010000013.1, read on the forward strand.
CGCCTCAGCAGCAATTTCTGACTATAACGGAATTCCAAACGTATCTCACATACGGGACAAGCTAGTGGAGATGACGCACCTAAACGAGACGATATATGCAGCAGGCATAGCATCGTCGTACCAGGCACATCGCACAAAATCTGGCAACTGGCTAAATGACGATATGCTGGCAAACGTATGCAAACATAACGTAACAAGATTCCCGTATGAGATAGGAAGACTTGCACAAGACATTGCAGGAGGTCTCATGGTTACACTCCCGTCGGAAAAAGATCTCCGCAATCCGGAGACTGGCCCGATACTGCGAAAATATCTGCGCGGGCGCAAGGGCGTTGATGTGGAGGACAGGATGAGAATATTGAGACTGATTGAGAACATGACTCTTGGAAGAAACGCAGTGGGATATCTCACAGAGTCAATGCACGGAGCAGGCTCGCCCCAAGCCCAGAGAATCCAGATTGCAAGACAAATGCAGCTAGAGTACAAAAAACAGCTTGCCAAAAACTTGGCAAATGTAAAAGACGATACGCCGTCTTCACCGGAAATGTCTGATTATTTCCAGCGAGTCTTCAAGACAAGCAGCAAAAACTAGTCCTTACTGTGGCGGGTCTTTCTTCTCATCAATATCTTTGCTAGGACCAGAACCGTACGTTTCATCAACATTCTTGGCCTTGTTTGGAATGTCTGACTTGGTCTCACTGGGAATATCTGGCTTGTCTTTCGGAGAATCCTTGGCAAAGCCCACTCCGGAATCGGCTTTATTGCCAAACTGCTTTACTATCATTATACCAACTATGACGGCTATTATGATATAGTTGATTGGAGGAGTAAGTATTCTTGTGACGTATCCTATCTGTGGTATCACATACACCACCTTTCCAATATAGTTCTGCTTTGCTATTGGGTAATCAACCCCTGGTATGGAGCCAGGATTTGCATCTCCCTTTGTCCTGATTATGCGGGGATCCTGGTTTAGTATCTCGGCTACTCGATGAACTATCACCTTGTCTTCAGCCGATGCGTGGAAGACTATGATATCGCCAATCTTGAGCTGATCAAAGGGATCGTTTCCGTTTACAACAATCACATCAAACACGTTGAGGTTTGGGACCATGCTTCCGCTTGATACCACATAAAATGGATTCTCGGTTCCAAATGTCACCCTCAAACCAACCCAAATTATTGCAATACCGATGACCACAATTATGATGTCTTTTACAAAACCTGATGCAGCACGTTTTTTCAATTACACTTTGTCCTTTTATATCGTAAGATAAATCTTGCTGGTTTTCTCACAAATTCAATCTATGTCAACGACATCATTTTTTGATTTGTAAGTTACTCCCATCTGCTCTGAGGATTAGCGGCTTTAATTTATCCACATTCCCCCTCATCGCTTCAACTGAAAGCCCTCTAGGATGGAAAAACCCACTCCACCCCTTGTAAGAGATGTTCATAGCTGCGACAACATCTCGGTCCATCAATCTCTCACAATTACCACACCACAATTTACGACTGTGAAACCTGCCCCCTTGGATTCTATTTCCGCATATAGGACAAAGCTGGCTGGTGCATTTTGGATCAACAAATCGAACAGGAATTCCTTCCCATTCAGATTTGTATTGGATCTGTCTTTGTAGTTCATAAAAAGACCAAGAATTTAATTTTCGTCTGTAATTCTTTCCTTGACCGTTTCCCTTTCTATACAGTTTACGAATTCCCTTGATATCCTCTAGTACTATCATCGACTTTGATTGAATTGCTCTTGACACTATGTCCTTTGAAATCTTATGTAATAATTGTCTGACCCGTCTTGCTCTTCGATTTCCAAGCCTTTTCTGATAGAACTTCTTTACCCTTCTGTCGTTACGTTTGAAAGAAGCAACAACATGAGTTGTGTTTTCCTTTATTGATAGCAACTTTTCTGTTCTGTACATGATGGTTTCATTCTGTGTTGATATAGTCACATTTCTTAGGTTTCTATCTATTCCAATAACACTTTCTGCAACAACTTCTTGTACTTCTTTTCTAATACATATTGACAGAGAATTCGGCGTAATTATAAATGCTCTAGGTTCGGCTCCAGTAAGTTTTGTAGCCGTATGATGATTCAGTACGATGTTGACATATTTTCTGTCTCCTACAGGAATGGTAAGGAATCTCCCATTAATTTTGAATCCGTAACATGAAATAAGAAAGAGCTTTCTTACAAACGGTGAGGCTGGAATGATCCCTTTTTTCATAGCACGCTTTCGTATGGATAGTATCCTACAGGCTTGTGAAATTGCATTTAGTTTGTATCTTGAGTATATCTGATAACCGTCTAGTTCGTGATAAAACATAGCAGAGAACTTTTTGAGAGAAGTAATGTCATTTTGAAGACCTAATCCAATGCAGTGGTTTATCATCTGGCAGAATACTTCCATTACGTACATGAGTTCTGAATTTGCACAATGATCCTGTTTGACGGATTTCACTGCATTCATTAAATAATGCTGAACTTCATAAGAGAAAAAAGATCGGTTATATCATAATGACCATGATAATATGCCTCTTCATTTTTAGAAACAGAGAATCTTAACAATGTCTTTCTACTTTAGCTTGTTTCCACAGCTTTCACAGAATTTTGAACCTGTGCTGTTGGCGCTTCCACACTTGGAGCATTTAGAGTCATCGCTTACCTGCCCGCCTAGAAGAACAATCTCGCCTATCTTTCTTATCTCTTCCCACTTTATTGTAGCACTTGTACCGTCATTTTTTGTTATAACAAGAATGATGCCAGACTGTCCAGGCTGGATGCCAATCTCCTTCACAACTCCAACTCTTCTTGCCTCCGAATCATATACTGAAAGTCCTGTGACAGAGCTGAATGTCTTTACGCCAGAGTTTTCTTGCGCCTGAAATGACTGAGCGGGTTGCGGGCTTGACTGGACAACATATGCTGCCTGAGCCTCTGGTCTTGCAGGCCCAACGTCTGCCTTTTCATCTGGCTTGCTAAAGTTTCTATACTCTGCAAGGACAGATCCACAGGTGGTGCACAGGTACTGTCCCTTTTCCAAAAGAACCAAGTTTTCGGCCACCACTTCATTTGGGGCCTCATAGTCTATTCTGGGGCTTCCCTCGTATTCCTTCTCGCATGTATTGCAGTAATATTTGGAAATTTTTTCCGAGTCTAGGCGGCCAATCGGCGCCAAAAACAGATCAGGTCCACCAAGGTTTCCCTTTCTCTGCTGTTCGTCGTCAACAGTTGCCATGACGTATCCTCCAGATCCTCTGAGTTTCTTCAAGCGCAATTCACTGCTCATGTTTCTAGTCTACAAAAAAGTCATTTAAGTATGTATATGACATCCCCTAGTCAAATCTCTAACACGCGCTGCAATGACAGATTACACAATTTTAAAAAATTACGCGCTTTTTTTCAATAATTTGGAAAGAGTTAATAGAGCCAGCACGGAAGCTTAAACGAAAATAATGACGGAAATGTACCAAACACTTCTCTGTCATTTCCAAAAAAAGATGATGATTAAAAGTTGACAAAATTTGAAGAACTAGGGATAAAGAATCCAATACTTACAGCACTAAGCGAGATCCATTTTGAAGAGCCGTTTCCAATTCAGGCTGCCGCAATTCCTGTGTTGTTGTCAGGACAAGATGTAATAGGGCAGGCCCATACCGGAACTGGCAAGACAGCTGCCTTTTCACTTCCAATCATACAGACAATTGTGCCAAAGGGCGGCATACAGGCAATCATACTTGCGCCGACAAGGGAGCTCGCGGTGCAGATAACAGGAGAGATTCAAAGATTTTCAAGACATTCGGGAATTCGATATGTGACAATCTATGGAGGACAGAGCATCAATGTCCAGTTCGGCGAGCTTGAAAGGGGAGTTGAGATTGTTGTTGCGACACCAGGCAGACTTATCGACCACATAAAGCGAGGATCTGTGAGACTCAACAATGTCAAGTATGTCATACTTGACGAGGCAGATACCATGCTTGACATGGGATTCATCGACGACATACGATTCATCCTAGATCTTGTTCCAAAACAGCACATTACTGCATTGTTTTCTGCTACAATGCCGCCGGAGATTCTCATGCTTGCAGAAAAGTACATGAAAAGCCCGCAAAGAATCTTCATCGATGCAGACGACCTCAGCGGTGAGGGAATAGAGCAGGCATTTTTGGTAATAAAGGACAGGGAAAAGACAGACTATCTTTTGAGATTCATCAAAGAGAACAAGGCAGGACAGACAATTGTATTTTGTTCGACAAAGGACAGGACAAGGCGGGTGGCGCACGAGCTTGAAAAGGCAAGCAAGCTCACAGTAGTCTCGATTCAGGGAGACATGTCGCAATTCAGACGCGACAAGGCCATGTACATGTTCAAAAAAGGAAAGGCTGACATTCTTGTCGCAACCGACGTTGCAGCGAGGGGAATAGATGTACCAGAAGTGGCACTTGTCATAAACTATGACGTGCCAAGCCACGACATGGTGTATTTCCACAGGATTGGAAGGACTGCAAGGGCGGGTGCAAAGGGCAGGGCAATCACACTAGTATCATATTCTTCTATTGGCGATTTCAAGGCAATTTCAAGCCAAACCAAGGTTGCCATGCGCGACCTGAACAAGGAGCTTGGAATAGAAGTAAAGATCCCAGATCCACTGAAAAGGGAAATGCCGCAAAGGAGGAGAGGATATGGCGGCAGATCTCAGAACTGGGGCAGAAGACGTGACGACAGAAGAGGGGACGGAAGGCGAAGATATGGCAATGATGGCGGCAGAAACTATTACGGCCTGAGAAGTCGCTGGTAAAAAAAGCGTTCAATATATTTAGGGATACCATTCATTTATCAAGTATGGATAAAGCAAAACCTGTTAACCAGCAAAACTGGGACAATGAAGTAATAAATTCTCAAATCCCGGTGTTTGTAGATTTTTGGGCCGAATGGTGCGGTCCGTGCAGAATGGTTGGTCCTGTTGTAGAAGAACTTGCAGGTGAATATGCAGGAAAGGTCAACTTTGTGAAGGTAAACGTTGACGAGAACAACGAACTTGCATCAAAGTATAACGTGTTTAGCATACCAACACTTGCTCTGTTCAACAAGGGACAGATAGTTGCACAACAGGTGGGAGCCGCATCAAAGTCTTCATACAAGGGAATGATAGACAGGGCTCTTGAAAAGGCCTAGAAACAAAATCTTACCCATCTTTTTTCGCTCTAAAATAAATACAGGTCAGAGTGAACAATCTCCATGTCGTTTGGCGGCGAAGTAGATACACTTACCCTGTTGTTTGACAAGCTACAAAACTTACTCAATGATACACAAGGATACTACGAGTCATTCCTTGACGCAAACGGCATGTACAAACAAGGAAAGCTTTCCGACAAGGAATTTTTTGAAAAACTCGGAGATTATGTTGTAGCCTATTCCGCCCTGGAATTTCTCTCAGTCAAGGTAATCTTTGAGCTAAAAAAAGCTCTTGACAAGTCGGCTGCAGGGCAGGCAAGCCAGTCAAGCGGAGGCACCATGCCAAGCGGAATGAGCTTTGGAGGACAACAGGCCTCGCATGTTACTGCGGCAACACTGCCGGGAGCGGGACGCCCTCCGTCTGTCATATCTGCAGCATCAGCATTTTCAACGCCGGGGGTTTTGCCAACACCAGATCCTGCACTCTTGCCAAAAGGCTCGCCCCAGTCAGGTCCAGCGTGCAGTTCCTGTGGCGCGCCTGTCAAGGCAACATCAAAGTTTTGCACCAAGTGTGGAAATAAAATCTAGTCCTGAGTCGCGCCGCATTCCGTACAAAATCTGGCGCTTGCAGAAAGTTTTGTACCGCACTCGGAACAGAATTTTGAACTGGAACCAACATCTGAACCGACATTTCCATAAAGCCCGTCTCCAATGGTTTTCACTGCACCTGTGGGGACAAACTTGTCATCGTCTACAATCTCTACTGGCACAAAGTCCTTTTCTTCTACGAAAGACATTATTCTCGGCATCTGCTGTCCGGGGTTTTTTGTATCAGGCACCATGTCGCCAAGCCAGAAAGCAAATCTCATAAGGGTAAGCTCCGGTGTGGAAAAAGTCAGTGTGTGGTTTGACATATAATCTTCTGCTGCATTCTTTCCATTGAATACCTTCATCACCTGAACTAGTTATAATGGATGTATATTGTTTTTTGTGTCACCCGGCATGTCTTGTCTATTGACATGGTTGTAAGACACACCTGTTGTCAAAATCATTTTCCAGTGTAGTCTGATTCTTGTTTTCTGCACTTGGGACATCTTGGACCATAGTCACGGTTGACACTTACTATGATCTTCTTGCAACCAAGACAATAGTAATAGTTGGTCATCTATACAAGGTAGGCATGTTTTATGTTAATTTACATATTCGCATTTTTATAATCGGCCTTACTAGTATGCCACATCTGAAGTAAAATTGAAAGAAAACCGGGAACGAACCTCAGAATCAAATCATGCCAATCCTCAGGCAGCTGTATCCTCTTCTGCCTGGACAGCACTGGCTATCATAAGCTCTCTTGCTCTTGTTACAATGTATGGAGAGACAATGGTCCTTCCTGCGATACCTGATTTTATAAAAGATTTTGGCATCTCATATGACACCTCCTCTTGGATACTCTCTTCGTATCTCATCGCAGGGGCAGTCATGACTCCAATAGCAGGAAAACTTTCTGATGTATACGGAAAAAAGAAGGTGCTCTTGGTTGTAATGATGATCTATTCTGCAGGCATACTGGCCGGTGGGTTTTCAAACACATTTTCTTTCATGTTGTCGGCAAGGATTGCCCAGGGCGTAGGAATATCGATGTTTCCAATAGCGTTTGGGATTGTGCGGGATATCTTTCCTGCTGAAAAGCTTGCAATAGCTCAAGGCATATTTACTTCAACATTTTTTGGAGGGGCCGTAGTGGGATTGCTAGCTGGCGCAAAGATAATACTAGATCATGGATGGCATTACACGTTTTTTTCCGTATTTCCAATTGCAATAGGGCTGGCCCTGATAATGGCGCGATTCATTCGTGTCAAAAAAACTGGCGAACAGGAAAACAGCATGCAATCGACCAGAATAGATGTAAAGGGAGCTGTCACACTGTCTGTCACAATAATTCTGTTCCTGATGGGGCTGTCCTATCTGCAGGATCTTCACTCTGGAAGTCTAAGCTCTCTAGTGTTTTTTGCAGCGTCTGCAGCATCAGCAGCGATTTTTGCATCACTTGAGAAGAGAATTTCACACCCTCTAATTGATCTCAAACTTCTTGCCCACAAAGTGCTCTTGCCGTCAAACATCATACTGATGACAGTTGGAATCTCGACATTCATGGTATATCAAACAATTCCGATACTGATACGAAGTCCCCAACCTCTTGGCTTTGGTGGAGACCCGATAACAATAGCAAACGTTCAGCTACCATTCATGATTGTATCACTTGTGGTATCTGCAGCATCGGGATTTTTTGTATCGAGGGTAGGAAATTTCAGGCTCACTGCTCTTGGTACAATAATTTGCACAATTGGATTCTTTAGCATTCTGGCGTTTCATTCGACCGAACCAATGATATCTCTTACACTCACAATAATTTCCGTGGGATTGTCATTTTCATTTGTAGGTGGCTTTAACATCATCCTAGTGTCATCTCCGCAAAAGGTAGAGGGAATCTCGCTTGGCATGACCGTTCTTTTGGTGCTGGTAGGGCAGTCACTTGGGCCTTCCCTTGCTGGCATGTATCAGCAAATGCACCAAAGTACAATACCTGGCATATCTGGCAGCTTTCCTGCAGCCCAGTCTTATGACGAGATATTTCTTTCTGCCTCGCTGATCTCGGTACTTTCAGTCATACTTGTGGCAGTGCTGAAAAAATCAATAAAACAGATGAAGGAACATGTAGACATCAAGCCTGACTCTGAATTATGACTTAACACATTATAGGGAAACTACAAACGAGTATCATGTTAAGATCTGACTTGTCATCAAGCATTCCAAACAGTGTGTAGAGGTGGACCGAGGGGGATTTGAACCCCCGACATCCGCGTTGCGAACGCGGCATCACTACCACTAGACTACCGGCCCCTTTTGTTATCAAGAATAGTATCTGCTTTTATCTATTTACTCAAAGAATAATACTGGGATTTTAGCAAAGTTTACGATGACTTTTGACGCAGTAATTCTTGATTCACACGTTGTCCTGCCAACCGGAATTGTAGATAAAAATATTGTAATCGATCAAGGAAAAATAGTCAAACTAACAAGTGACACTCCACAGTGCGACAGCAAAATTAATGCACGCGGACTAGTTGCACTGCCTGGAATAGTTGATCCGCACGTGCACTATGGCGTATATTCTCCAATCGAGCAAGCTGCTGTGACCGAATCCAAGGTTGCAGCTGTGGGGGGAATAACAACCATGATGAGAATGTTACGCATGGGAGGCTCTTACAGAAAAAATCTAGATTCACATCTTGTAGAGAGTGCCAAGTCGCATTATGTAGATTACACAATCCATGCATCAATCTTGCATGAAAGCCAAATTGACGAGATGGAATTTTGTGTAAAAAAAGGAATTACGTCATTCAAATTGTACATGAATCTCGGAGATGAGGTAGGACATGTCTATATGGACATGGTGCCGGGAAAAAATCTTCTTGTAGAAGACAAAGTGGAAATAAGTTCAAAAATTGTCGAGCGCGTAATTGCAAAGGCATCTGAGCTTGGCTGCAAGGTACTAATACATGCTGAGGACTATCAGATGTGTTCCTGTGGTATACGCGAGGCAAAGGAAAAAAACAAGAACGGCCTTGGCGCATGGTCTGAGAGCAGGCCTGCAGAATCAGAGGTAAAATCAATCATCACTGCATCTGAAATGGCAAGAAAGACAGGATGCACTCTTTATTTTGTGCACATTGGCTCTCAGGCTGCAATGGATGCAATATTAAAAGAAAGAAAGAACGGCACCAAGATTTTTGTAGAGACCTGTCCCCACTACCTGACGCTCTCGCACGAGTCACAGCAGGGATATATTGCCAAAGTAATGCCCCCAATCAGGTCATCAAAAGATACAGAAAGAATCTGGAACGAAGTGCAGAAAAGCACCATTGATACAATTGGCACGGACCATGTGGCAAACCAACTCAAGCTCAAGGTTGGTGGAAGTACAGTCTGGGACGCGCTTGCTGGATTCCCAGGCATGGGGACAATGCTGCCAATTCTGCTAAGCGAGGGAGTAAACAAAGGAAAAATTACGCTCCCGCAGCTTTCAAGCCTTACCAGCCTAAATGCCGCAAAAATATTTGGAATGTATCCGAAAAAAGGCATAATCCAAAAGGATTCCGACGCAGATCTGGTGCTTGCAGACCTCAAGGCCGAAAAAAAGGCAAGCGCCGAACTCTTGGACGGATTCTCTGATTATACAGTATACGAGGGATGGACACTGAAGGGCTGGCCTGTCAAGACTCTGGTCCGGGGAACTGTGATTGCAGAGGATTTCAAAGTGGTTGGAAAGCCAGGGTTTGGCAAGTTTGTTCAAAGACAGGCATCATAGAATCTCAAACTTGCCGTTCTCTTTTGCCTTGTAGATTACGTCAGGTTTTGAAAATATTCCAACTTCCATGACTCCGGGGATTTCTATTATTTTTGTTGCAAGTGACTTGGGATCTGAAATCTTGCCAAATTCGCAGTCAAGTATGATGTTGCCGTTTTCTGTCACAAACGGATAACCCCTGTCAAGCAGTCGTATGTGCGGCCTGCCTCCAAGTTTTCTAATCTTTATTGCAGCAGTGTTTCTTGCAAATGGATGCACCTCAACTGGCACGCTTCGGTCAAGTGTTTTTACAAACTTTGTCTCATCTGCAATTATTACGGTTTTTTTTGCCATGCTGATGAGAATTTTTTCCCGGAGCAGGGCCCCGCCGCCGCCCTTGATCATGTTTCCTTTAGCATCAATCTGGTCTGCTCCGTCAAAGACCAAGTCGACATGATCTATCTGGTCAGGCTCTATGATTGGTATGCCGCCTTTTTCTGCCTCCATCTTTATCTGTAAAGATGTGGGTACTGCCTTTACAGAAAAACTGCTCTTCTTCAAGTGTGCTGATAGTAACTTTACGATGGCAGTTGCTGCTCTGCCGCTGCCAAGGCCAATAACATGATTGTTCTTGACCATCTTTAACGCTTGAGGCGATAATGCCTTTATGGCATCATCTGCTGCCAATTACTCTACCTCTACTTGTTCCAGCTTGGAAAGTGCCCTCATTATCTCGCTTTTTATTTTATCTAGATCCTTGTCATCATCTTCGATTTTTTCTTCGTCTGGAATCTTCATCGGGGTTGGAAGCTGAATCTTTTTCTCTACTACTGGTTCAACTTTTGGAGCGGATATTACTGGTACATCTTCAACTGGAACTAGTGGAGCGGGCTCTAGTGGAACAATCAACTTTGGCGCCTCCACTACGGGTTCTACTTTTGGAGTCTCAATGATACTTGCTGGCCTGATAAATTCTGCCGGAAACTCTGGCATCTTGTTTGGAATTGTGGTAAGCGTACTGAGCTCAACCGAAACATGTTTTTCCGAAAGACGCATCTCTACTGGAGGAACTTCTGGAATCTTTTCTTTTGGAATCTCTGCTATTTTCTGTATCTCAATTCTTGCTTCTTTTTCAACCTGAGGTCTTTCTTGGACAATCTGTTTTGGCTCTTGCTTTGCCTGCTGGACTTGCTGTTGTACTTGAGGAGATACTATCTGTACTGTAGGCTGTACATTGTTGATTGTAATCTTGGATGATATCTCATGCAGCCTCTGGTCCATCTTTGAGAGCTTGCTGTCCATCAGTGTGATCAGACTGTCCCCTATTGGGCCAAGGTCTGGATATCTGCTTGCGACCTCAAGTTTCTCTATCTTGACAGATATTGCACCAAACTGGTGCTGGTATCTGATAAGTAGCTTGTCTCGTGAAACTCCTGAAACGCTAGAGTCATCATTGTGAAGCCTTGTAATCGTCTTGGTTAGAATCTCTTTTTCAATTCGTAGTGAATGCAATTGGTTTTCTACTGCAGAGCTTACGGTAACTGTTTGCTTGTACTTGCGTTTTGGAATCTTGTCTAATGCAACAGCAGTGCAGGCGCCCGCCAGAGAACTAAAAACGAGGGCGATTTCTTCCATCTACGTATACCATTTGATCCAGGTATATTTTCTTATTTTTGCCTCGGGATATCCACAGCTGGCACATTTGTTGTGTCTTGCATGATAGGAATTTTTTCCACATCTCCGACATCTGATATGTACATGTTTCTTTGTGTATCCTCCCATGGAGGTTGTGCCTTTAGTCATTGTACTTTCACTTTGGTGGAGGAGATATGATAACTACGTTATCTCCTCTTACAACTATGGTTCCTAGACTTTTTGCTTCTCCTTCTGAAGGGATCTCTTCTGAAGAATCAAGCAGCAGGTTCATGTGTTGGTCAAAGCCGTGCAGGTTACCTCTTATCACTTTGCCTCCCTTTAGCTTGATAAGAACAACCTTGTTGAGGCTTTCATCAAGTACTTTTACTGCCATGTCAACGGACATTTATTTCACTTATTACCACCTCTATCGAGGGTATATATTAAAATTTCATTGGTGTAATTTTCGGCTTTTCCCGGTGAGGCAAGTTTGACTCTCTTTTACGATGGAATTGATCACTTCGCCTAGAATCTTCCTTCCTTCTTTTGCGGTTGCGCCTCTAGGATCTCCCCAGACGCCGTTTTTTGTGACTGAAATAAACGACTTGTTTGCAATCTTGCTCATCTTAGCAAGCTCTTTTTTCGTATATTCTTCCTCGACAAGCCCTTTTTGTGCCTTTGACATCTCAACATGCTTTGATATTGCCCGCATGATTGACGTTTCGACAAATCCAGCATGATCAAATCTGCGCTTTATAAAGTGCCAGTATGAATAGACAAGCACGTGCTGTCCTGTGTTTTTTGCAACTCTGGCTGGTATGCCTCTTAGTGCCTTTTGATTTCCATGGTGCCCATTGAGTATCAGTACTGTCTTTACATTGTTTTTCCAAAGGGACAGACACATCTCTACCAAGTATCTTTGCAGAGTGTTGGGGCTCACACTTAGGTTGAAAAATGGATGGTGTTCAAACGATACTCCACACTGTATAGTAGGAAAGAGCAGAAAGCCTGTTTTTTCTGAAACCTTGTCTGCAATGTAGGATATAATGTCAGAATCTGTGGATACTGGCAGGTGCGTGCCGTGCTGTTCTATTGAACCCACTGGAACTATGGCAACGGGATTTTTTCTAATTTCTCTGCTTATGCGAAGATGTGAAATGTTCCAAGATTTCATTTAGATCGTCTTTTTCTGACATGAACCTTTCCCCAGTATACCTCCAGTCTTCCATCAAGGTGCATCTTTACTGCCTCAAGAAGTGTCCTTGCCTCAAGTCTCTGCCCCTTTTTCTTCAGGGATTCTAACGTCTCGTTTTCGTCAATTGCAAAGGCATCCTGAAATATTATGGGTCCTTGATCCAGATCCTCAGTAACATAATGCGCTGTACATCCGACAATCTTTGCGCCGCGCTCATAGGCCTGCACATACGCAAAGGCTCCAGGAAACGCAGGCAAAAGCGACGGGTGAATGTTGATTATTCTATTTGGGTATCTCCACACAAAGTTTGGAGAGAGTATTCTCATGTATCTTGCAAGAACTATGAGATCTACATTATATCTTTTTCCAATAGAGATTATTTTTTCTTCTGCACTCGATTGGTCCTTTTCATCTACTATCATAAAGGGAATCTTTGCCTTTTTGGCAAGTCTTGATAACGTATTTTCAGTACCGATTACTACGGCGATCTCGCCCCTAAGCTGTCTTTTTGCTCTTGCGTCAAGTATCGCCTCAAGACAGTGTGATTCTTTTGTGACCAAGACTGCAACTCGCTTTCTCTTTGATACCTCGTAGTGAATGTTGACCTCCATCTTGAGATTTTTTGCAATCTTTTCTGCTTCATCGTTGAATTTTTTCCTGTCAATTTTTCCTGTAAAGGAAGCCTCCATGTACATTCCAAAAAGGCTCTTGATGACATTCTGATTTATCTTCTCTATGTTCCCGCCATTTTGAAAAATGAAATTAGTAAAACTTGCAACCACTCCCTCATGGTCTTTTCCCACTATTGTGATCTCCACAATTGTCTTTTCCATTTTGTTTGGTACGCACTATGCGCTTTATTAATGCTTAAATAGCCTTTCGAAATATCACGTATTATCAAATGCTAGTAGAACTAGATACTTGTCTCTGTAATGAGTGATTGAATGGACGAGATTGCTTTCTCAATTTTGTACTCTGAGGAAAAATAATGGACAGATCAAAGAATTCTAACAAGACTAGAGGTAGAGTAAACAGTTATGATCATAACAACCCCATCAAGACCTGCAAGGTCTGCTCTACCATTGGTGACTGGCATTGCTATGAGTGTTCAAATAACTTTTGCAGCACTCATTTCCATAGTCACAAAGACATGCAGCTTTGCATAATACATTGAAAAGAGATGCGGGAGGTGGGATTTGAACCCACGAACTCCTAAAAGACAGGGTCCTAAGCCCTGCGCCTTTGACCAGGCTTGGCAACTCCCGCATGCACCATGACTTTTAAGACAAATTTATCTATTGTTAAGAAGTCGATAAAATGGCAAGATTATTTGGTACTAACGGGATACGGGGAATATTTGGCGACGACCTGACTCTTGATTTTGTGTCTGATATCACATCATCGATTGGAACTTTTTTCAGAAAAAGTCCTATACTTGTAGGCTATGACGGAAGAGAGTCAAGCAAGATTCTCTCAAAAATAGTGTGCTCGTCGCTTGGCGCATTAGGGCTTGATTCTATGCTATGTGGTCTTGTACCTACCCCATGTTTGCAGTTTGCAACAAAAAAACTGGGATATGGAGGCGGAATAATGATTACTGCCTCGCACAACCCTCCGCAGTATAATGGCCTAAAACCAACTGCAAGCGACGGAGTTGAGATCTCACGCAAAGATGAGATAAGAGTGGAAGCAATCTATTTCAAAAAAAGATGGCATGCCTCTAAAAAGCCCGGTGTTATGGGATATGACAAGCGTGTAATCAGAACATATCTTGACGGAATAAAATCCCAAATAAGCTCAAAAAAGATTAGATCAGCCAAGTTCAAGGTTGTACTTGACTTGGGAAATGGAGCGCAAGCAACAACCGCACCAATTCTCTGCAAAGAACTTGGATGCGACGTAGTGGCAATAAATGAAAAAATCGACGGAACATTCCCGGGAAGGGGCTCTGAACCAACACCGCAAAACTTGGGCAGGCTCTCACACGTTGTAGTAAAATCCGGAGCAGACCTGGGCATTGCCTTTGATGGTGATGGGGACAGGAGCATATTCTGTGACAACAAGGGAAAGATTCTCACAGGAGACCGGTCAGCCCTTCTCATATCGCGATTCATCTTGGCAGCCCATCCAAAATCAAAGGTGGTGACAACAATCAATTCTACTTCTGCAATAGAAAAAATTGCAGAAAAGACAGGCTCTAGAGTACTGAGAACAAAAGTTGGCAGCGTCGAAGTCTCACGAAAAATGGTTCAGGAAAATGCAATAATTGGATTTGAAGAAAATGGCGGATTCATGTATGGAATACACAATCAGGTAAGAGATGGCGCAATGACACTTGCACTTGCACTAGATCTTTTGTCAAAAACTGACAAGACCATGTCAGAGGAGATGGATAGCCTGCCACCGTCTTTTACTACAAAAGGCAAGCTAGAATGCTCAAAAGATGATTTCAAAAAAATACTTTACGCTCTAAAAAACGAGCCATACAAAAAAGATCTTACTGACGGGATCAAGATGTTTCTTGACAAGTCAAGCTGGGTTATGGTAAGACTTAGCGGAACTGAGCCAATAGCAAGGATATATGCAGAATCTGACACCGAAGACAAACTTGCTGAAATTTTCAATAAATATATGTCGAAGATAAAGCGGGCAGTTAACAGATAACAAATTTCAGAATAAATGTTAAACGACTGAATGTACTCTAGAAGACTTATTAAACCAATTAAAATCAACCAAGGAATGGAAATGATCCCGTTGGGTGATACCTGTGGCTAAGGCTTATTACGTAAAGTTTCAAGTCCCAGCTGACCTAGTTAGCCCTATCTATGAAGCAGTAAGGGTTGCATATCAGAGTGGTAAAGTAAAGAAAGGTACGAACGAAGTCACAAAAGCAATAGAGAGAGGAGTAAGTAAGCTTGTAGTTATAGCTGAAGATGTCGAACCACCAGAGGTAGTAGCACATTTACCAATACTCTGTGAGGAGCACAACATAGCATACGCCTTTGTGCCAAACAGACAAGAATTGGGCAAGGCATTGGGAATTGATGTTACATCCGCAGCTGCTGCGATAATAGATTCAGGAGATGCTCAACACATTGTTGACCAGATTGTTGCATCGCTGTCGCAGATTAAAGGTGGTCAAGCTAGCAAATGAGTACTGAAATACCAATTCCAGCAGAAGTTATACAAATTGTAGGCCGAACAGGTATAGCAGGAGAAGTTATCCAAGTAAGAGTAAAGATACTAGATGGTAAGGACAAGGGAAGAATTCTGACAAGAAACGTCAAGGGATCAGTACGAATGTCAGATATCCTTATGTTACGTGAAACAGAGCGCGAAGCAAGGAAGATAAAGTGATTAGAAATTGAGCGTTCTAGTTAAACCATGCAGCTTTTGCAACAGACCAGTAGCAAAGGGCTCAGGTACCATGCTTGTAAAAAACGACGGTACGGTATTTTGGTTCTGTTCTTCTAAATGCAAAAAGAACATGCTTGTACTCAAACGTGATCCTAGAAGGCTAAAATGGACAAACAAATACGTCAAAGGCGGAATCAGGGTCAAAAAGTAAAATGACTGAACAAACATTATTCGTAGTAAAGCCTGACGGTGTAGAAAGAAAAATTACAGGAGAAATTATTGCAAGGTTCGAAAGAAAGGGCTTTAGCATTGTAAAACTAAAGATGTTTACTTTTACAAAACAGATGGCAGAGGAATTTTATTCTGTACACAATACAAGACCATTCTTTGGAGAACTAGTTTCTTTTATTACATCGGGAAGGGTTGTTGCAGCAGTAATAGAGGGAAACAATGCAATTGCAACAACGAGACTCATGATAGGTTCAACAAAATCCTATGAAGCGGCTCTTGGTACAGTAAGGGGAGACTTTGGACTTGGAATATCTGATAACATAATTCATGCCTCTGATTCTAAGGAAAGTTTTGAAAAAGAGGTAGCTGTAATATTCAAGTGAAAGTGGTTGCAAATACGACAGCCAATAGTGGCAGTTCTAGGTCATGTCGATTCTGGTAAGACCTCGTTATTAGACAAGATCAGGGGGACCGGAGTACAGGCAAGGGAAGCAGGCGGAATCACACAGCACATTGGGGCAAGTTTTCTCCCGACTGAAGCAATCAAGAACGCATGTGGACCGCTCTTTGCAAAGATGGCAGGAGACAAGCAGGAAATTCCCGGCCTGCTGGTAATTGATACCCCTGGGCATGAAATCTTTACAAACCTGAGGGCAAGAGGCGGTTCTGCTGCTGACATTGCTATCTTGGTAGTAGACGTAAATCGAGGCTTTCAGCCACAAACAAATGAAAGCCTGAAAATACTGCAAAGCAGAAAGGTTCCGTTTGTAATTGCACTTAACAAGGTAGACATGATATCTGGATGGAAAAAAAATCCAAAAACACAGTTTATCACCCAGTCGATAAAAGAACAGGAACCGTCAGTACAGACCGCACTTGACGAATTGTTGTATAACGTCGTAGGTACATTATCCATACTTGGATTCAGCTCTGAGGCATTTTACAGAGTGAAAGATTTTACAAAAGAAGTTTCAATCGTACCAGTCAGCGCAAGGTCTGGAGAGGGAATTCCAGAACTCTTAGCCGTGCTAGTTGGCCTTACACAACAATATCTGCAAAAGAAACTTGATCAGACAGAAAAGGTAACACGTGGCATAGTTCTAGAAGTAAAAGAAGAGATTGGCCTTGGAGTCACTGCCAACATAATCTTAATTGATGGCGCGCTTCGAAAGACAGATTCTATAGTACTTGCCAAAAGAGATTCTATAGTCATCACAAAACCAAAGGCAATACTTTTACCAAAACCGCTCGACGAGATGCGTGATCCTCGGGACAAGTTCAGGCCGGTAAACGAGGTCTATGCAGCTGCAGGGATAAAGATTGCATCTCCAGATCTGGAGGGGGTTTTGCCTGGAAGCCCAGTCTATGCATCTGATGACGAATCAAAGATCGAGGAGTTTAAGAAATCGATCGAATCTGAGATGAAATCCGTCTTTGTCAAGACGGACAACAAGGGAGTCATTCTAAAATGCGATACCATTGGTTCGCTCGAAGCAATAACTGACATGCTCAAACGGCAAAGCGTTGCAGTGTCAATGGCAGACATAGGTCCTGTCACAAGGCGAGATGTTGTTGAAGCTCAGGCAATAAAGGAAAACGACAGACATCTTGGAGTAGTTCTTGCATTTAACGTGAAAATATTACAGGATGCGCAAGAAGAAGCTGATGCAAGTCACATCAGAATCTTCAGTGATCAAGTAATTTACAGCCTGATTGACAACTACATGCAGTGGGTACAAGAGGATACTGCAAACGAAGAAAATGCCATATTTCAAGAACTTACACCGGTCTGCAAAGTCACATTTCTCAAGGGATTTGTATTTAGAAAGAGTAATCCGGCCGTGTTTGGTGCACGCGTAGATATTGGAACACTCAAGCAAAAAGTTCCAATAATGAATGTGAGTGGAAGAAAGGTTGGCATAGTGCACCAGCTGCAAGACAACGGAAAAAATATTGACTCTGCCAAAAAGGGGCAGGAAATAGCAATGTCAATTCAAAACGTTACAGTTGGAAGACAGGTATCGGAAGAAGAAGTGTTCTATTCCCTACCTAATTCGCGTGAAGCAAAGCTACTGCTAAAACAGTTTTCACACAAGCTAAACCCTGAAGAATTTCAAATTCTAAAAGAAATCATAGACATTCAGAGAAAGTTAGATCCCGCTTACGGCTATTGAGAATATCTCTGCGCTAGCATGTGCAGACCTGGTTCTCCTACTGCACCCACGGCTTTGTCTACAAGTTGTCCTTCTTTGAAGACTAGAAAGGTAGGAATTGCATACACTTGGTATCTCTGGGAGATTCCTTGGGCCTCATCTACATTTACTCGAGCAAATCTGACATTCTTGTATTTTTTTGCCATTCTTTCAAATATTGGGAGCATGAACTGGCACGGCCCACACCACGTGGCCCAAAAATCTACTATTACCGGAGTATTGCCAGCTATTCCTTTATCAAAGGTTAAATCGTTTAATTCTGGAATTCCCTGTTCTTTTCGTGAGGCCATTTCAGCAAGTTTCTTTTTCATTATCTTTTCTATTTCTTCGTCTACCAACCTGATGAGCTATGATCGTACGATATTTAATTTCTACTAGAGATCAAGAATAAATCTCATAACAATAGGATTTTCCTGTTTTATCTCCATCAAGTGAAATGTAGGCGCCTTGATCTCAAGCTTAAAGTGATGTTTTTCAACGTCAAGATCTTCTCCCTTTACTGTTGCAATCAATACGTATTGTTCTGACTTGGTTATCCTTACATCAAAACTAGACGCTGCATATCCTTCTGTTATCGTAAGTATGATTATCTCTTCAAGCCAGCTGTAAAGCAGGTTGTTCAAGTCATGAGACTTTATCTCGATTTTTCTCTCCGTTTTTTGTTCAATTGCCTTGATGTCAATGATGGTATCCACCACTGAAATTCCAGAGGTGGCAAAGGCCTCCTCTAGGGTACTGCCTGTTACCTCAATGAATGCGTCTGTCATGTGTTCCAAGTGTCGGTATGTCATCGTAGATCTTTGCTAGGTTTCGCTTGGATTATTAATTCATCACAATAAAGATTTTTTAAAATCAGAAAGTCTAAATGCGTTAGAAAAACACAGAGTCTTGAATTTGGACTTACCACGTGGTATGAGAGACATAGAGCCCAAAGAGTCTGCCATACTGGAATATGTGAGACAGAAATTCATAGAGACATCAAATCTATTTGGATTTCAGTTCATGGAGCCGTCTCCAATCGAGATGGTATCGGTAATTGAAACCAAGAGCGGCCCTTCAATAAAAAATGAAATTTACTACTTTAAGGACAAGGGTGACAGAGAGATTGCCCTGCGTTTTGATTTTACCATCGGTCTTACAAGATATGCAGTATCGCAAAAATCAATGAGGCTTCCTGCCAAGTTTTCTACCTTTGGAGGCGTGTGGAGATATGACGAACCACAAAAGGGCAGATACCGATTCTTTCACCAGTGGGATGTGGAAATATACGGAGAACCAAACACCGAATCTGATGCAGAAATAATAGATTTTGCCTCAAAGTTCTTCTCAAATCTAAAGCTGCAGAATATCACAATTGACATATGCGACAGGGGTCTTGTAGAATCATACGTAAAGGATGTCTTTAAGACAGATTCGCCTGAGATAATAGGCGACATTCTAAGAGCTGTAGACAAGAGTCAGAAGAAAAGAAAGCAGGAAATAATCAAGGAATATCAGGAAAAGGGATATTCCCAAATGGATTTGGAAAAGGTCCTAGAATTCTCACAAACCAAGGGAACCATACAGGAAATTGAAAAACAAATTGATGTTGCTAAACTCAAAAACTGGGATAAAATTTTACAATTATTTGAATCGCTGAAGAACAGGAAGGTGGAGAATGTCAGGGTAAACTTTGGAATTGTGCGCGGACTTGATTATTATTCCGGAATTGTCTTTGAGATATTTGATCGTAGCTCTGATCTTGGGGCACTTGTTGGCGGAGGACGCTATGATACTCTGACAAAAGCGTTTGGACGAGCAGACATGGGAGCAACCGGTGCAGCAGGTGGGGTAGAACGTATAATGCATTCTCTTGAGAAGCAAGGTATTGCAAACATGTCAAATGGAAACCGGATATGGGTTGCTTTTGTCAACGATGACATGAAAAAAATTGCAATCAATACAGCATCAACGCTGCGGCTCAAGGGCATACCTGCAGAAGTAGACCTTGCAGGAAAGTCCCTCAGAAAGCAAATGGATTTGGCATCTGGCTCTAAATATGTCATAATAGTTGCTCCAAAAGAATATGAGGAAAAGTCTGTCGTAATACGAAACATGATTGATGGTTCTGAAAAACAGGTTAAACTAGACTCTCTTTTAGGCGACCCAAGGTCTAGTCTTCAATTCTGAATGCCTTTGTAAGCATCACAAGCTCAGGACCGTTTGTAAGCGTACCTACCACCAAAGATCCGTTGTTTGCCAGTATTCCGGAGGAAACATAGGGAGTTCCACCATTTATGGTCGCAGGCTCCAACTCAACTCCAAGGACTTGTGACATGGCTCTAATGTCGTCCTCTTCGGTTGCAGGATGTATTATTCCTCCATGCGATGTTGCTACCGCCATCGCCCCTGTCTGATGATATCCTGCGATTCTTTTTCTTATCACTTCGATTCCAAGTACATCTTCAACTTTTTTTACATATTCGGAGGGTATGAGTGGAGACATGATGCCTCCCTTATCGTTTGCGCATATCAAGTTGCCAAGTGCTGTATGTTTTGTATCGAGAATGTCTACATTGAGACCTGTAGATTTTTTCAGATGGATCACTTCTTCCTCAAGAGAATTTCGCGGTAAAAGCAATCCATTGTTGTTTGCTACCATTAACACACCAAGAAGCCTAGTGTTAGCCACTGATGTAAAAACGTGTTTGGTTTTGAGAAATTCGCACAGATTCTCAACCTTCGTTGTGGCAAAACCGTTTGGAATGAAGACAAAACTATCATTACACTTTGCATAAATGCCTACGTTAGGACTGCGATAGACATCATACTTGAAAATTCCCATTGGTTACAACCGATTTCTGAAAGATATGAATTTATCTTGTCTACACTTTAAATAACTAGTAATATCTCTGCAACATCGTGCCAATAGATCCAAACTTTCCTATTAACCACAAAGTAACAGAAAAATTCAAAGATCCACTAAGTGAAAACTATCATCTGGTCTGGGGACCAGGACGTCTTGCAGAAGCGGCATCAGATCCAAAGGTGGTAGCAGATTACAAGGCAACAGGTGAAAAAATTGCTCCGATAGGAGTGCATGGGACCTATGTGGCAGTAGACTGGGACTCTTGTGTTGCCGATGGCATATGCCTGCTTAGCTGTCCGGTAAAAGTATTTGAGTGGTACAAAAATCCGGGAGAGACAGGCAGAAATGACAGGAAAGATTTCACCGATAAAGCAAATCCTGTAAAGGAAGCTAATTGTATCTGGTGCATGGCATGTGTGGAAGTCTGTCCCACAAAAGCTATCAAAGTAGATCAGGCAAACCAAGAAATTCATGAAAAAGAGATCGCTAACATATCTTAGTTTAAACTATGTCTAGGTTTAAATAACATATCCTGTGACAAAAAACTATGCCAATATCCGAAGACTTTCCAAAAGGATACAAACCAATTGGAAAAATAAATCACGCCGATGG
>JAGWFW010000140.1 GCA_028867735.1 Nitrososphaerota archaeon
ATCCTATTTTGGTAGAAGCAAATAACCAAAGAGTTGCTCAAGCAGAACATACCTTCATACCCCAAGAAAATGGCGTCACTGTAACGACTATTTGATGACTTCGCCGAAGATTTTCGATATGGATATCTGCCCATTGTCACATGACGAACATTTGCCAATTATCTTAAAGACATAATCGCCTTCTACAAATTTTCTTTTTTTAGCAATATTGCATGAGTCGCACTGTTCTATGGCATATGGATCTATGATCTCTTGTTTCTTCCTAGAAAATATCATTGTGACACACCTATTGTATTTCCAACACCAATTATCAAAACAGCCTGGCCTGTTTTTGTGTTCTCTTTTATCATATCATAGATTTGAGATGTTGCTTTCTCTGAGGCATCCGCAATCTCTTTTTTCATCAATGTGATAGCTTCTTTGATTGATTGTTTTATTACGACTGCATAGATTGGAATCTCATGTTTGGTAGCTACTTCTTCGATTTGGAATTTTTCAGTACCAATACCGCCAATTGCAGCTCCGAATCCCTGAGATACAGATCCCGTTGTTTCCCCTTCTAGCTTTAGAGCAGCATCTACCATGATGATGATATCAGGCTTTATCTTTGAGATGATTTTTTCAGTTGCTTCTCCTGGTCTTCCCACAGTACCAGACGGGCCTTCTGCTTTCATCAGCAAGAGTTTTCTT
>JAGWFW010000141.1 GCA_028867735.1 Nitrososphaerota archaeon
GGATTGGCAATAATAGATAGCGAAACCGATGAACTAAAGACCTTCGTAGGTTCATGTGTAGCACTTTGCCTTTTTGATGTACATGCAAAAATTGCGGCTATGGCACACATAATGCTTCCAATGAAAATGGTCTCTAAACCAACAACTACAAATGATGAAATTGGAAAGTTTGCAGATACTGCATTTGCGTATATGATAGACAAAATGATTTCAAAAGGAGCAGACTTGAAAAGAATTCGTGCAAAATTGGCTGGAGGGGCCACAATATTTTTTCATGAATCTGAAACCGATTTGTTCAATATTGGAACTAGAAATATTGCCGCAATAAAACAAATTCTAAAAGAAAATAATATACCGATAATTTCAGAAGATGTAGGAGATAATTTTGGAAGATGGGTAAAATTCAATTTAAATTCTGCAAAAATGACTATAATTTCAAACCTTAAAAAAACTGAGAAGTCTCTTTAGACAAGGTTTTCTCATTAACATGCCATGATTGAAATCACAATAAGGTCCTTGTGCATGTGATATTCTCTTCCTAATCTACAAAAACAACGAATTTTGAGATAAACAAATAACCTACCTTAAACAAATATCTGTGGGAATGATTAAAGTTGGAGACACGGTTAATAGATATTAGAGATAAGTTAATCGTGTTTGCTGTAGTTACAGGGATTTTTCTTCCTG
>JAGWFW010000142.1 GCA_028867735.1 Nitrososphaerota archaeon
GTATTTACGTATTTAGTGACATTAACACTGTGCAAGAAGTATCAGCGTAGAGCGAACTCCATCAATACGCCGAATCTTTTCAGAAACAGTAGTGTTGATTTCATCAATTGTCTTAGATTCTATTTCCGCTACTATGTCATAATGGCCTTCAGTGCCTCGCGCCTCAATTACTCTGTCTATTGCCTTTAGTTCTTCGAGTACTTGTTCTTCTTGTCCGTAGTCACACGCGATCATAACATACGCAGTTGGCATAATATCTATACGGCATCATGATATTTCAATAAACCTACACAAACAGAGACAACATAGAAAAATACAACAAATGCAATTTTCCTGATTCACAACATTTAATCTTGCGGCAATGGTATTATCGATGAGAAGCATATCATGAAACACGATGATGAATCTGAAGTTCTAAAAGGAATGTTTGAGGAAATAATGAAAATTGTTCGTCAAAAACAGATCAAGATAGAATCCATCGTACAAAGAGCTACAGAGCAGGATATGATCTCTCAGGATTCATTTAACAGAATTTACAAAATACTCAGCGATTACGGCAAGAAAAAACAGTGGATGTAATGCAGTATCAGGATTCAGGCCAGTTGGCGCCGCATGAATAACATATGCTTCTTACACCATTGTATCTCTCATCATAGTACACACCACAGTTCAGAGATTCGCATCC
>JAGWFW010000143.1 GCA_028867735.1 Nitrososphaerota archaeon
TGTTGTAATTGGGAATATATGTCATGTATCAAGGCTTCTCCCTGTGAATCGCTCCACATATAGTAAATTCTTTGACTGGAAGAAGAAGGAATCATATTGAGAATAAAAGAATAATCATCAGTATCTGCGTTTTTGATTAGTTGGCCATGAAAATTCAATCCTTCATTACTGGAGTTTGGATTAACGTTGGTAGGCGCCATAACAGGTAATGACTGTTGTTTGATGTTCCCTGATGATGCCTGTGGAACCTTCAAAACCCCATTTTGTACCAAATATTGTATTCCTTTGATAAACTCGCTATCTGAAATTTGTTTATTAGACCACCATTTTGCGTTATTTTTAATCCAAGACGGAATTACAATTGATTGTTCCGTAGAATTTTGAGCACTTCTTTCAGTATTAATAGTTGTTAAACGATATACGGGAGTACAACTTTCAGATTGGATATCATTAACACAAACTAGGCCAGATATATGGGCGTCAACATATTCTTCTTCATTGTAAGAGTTCCCTAGCAATTTTTGCAATGCTTGAAATGATGAATCACATACAGGTGCTTCTTTAGATAGAAGATCATTTAGTAGATCAAGTACTTGGGTGGCTAATGAATCACTTACAGCATCTACCAGAAACAATGAACCATCTTTAGCTACACAGATTTCGCCAATACCTGTTATTTCCGTT
>JAGWFW010000144.1 GCA_028867735.1 Nitrososphaerota archaeon
TAGTAAATACCAGCCCTCAAAATCAACTAATAAACGCTAATAATCAATTGATCATCAAGAAAGGAGACTACGAGGGATACGCCACGATACAAGTTGAAGCTGGTTTGAATCAAACATTTAACATCGGACTATCTGCGCCGCCTGGATATTTTGTATCAAATCACACTGCCACTACTCCAGACTGTGCTGAGATTTCAGGTTGTGTGGTACCTTCAGAATCAACCCCGGTACAGATGACAACTGTCACATCCCAGTTTCTAGATGACAAGTCTGCAAGACTTGACATGTTACCAATATTGGCAACTGGAAATAACGAGTTAGTAGGAGTAATGCATCTATCAGATCCTCATGGTAATCCTATAATCGCAAGTAAGGATCTGAATATTGAAGTGGATTCCTCAGATCCTAATTATCTTGCCATAAATCCAGTATACATGAGTAGAGGCGAAAGTGTCGTACCTGTCTTTGGTAAAGTAGGAAATACAGCCCCAACTTCTCCATTGTCAGTACATGTTATTACTTATAATGATATAACAGTGCCAGCTGCGATAAATGCATCATCTATAAACTCTCTCAAGCTTGTTGCAAATTCGCTTGTACCTGAGGCACTAAGCCAATCAAATTTCCCCTTGGCTTTATATCTAGTAGATTCGACTGGTGCATTAACGTACTTTCCAAGTGA
>JAGWFW010000145.1 GCA_028867735.1 Nitrososphaerota archaeon
ACAGAGATAATGGCACTAACTACAAGAATGTCTTTAAAGATTCTATTGGTTTTGACGTATGACAGAAGCGAGATGTCTGTTATCGATGAAGCTATTCTTGTTTTTTTGGTTTTGATTTTTGTGTTCATTTGTCTACCCATTAATTTCCATTAGGTAGACATTATTAGCACCAAGCGATGCAGTTTAGAAATTTTTTATTTCAAGGCTAATGTCATAGCCGTGCATTTTGTGTTCTACCATGTACATTTATAACTTTTGGTTAGTGTAGATTTGCCTCACACAAATACAATATGCAGGAAAATCAGCTTTTAGAATACATTCCCATCAGCTCAGTCTTGTCTATGACATGTCCATTCATAGCCTGTTCCAGATCACTTCTTGTCGAATTCTGATCAAGATCAAGCAAAGTATCCAAGGCATAGAGTGTAAAGAAATATCGGTGTGTGCCAGACGGAGGACAAGGTGCTTTGTAGCCATGTGTTCCAGCGCTTGTAACCCCTTGAGGAAATATCATCTCTTCACCTGGAGAAAATGAGGTCTCATTAGTAGAAATGTTCCACATTACCCAATGTGTAAATGGCCCCTTTGGTGCATCAACATCGACAACAGTTAGTGCAAGGCTTTTTGCAGTTTGTGGAACACCTGATATTGCAAGTGGTGGCGAGATGCTGTTGCCGTC
>JAGWFW010000146.1 GCA_028867735.1 Nitrososphaerota archaeon
ATTCTGGCGTCTGAGTTTCCAGATATTCGTACTTCAAATCCCGCATCAAGCTTTCCTACTCCATATTTGCAGTCAGTTATCTTTGATGCGACAAAGAGGTCTGTCTCTAAATGTTTTGTAATTTGGTTTACTCGAAAGACAGAGGTATCGGAAATCAATGAGATCGGAACTACCAACATGTCTGACAGGGAAGAGTCTACTCCAAGGCTTGATTCTATGAATTTGCTTGCAACGGTTTTTCCCATTCCTGCCATGTTTTTTTGATAAATAATGTCTGATCCAACTACTGATGTGTCATCGTGCGAGAACACCAAAATTGAACATCCCCTGTCCAAGGCATTTTCCTCTCTGATAAAATGATCAACTCTGAAACCATTTTCTTCAAGAACTTTTCTGGCCTCATCTGCCTCTTGCTGTACCACATCCTTTGGTATGCCGTGGTATGAGCAGAGCATCTTTGCAGATTTTGTTGTGCGCCTAAGAAGAGATATTGCCTTGGTGTTTTTACAAGGAAAAATTTCTGCCTCTATCAATCCTCCTCCCTTTGGATAGTATCCGCGATTTTTGATGTCAAGTGAAAAATTAATCCCAATCCTGGAAAGTGCCGCACCCAGCACAAGTCTTGTATAATCTGCAGTAGGACTCCACGGCACATCAGTGCCGCCTGTTATGGAGATTT
>JAGWFW010000147.1 GCA_028867735.1 Nitrososphaerota archaeon
GCCGCCAGTCTCTTAGAGGCAAGTTTACTGATGTCTGAAAAGCTATAATTCATTTGAATTTCAAGAAGTGTTGCCTGTCCTAATGGAGTTAGCAGTATTGCTTTTGTTCCTGCTATTACTCCTTTAATCCATCTTATGCTGATTTCTTCTTTTGGATAAATGGCTAGTCTCTGAACACACCTAATGTTTGTGCCTAGCACTATTTCGCGAGTGGTTGCATTTCCATCTCTTGAGAGATTTCGAATGGAGGTGATTCCCCTCCAAAAATTCGAGTCGTTATCAATACTCGATATGATATCCCATACTCTTTCTTGTGACGTGTTAATCTGTAGCCTTACCTTGATTTCTACCACGACATCTTTAGGTCAATTTGGCATAAATCTTGGTAAGTATACACTGCACTACACTGAATTTTTAGAACATTTGCCAAAATCAAATGCACGGTCTTCATTTTCCCAAAGGTGCAGATGATCAGCTGTTTGTTTCCAAAAATTGATTTTGTGTACCTATAAGGCAGATTAATTCAATTTCCAACATGGTTTCCGATTCTAGGTCTGGTCTTGCAGATATCATATACAATTCCAAAGAGACTGGCAAATCAATTGCCCAGAGTACAAGTTATGTCAAAGATGAACTAGATGAGCCAAAACATAAGATAGTGAACCCCCTCT
>JAGWFW010000148.1 GCA_028867735.1 Nitrososphaerota archaeon
GGTCCCCTCATTGGCGGGCTGGTGGTTGCAGCAGCGGGACCAGGAGCCGTGTTTATGCTAAATGCGCTCTCCTATGTTGGAATCATTGTCTTTTTACACAGGTGGCGCAGGCCGTCTGAGCGCAATCTTCTTCCCCCCGAGCAGGTAGTCGGGGCAATTCGTACAGGACTGCAGTACATGCGCCATTCATTGCACGTGCGCGCACTCTTGGTACGAGACTTTGCATTGACAATTTGCGGCAGCGCGTTGGTATCACTTCTGCCACTATTGGCCCGTAACGAGGCAGGATCAAACTCTATTCTTTTTGGAATCTTGGTTGGCGCGTTTGGCATAGGGGGCCTTGTCAGCGGTCTTGTTATAGTTCCACGGCTAAAAACGTCAATAGAAAAGCGCGTGGCAAGTGCGACAATTTTGTATGCTGCTGCAATGGCTGCCATATCGCTCCTGCATGGCATCATTACATTGTTTGTTGGAGTATTTGCAGTCGGCACTGCACTGATTGTCATGACATCTAGCCTGAACTTTGTTGCGTACAATTCCGTATCATCATGGGTAAAAACTCGTGTGGTCTCGGTTCACCAGATGATGTACTGGGGCGGGGTGGCATTTGGAAGCATAGTGTGGGGAATTGTTGCAGCGATCTGGGGAATTGAAACTGCATTGCTTGCA
>JAGWFW010000149.1 GCA_028867735.1 Nitrososphaerota archaeon
ATATATTTTCCGATCTCAAATGTGGCTTTCTTAAAACATGTTAGTAAACACTATGGCTGTCTATGGATCTGGATTGTGATAAAATGGCACCTGCATAGAAATTACTCTATGCAGTGGTACCAGACGAACTGGTATTATGATGAGACTACACACCACTACAAAATAAGGCTTTGTTCGTTGTTATACGACACACTTTAAAAGAATGTAATCGATGGTCTTGTTTTCAGAAACCTCTTTCATTTTTAGTAATGATTTGAAGAGGATCTTCTCAACGTACGGCGAATATTGCTGTAATATCTTTGATCTTAGAATTTCTCTTTTTTTGATATAATAGTCAGTAAGCGGTTCGTATACCTTTGAACCTATAAAATCTGTGGAAATTATAGAAAATCCCTCATCTGTAATTGTCTTTTTGATATTTTCAAGATCATAGTGTTCCGATGACCACGTAAAAGACAGTATGCCAAGCTTGAACACTTCAAGAGATTTTGCTGATTTTGCAAGTGTTGGTATGGCCAAAACCAAGATGCCTTTTTCCCTCAACACTCTCTTGCTCTCTGATATGAATTCTGAAAATGGCTTAAAATGTTGTGCTGACTCTAGTGCAATTATTCTATCCATGGATTTGTTTGCAAACGGTAATCTAGTGGCTGTGGAATTAACAAGTCT
>JAGWFW010000014.1 GCA_028867735.1 Nitrososphaerota archaeon
TCATAACAATTGCAGCTTCTATACCCATGACTCCACGACGGGTTCTTCTCCGTCCTAGTGAAGAATTCATTATTTGTGGATGAATGTAAGGGATATTATGCACAAGTCTGTCTGAATTGAACAAACCCTTTTGAAAAAATCACGTTACTGCGTATTCATGTTTTACGGTGTGAATTAATGAGATGGATGCAAGAGGTGGAAAAAGACGAATCTCTGATAGGTTTGAACATCTGTGTATATTTGATGACTTTGCCGATGGATAACTAAACATGAACGAGTTGTATGTTTGATGCGAACATACCGAATTCTATATTCCACATGGTGTTTAAACCGACATCATGGATAGAATTTGTGATATTTCACGTGTAGGTTGTTTTTTGGGTGTGAGACGCGACGAATAATGCATTGTTAAAACATGATTCAGATGTTTCCACGCATGAAACCAATGCCGCAAAAGGAAAAGGAGGTTTCACGCTTGAAAGAGTTGCCGAGCTGTCAGAGATTCTTGCAGGCAAGGTAGAATCAGCAATAGGCGAGATAGAAAGACTGAACGGACAGACGCATATGATTGCAATAAATGCAAGAATAGAGGCAAGCCGAGCAGGCATGGCAGGAAAGGCATTTTCAGTTGTTGCCGAACAGATGAACGACCTTTCAGGCAAAATAGGCGTTGTAAGCAAGAAGATGAGAAATGAAAGTAGAGACTCCATAGATGAATTGGGAAATCTCATAAAAACCCAGGCAACTAACGTCAGAGGAACCAGACTTTCTGATCTTGCTCTGACCAACATTGACTTGATTGATAGAAACCTGTATGAAAGATCATGTGACGTACGCTGGTGGGCAACTGACGATAGCGTTGTCAACGCATTATCGTCAAAGACCAAAGAAGCACATGATATAGTGACAAAACGGTTGAGTATCATATTGAACTCTTATACAGTATATTTTGATCTAGTACTATGTGACCTGGATGGAAACATAGTTGCAAACGGCAAACCTGAAACATATAGATCAGTAGGCATGAACGCAAAAAATACAGGATGGTTCACTAGTGCAATGAAAACCGGCAACGGAAAAGAATTCGGATTCCAGACAGTTAGCAAATGCCCGATGGTTAATAATGAGCTAAGTCTTGTATTCTCTTGCACGATAAGAGAACACGGCAACCAGAATGGGCAGATTTTAGGCGTACTAGGTGCAGTATTCAGATGGCAAGACTTGGCACAAAAAATTGTTAAAGGTGTTTCAATATCTGATGAAGAAAGGGACAGGACAAGAATTTGCATAGTTGATGAAAATGGCCTGATACTCGCAGACTCTAAAGATCTGGAACTTGAAGAGACGGTCGAGTTTTTGGGCAAAAACGACCTCTTTAACCAGAAAAAAGGATTCATGGTGTCCGAATATAAAAATGCAAAATGCTGCGTTGCTCACGCATTTTCTCCCGGATATGAAACCTATTCTTCAAAATGGCACTCGTTAATTATTCAAAAACTACAGGCCTAACTGCTTATATGTATTAAATATGAAGAATTGAGCGCCTATTCAGGTAAAACAAGATCCAAAAAGGTCATGTACGTAAAAAATACTCCCGATTGTTTTAATTCTTGGCAAATTAACTAAAAGTGATGCCTGATCTACCAAACGACTATCCCTTTGAAGGAATATGGGATGTTCTAAGAATACAAGAAACGGAGCCGTTGAGCAAAGAAGACGGATACCGATGGGGTCTGTCACATATAGAATATGTCAAAAAGGAACTACTGAAACTGGAAGAAAGGGCATTAGCAAGACGGGATGAAGAATTACTTCACAACATTGTTAATTCGAAATTGCGTGCAATGGAAGTTGAAGAAGAGATTAGAGAAAAACTCGGTCGCATCCGGGAATGACTCCTATGTCCTTTTTGCTAATTTGATGCTGGAACCCGTCAAAAACATAGTAATAGTTTTTTTGTATGATCAATTCAGACACACGTGAACATATTATTGGTATATGCAATAAAAACTACGTTACAAATGAATCTTGGAAAAATTTTCAAAATAGGCCTCAAAACAAAAATTAACGCAATGGTAAACGTGGCATCTGCTATCTCCATAGCGACTGTTTCCTTTTCCAGTTATTCTGCAGGAGGACACGCTGGGACCGATGATGCAATGCACTATATTGTAACCGGAATAATAATGCAAGCAGTAGTCGGGATACCTGCTTATTTCGTGGCCCGTTCTTTTACAAGACCCATACTTAGGATGGCATCAATGGCAGAGAAAATTGGCCAGGGTGATCTCACAGTTGAAGTAGTGGAATCAAAATCAAATGATGAACTAGGAAAACTGACTCAAGCATTTAACAACATGGTCACTAATCTGAGACAACTTGTAATGCAGGTACGTGACAGCTCATCCATGGTTGCTTCCAATTCTGAACAAGTTGTTTCTTCTACTGAACAGATGAATTCATCTGTGCAGCAGATTTCTTCAACAATACAGCAGATATCAAAAGGCTCGCAAACTCAGGCACAAGAATTGGAAGAAACTAGCAAGGTAGTAACAAAACTCACAAAAGACATGGAGAACCTTGCATTGAAAGCTAGTGCGACAGCTGATCTTACAAAAGAGGTAGGCATAATATCTGAATCGGGTTCAAAATCTGCATCAGAAGCAGACTTTAGAATGTCAAAGATCATTAGTGTAACTAATGAATCAGCTAAAAAAATCAAGGAATTGGCTGACAGGAGCGGAGAGATCACATCTGTTTTGGAGGTCATACGAAAAATCGCTGATCAAACCAACCTGCTTGCACTAAATGCAGCAATTGAAGCCGCCCGTGCAGGAGAGGCAGGAAGAGGATTTGCCGTAGTGGCTGACGAAGTAAAAAGACTCGCAGAGGGCTCAGCCAAGTCATCTGAAGAAATAGACGGACTGATAAAACAAATCCAAGATGACGCAAAGGCCACGGTCCAAAGCATAGAGGGCGGTAGTAAAGAGATAGCAGAAGGCAGGCTTGTCATAGACAAGGCATTAAAAGCCCTCAACGAGATAGCCACAAAGGTAAAGGAGGTATCTGTAAATGTCACGGATGTAGCAAATACTACGCAGGCCCAGGTTGCTGAAATAGAACAACTATCAAAGGCCGCATCCGAAATTGCGGCAGTTTCCGAACAAAATGCATCGGCAACTGAAGAAGCTTCGGCAGCTACTGAACAGCAAACGGCTGGAACGCAAGAAATTGCAGCATCAGTCCAGAAAATGGCAAACATGGCAGATGATCTTTCAAAGATTGCATCCGGATTCAAATTGCCTGATAGTGCCAGTCAATCTGGCGCACAAAGAGCAGAAAAAGAGGTAGTGGTACAGCAATGAGTGAAACCGTTGTTGAAGGAAATTTGCAGATCGTGGTATTCAGCCTAATTGATCAAAAAACAAGTAAAAAGGAAGATTACGGAGTGTCAATAGAACAAGTACGAGAGATACGACCATTAGAATCAATCACCAAGGTACCTAACGCTAAAAGCTATGTCAGAGGCGTAATGAATCTGAGAGGCATGATAGTTCCAGTAGTGGATGTTAAAGAAAAATTGGGATTTAGCGGTTGTGAGCCAAGTCAAAAAGCTCGCATTCTCGTAGCTGACGTGAAAGGCAGACTCACCGGGCTCTTAATTGATGAGGTTGACCAAGTCATGCGAATTCCATTGAAAGAAGTCGAGACAAATCTTTCAGGCGGCCTTGAATCACTGGCATACATAAATGGCGTGGCTAAAACTTCTGGAAGGCTCATTGTGCTCTTAGACATGGTAAAACTTTTGGAAGACAATTCAATTACATCGCCAGGAGAATAAGACATGTCGACAGCTAGCGCAACAAAAATTCTAATTGTAGATGATGCTTCATTCATGAGGGTTGTCTTGAAAGACATTCTTGTGTCTCACGGTCTTGTATCTCAAGTTTACGAGGCAGGCGATGGTCTAGCTGCAGTGGAATCTTATCGACAAGTAAAACCTGACATCGTAACAATGGACGTCAATATGCCAAAAGCAGACGGAATTCAAGCGTTAAAGGCCATCATGCAATTTAATCCAAAGGCAAAAGTAGTCATGGTGACATCAGTTGAGCAAAAACATATTGTACAGGATGCCATAAAATTTGGGGCAAGAGATTACGTGGTAAAACCATTTGACAGATCCAATGTAGCTATGGTGATAAGTAAAGTTATCAGGGCAAGATAAACATGATGATGGCATCTGAGAAGGATCAGATTAACGTCATGATAGTAAATGATTCTCCCTACATGGTGGAATTATTGCGCGACTTGCTATCGTCTGAGAGTAACATAAAAGTCATCGAAACTGCACGTGATGGATGTGAAGCATTGCGAAAAGTCAGGCATCTGAAAGTTGATGTCATATTGCTTGATCTGGAGATGCCCAACATGGACGGATTGTCTTTTATTGAAAACATTATGAAAGAAAAAACTGTCAATATTATAGTGGTTAGTAATTACAGCAAATTTGGAGCCAAATTGATTTTGGATTCATTAGAACTTGGCGCAGTCGACTTTGTTTCCATACCTCCAGACGACAACGAGGTCATAAAAAACCTAAAAGGAGTATTAGTATCAAAAATAGAGACTGCCTCCAGATCCAATCCAAACATATTGGTTCCAAAAGCCATATCGAAACTGCGACCAGTTAACATCAAAAATAATTTATCAAATACGGCAGCATCAAAGGTAGTAGTCATAGGTGCGTCAACCGGAGCGCCTCGCATAATAACCCGCATTCTTCAAGAAATCCCAAAAGACATTGCTGCCGGATTTTTAATCGTGCAGCACATGTCTAAGGAATTCATTTCATCTTTTGCAGAAAGGCTTGACGAAGTGTCACAATTACACGTCAAACAAGCTGCTGAGAATGATCTGATACAAGAAGGCGTAGTATTACTTGCGCCAGGGGACATGCACATGGAGGTTGCCTCCTCTCACCGAATAAAGCTAAACCAAAGTCCGAAAAGATTTGGGGTTAGGCCGGCTATTAACGTAACAATGGTTTCAGCGTCAGAGGCATTTGGAGCCAATACCGTAGGCATACTCTTGTCAGGAATGGGCCAAGACGGGGCATTTGGAATGAAAATGATTAAAAAAAGGCAGGGCGTCACACTTGCACAAAATGAATCCTCATCAATAGTCTTTGGAATGGCAAAGGCTGCAAATGATCTCAATGTAATTGACAAGATGGTAGATGCAGATGATTTAGCATCAGAAATAATCAAGGTGGTAAAACAAAGTGTCTGAAAATAGCAAATATCGTGAGATGTTTGTGCAAGAAGCGTTGGAACATGTAGAGAGCCTAAACAGACATCTTTTGGAGTATGAGGAAGAACCAAATGTAAAAGAGCATGTAGATACGCTGTTTAGATCCGCACATACGTTGAAAGGTATGGCTGCAACTATGCAATACGAGCAGATTAGGGAAATTTGTAAAACAATTGAAGAGATTTTTGACAAATTTCGAAAGGAAGAAACAACAATTACTGCGGAATTGGGAAATGTCATATTCCTTGGAATTGATCATTTGAGGCAACTGGTAAACGATGATGCAAAAAAGATTGATTTGGGCGAATTTCTAAATTATGTAAAAAACCCTCATGAATTTAAGGTAAATAATTCCGAGTCCGACTCAATGGCTGTACAACAGATCAAGTCTCCCACAGTAAGGGTAAAAATGCATGATCTTGATTCACTGGTAAATTTGGTTGGTGAGATGATGATTTCTAAAATGAGATTAGACCAAATTGTACAAAGCTATGGCTCTGACGAAGGAAGAGAAGTCTTGATGAACTTGGGCCGGTTGATTACAGATATCCAATACCAAACAATGAAAATCAGATTGGTTCCGATAGACCACGTCTTCAACCGATTTTCCAGGATGATTCGTGATGTCTCCAAATCATTAGGTAAGGAAGTCAAACTGGAGATGGAGGGAGCTGGTATTGAGCTAGACAGGACAGTTCTTGATGCAATCACTGAACCACTGCTTCACATGCTCAGAAATGCAGTCGATCATGGATTAGAAACTGTCTTTGAAAGAAAAGAAATGGAAAAGTCAGAGGCCGGTACGATACAATTGAAAGCCAACCGGGTTGGAGACCGAGTGGAGATTCAAGTTGTTGACGATGGGAAGGGAATTGATCTTGAAGCAATCAAGAGAAAAGCATTGGAAAAGAAGCTCATAACCCAAGACGAGATTGATCATATGTCCAATGAAGAAATAATAGGGTTGATTGGAACACCTGGACTTTCAACTGCAAAAGAGGTTACCGACATATCAGGTAGAGGAGTTGGAATGGATGTAGTGATGACCCAAGTCAAAAATGTAGGCGGGCATGTAAAAATTTTAACTGAAAAAGGAAAAGGCACCAACATAACTTTGACCATACCGATGAGTTTGGCCATAATAGGCGGGTTGTTAGTCAACATATCCAATCAAAAATATGTCTTGCCACTTTCAAGCATATCCACCACGATAACAGTAGACAACAAAGAGATAAAACTCGTTCACGGCAAGGAAATGATAACTTTAAGAGACAAAGTCGTTCCTGTCATACGCGCATCAAAAGCTCTTGGATTACAAAACATACTTGGAGATACTACGGATGCTCAAGTAAACATTGTAGTTATAGACAAAGATGGAAAATCTTATGGCCTGGTTGTAGACTCGCTTGAAAAAGAGCAAGAGGTGGTAATAAAACGTCTAGACGGAATGTCTAACTCGCTGGCTGCATTTTCAGATGCGACCATACTGCCTGATGGCAAGGTCGCGTTAATTCTCGAACCGTCATTGTTGGTGTAAGAAATAAATGAATACAACAACTTTAAACCAGACAGAATTAAGCACTCTTGAAAATGTGATAAATTCTTTTGTCGCGCAGAAAACAGCCATAGCATTATCATCGCTTCTAGGTGAATCAGTTACACATAACTTAAAAAAAACCCATACAGAAGATTCCAAGATTGAAAACCTAAAAGATTTTGTAAACGACCTGGTTCTCTGCTCCGTATTTCTTTATGGTGGTGGTGATGTGCGTCTAGGCATATTGTATTCAATACCAGAAAAAGACGCAAAACAGATTGCTGCAAGATTGATGGGCATGGAAAAAATCGACACCCTGGACGATTTGGGCAAATCTGCAATATCAGAAGTTGCAAATATAATGTCAGGTTCGTTTTTCAACGCACTGTCTGATCATACTGGTTTGAAAATAGATCTCTCAACTCCAGACCTGGCCATGACATCAGTCTCGACATTATTGGAACCTCATGCGTCAGAGTTTCTCTGCCCTATTAGCGATATTATGACTGAGGTCGAATTGAGCGGAACAAATAGCAACATACGTGTACACATGCTAATAATTCAAGATCACAACAACGCTAGAAAACTCTTGAATCCTAAAAGGGGATGTGCCTGATCAATATGGGAATTAGCTCAAGAGAAAACGCTGGTGTATTTTATTGCAATCAAACAGATCAGAGTGGTGCATGTATTGAGTCTAAGTAATTTAACCACTGATGAAGATGTTTTGAATATATTTAGCAGCGTGTTTAAAAGTTATGGAGCTGACATTACTCGATACAAATCGAGTTTCATAAAACGAAGACTTGGCAGAAGAATGGGAATTCTAGGTCTAAAAAACTACTTGGATTATGAACAAGTTTTAAAAAAAAATAGCGTAGAATTTGAAGAATTATTCATGTCATTATCTATCAATGTAACTAATTTTTTTAGAGATTCTATTGTGTATGAAAGCTTCAAGTCATTCATAATGCCAAAAATACTGGCCAATGTGGGACCTGGTGGCAGAATTCGAATATGGAGTGCCGGTTGTGCGTCTGGAGAAGAGCCATATTCCATTGCGATCATGCTTCTGAGTGCGCTTGAAAAATCAGACAATTTCAGCATTGAGATAGTTGCAAATGATATTAGCAGAAAGGCAATAGAATATGCCCAAAGAGGAAAATATTCTGTAAAAAGTGTCGAGAAATTACCCCCAAATGTTGTTACAAAATATTTTCAAAAAATAGGCAATACGAATACGGAATACGAAGTTAATTCTTCCGTAAAAAATCAAATCTCGTTTAAAATATGTGATATTTTATCTAATGATGTAAAACAAATAGATGCAATATTTTGTCGAAACGTGCTGATTTATTATGGAAGAGAATCTCAAGAGCTAATCCTGAGTAAGTTTCATAAATGCCTGAAAGAGCATAGTTATCTCGTGTTAGGCATGGATGAAACCATGCTGGGCAGAAAATGTGAAAAATTATTCAATCCTGTGATGGCTAGGGAGAGAATTTACCAAAAAATCTTACCAAACAACTAGTCTTTTTTCATCTGCACGGTTCATTTATTGTTATTTCTGCCTGTATGATCAAACTGCACAAGCATCCCAATATTACAATCTTTTTTTATATGGTGCATTATGACGGTGCAGACGATCAGTGTATTTGCCAGCACAATTCATCTTAACTTCACCATGTCGGGATTTATTCTGACAGGTTTTCGGGATCGGAGAACACTCCTAACCGATATGAAAAATCTTGATGCAAAAACTCGAGCACATGATGCTGTCTTTAGACGACAAACTGCGAGATGATATGTTGAAACGTTACAGTAACGAACTACAAAAATTGGAACATGTATTAGACTCGTATATTGCTACAAAAACAATTCCATCTCTTAATGCACTTCTTGGAGAGAAGATGGCATATTTTCTCAAAAAAACACAGGAAGCCGTCATTACAAATTTCGAGTCGCTTATCCCAGACTCTGAGAAAACAAGCGTTATGTCTGCGGTATACGTAAAATGCGAGGGAGATTTGCACATTGGCGTATTGTGGTATGTGTTAGAAGAGGAGTTGAAACCCTTGGCAGAAAAACTACTTGAGGGATATCACTTGAATGAATTTGATAAAATTGCCATCTCGTCTATTTCTGAAATCGGCAATATATTGACTGCGTCTATTGTTAATGCAATATATGACGACAAGGGGTGTAAAATGTGGGCATCGGTACCTGGATTTGCCACCGAATCTTTGAACACATTACTTGAAGTAGTCATGGCAGACTTTGGAGATCAATCCGACACAGTAGTTATTTCAACCGTGGAATTTCGAGGCATTAGTTCTGGAATCAGGCTACAGATGCTTCTTATCCAAGATCCGAAGGAATCAAAGAGACTTATCTCATAAAATGATGTCAGATGAACCGCATAGCTGAAGTGAAAATGGGAGGATTAGAAATAGTAACAGGAGATATGAGCGAATTGAAAACTTTTGTTGGTTCATGCGTAGCGATATGCCTCTTTGATATAGAGGTCAAGATTGCCGCCATGGCTCACGTCGTACTTCCAAAAAAAACAAACTGCAAACCACATACGGTTGAAGAAGAAAGAGGAAAGTATGCAGATGACGCGTTTGCCCATATGATGAGTGGTATGATCAAATTAGGAGCTAACCCCAAACGAATTCAGGCTAAAATGGCAGGCGGTGCGGCCATATTTTCACATGAATCCGAAACCGGCCTGTTTAACGTTGGACCGCGTAATATTTCAGCCATACAACAAATTTTAAAAGAAAATGACATCCCCTTAATTTCTAAAGATACGGGAGCAAATTTTGGAAGATGGGTAAAATTCAGTCTAAATTCTGGAAAAATGATCATAACATCAAATCTCAAAAAAACTGAAAAAATCATCTAATTTTTTCATCCTACGCGCAAAAAATGAAGATGAAAATACCTCAAAATTTTGACAGTGTGTATTTGTAATATTGTAGACAATACTGAGATAAATAAATAACCTGCTTCGACAGAGTATCTGTGGGAATGATAGTTGTCGAGGATCCGTTTACTGGATATTAGAGATAAGCTTATTGTGTTTGCAGTTGTTACAGGCGTATTTCTCCCTGTTCGAATGGTTTTCTACACTTATGTCTCTTCACACTGGATTGGAAGTTTGGGCCTTGTCTCCTCCATGATGATCCTCATAACATTCCTTGCTCACAAGAATAAACTTGGCAGATTTGGGAAAATCTTTGTAAACCAAATGACAAAAACAATGGGAGGAAAATCTGGAATCGTAGCTATTGGGCTTTCATTGCTTTTAATTGCCTATCTTGGTAGCACTCTTGTTTGGATTGAAAGGGGCAATACCGTGTATTCAGATGAAAAAAAGGCCATCTCCCAGATGATATTTTCAGACTCCAGCGCAAGATCTCTTCAAACAAACGAAGCGAGTAAAATATTTCAAGCCCATTATAGCGATACCTTTTTTGGTTTTTCACGCTTTGATCAAGTTGTATCGATGACATATGCAATAATGAATGACATGATGGGAGGATGGCTAGTCAATCTTAATATCATATTATTAATAGAACAATTCGAAGTTCTGGGTATGATTCTATTTTACAGGAAAGTATACATTCGTTATTTTCCACTCTGCAATGCCTCAAGTCAACATGTTGACCTAAGATAAAACAGGTATTCCTGCCGGATTTCCTTCTTTCCAAGATATCGTTTGTTTATAGGGAAAAGATGAACCTATCATATGCTTATGTTCAGTTAACCCTCGGCCATATGTTGATCATGCACTCAAAATAAAGCATACACGTATGAAACATGTTCGTTCATTTCACACAACCATAAAAGTTAATGTCTCTTTCCAAGTATACAATGTTGGATGACGCAACAGCCTACAGCATCTGAAAAAAAATCACTGGTAGAAGATCTGGGCGCTCTGACTGGGCGTGCGTTTAAAGAGCTGGATGCTACAAAAACTGAGCTTCAAGAAAAAGAAAAACTTCTAAACCAATTGGCATCAGAATCCATGGAAAAGATCAAAGAATTGTCAAAAATAAATCATGATTTACAGGATAAAGTTGGCTTTTTGCTTGACATGAGTGCGTCTATGAATAAAAAGAATGACGAACTTGTAAAATCTAATCACGAACTAGAACAACAAAAATTTCATTATAACAAGATGACTATGGAACTAAAAGAAAAACTTGACAGAGTTCTTTCAAAGGAGAAAGAACTTTCCATGCAGCGTGATTTTCTTGCAAAACAAGTGGATGAAAAGACCCAGGATTTGATAAAAGCGGCAAAATTCACTGTCATAGGAGAATTGGCAGCAAGGCTGGCGCATGATCTGCGCAATCCCCTATCCATAATAAAAAATACTATGGACATAATGCGCATCAAACCGAACATGAGAGTGGAAGAAAGATTGCAGCACTTTACTAGATTTGACAGGGCAGTACAGCGAATGGCTCACCAAATAGACGATGTGCTAAACTTTGTAAAAAGATCTGATTTGATTCTACAATCCACTTCAATTCTTACCGTCCTTGACAGTGCTATTGCTGGAGTGATGGTTCCGTCAGATGTAGACATATCAAAACCGAATTCCGACATTCAAATAAACTGCGATTCCAGAAAACTTGAGGCCGTATTCTCAAATTTGATCATAAATTCGATTCAAGCTATAAACGATAAAGGCAAGATCAAAATTAGGGTGGTTGACCTAGAATCAAGTATACAACTAGAATTTGAAGACACTGGACCCGGAATATCTGCCGACATACTTCCGAAAATATTTGATCCTCTGTTTACAACAAAGCAAACTGGAACAGGTTTGGGATTGTCAATCTGCAAAAGCATTGTGGAGCAGCACGGTGGCACAATATCTGTAAGATCAACGCCTGCCATATTTACGATAAGGTTGCCAAAGAACATACCTCAGAAATATGAAATACCAAACTCCTGACTAGGTATTACTTTTAGTTTTGACAAAAAGATTTTTCTAATTCGTTTTGTTTTGGCCGTACACTGATAATTTTATCATTATCTAATGTGTGTTGGACTGATGCTGTTCTATGAAATCTGTTCAGATTAATCTTGGGATTGTTTCGGAATATGTTTGTGTTCTTTTTTTATTTCTGTACATCTCTAGAAGATGAAAGAGTTTGCTCAAGAATCATGTAATTCCCAATTTTATGCTTGTAATACTCGAATAGTCTTGCCTTTGAATATGCTTTCTACGTCTTGTTCATTGCTCTGACACGATCTCATTCAATATGTCATCATATGCCTATGCATCACAAGATAAGGTCTACGAATTTCTGTTCCTGATCTAATCCCAAAGTGGAAAATTAGGCCTAGTGAAAGTTTAGTGTGCAGGCATTTTCAATTTTTTTGACCAAAAACTCTAGCGAAAACGGCTTTTGTAGTATCTCTATCGAATCTTTCATAATGGCAGAAGCGTCGTCCAAAACCCCATTTCCAAATGCCGACGCAAATATGATTCTCTGGTGCGGTCTCAAATCCAATATCTCTTTTGCCACTCGTACCCCATTTTTCTTTGGCATCACAAAATCAAGCAAAACCACATCAAATGGATAGGATTCTTCAGGACAGTTGTCTAGCGCTTTTTTGTACTGCATTACGCATTCTTCACCGTCCCGTGCAACTGTAATATGATGTTGGTTCTTTTCAAATACTTTTTTGTATTGTAAAGCTGTAAATTCATTATCTTCCCCTGAAAGTATTTGAAGACCCATGTTATGGTTTTGTTTGCGTGTTTGATAAATTAATACTCGTCTGTTCACGCCGTACAAACAACTAATTGAGTAAAGATCTCTGAATTGTTTTGTTGTTCATACCATGTGTTAGCGGGATCGAAAAGAATACAGTAGCTCCGCCTTTAGGATTATTGTATGCGTTAATCTCTCCGCTATGCGCTATGATGATTCCTTTGCACATGTATAGCCCTAAACCATTTCCGTCCAAATTTTCTTTTCTATGACTTTTTGTAACAAATTTGTCAAACATCTTTGGAAGTACATCCGGATGTATCCCGATGCCAGTATCGCTTATTCTAACTTGGGCATTGGCACCATTGAGTGACAATGTTATGAATATCCCACCACGTGGAGTAAATTTTACGGAATTATTGAGTATGTTTCGAATAACCTGGCCAATGCGTATTCTATCCGCTTCTACTTCCAGGTCTACTGGAGAATCCATCTCTATTGATACGTTTTCATCAAGATTTGTTCGTGTTGCTTCTGATATGTCAGATACAAGTTTTGCCAAATTGAACCGTTCAATAGATAGATGTAGTCTGTTGTTATCTATTTTCCCCAAATCCAGCATCTTGTTTGCCACCTCCTCTATCTGGTGAGCTTGTTTTACAATTCCTGCAAGTGCTTCCTCCTTATCAATATCACCACATTTTGCTAATTCGACAAATCCGTATATCGGATTGAGGGGACTTTTCAATTCATGCGATGCCTCGCTGATGAATTCATCCTTTAACACGTTTAATTTTCGAAGTTTTTCATTGGTTTTTTGAAGAGATTTTGTCTTTTTGATTACCTCTCGTGTCAAGTCTTTGTTGATTTGATTTACAAAATATCCCGATGCCAGTGAAATAATTCCAATGGATATTATTATCATTATCTCCAATGTCAGAAATTTTTGTTTGTTTTCATCCATTGATATCTCTATGTTTTGATAAGACGATTCCATGTCGGCTAGTAGATTGTTCTGTTTTGCATCTAACGCTTCTTCCTTGTTTTTCAAATCGTTTGTGAATGCATCTAGCTTGACATTATCAGTTTTATCAGATAATGAAAATACATTATTTACTGCCTGTTCATATTCAGTGCTAGATTTCTCAATATT
The DNA here is from genome assembly GCA_028867735.1 of Nitrososphaerota archaeon. Classification (GTDB taxonomy): domain Archaea; phylum Thermoproteota; class Nitrososphaeria; order Nitrososphaerales; family Nitrosopumilaceae; genus Nitrosotalea. The sequence continues at coordinate 13,742 of JAGWFW010000014.1, forward strand.
CTCCATCTTTGCTAAAACTGAACTTGCTGAGGGACTGACATATTCTTGAGGAAGTATATTCAACCCAGTATTGGCTATCTCTCTTGTTTGTATGATCTGGCTTGTCATGAGACTGTCATATGCGAAAAACTCGTTTTCAGATAATTGTAGCCCTTGTGTGTCTCCTGTGTGTAAGAACCTAACTGCATTATCCAATACACTTTCTTGGTTTTTTTGAGTATCTCTCATCTGAATTGTAATCTTTTCAAGTGGTATGTTGTAGTTTGCTACAACTTTCATTTGGTCGCTAATGGTCGCAGTTATAGAAATACTCAGAGATATTGCAATTCCAAGCATCAATATTATGATGCCAACTGATGCACCGATTCTAAAACCGGTGCTTGTCTTTTGATGATTCATATCAACTCATCATGTTGAACCTTGGTTGTCTTCTGTAACACGTATCCTTAGGAATCATCTAATATATCCAAATCTGGGTATGGAATATTTCCATATAGTATCTTGTTTGTTTGGAACAAACACATTATTTGCTCAAAACCGATGATTCTTTGGTCACCAGTTTCATAAATCTACTATCAACTTTGAATGGTTCCAGATCTCTTTCGTCTCTGAGCACGTCACGATATCTAGAATCCATCGAAATCATTGTTTCCAATATGTCAAATGATTCTTCTTTTCTACCCTCTTTTAGCATGGCACATGATTTGTAATAAAGTGCATTAGTATTAGAAGGATTTGACGCAAGTATATTATCAAAGCATTCTATGGCCTCTGAATGTTTTCCAATTGACGATAATAACCGCCCCTTTTGGCACAATATGTTTTCATAATTAACGTCGATCTCAATTATTCTGTCATAACATCGCAACGCATCTTCGAACAGATCCAGCGATTCGCATGCCAATCCTTTGTTGTACAGTGTAGGTATGTGGTTTACGTTTATTGCCAACACCCTGTCAAAGCATTCTATAGCTTCCTCTCTTCGTGTCATCTCAGATAACAAGACTCCTTTGTTGTACAGCGCCAGCGTGTGTCGTGGATTGATGCCCAATACATGGTCAAAAGATGCTATTGCAGATTCTGCAAGACCAACCTTTGCCAATATGACCCCTCTATGAAACAACGAAGCAAGATGACTTTCATTTATGCGCAAGACTGCATCATAACACATGATCGACATGTCAAACCGCTCTAGCGATTCGCATGCCAATCCTTTGTTGTACAGTGTAGGTATGTGGTTTACGTTTATTGCCAACACCCTGTCAAAGCATTCTATAGCTTTTTGCGGATTGGCTTCCGAGAGTAGCATTCCCTTGTTGTACCAAGATGATGCATGGTTTACGTTTATTGCCAACACCCTGTCAAAGCATTCTATAGCTTCCTCTCTTCGTGTCATCTCAGATAACAAGACTCCTTTGTTGTACAGCGCCAGCGTGTGTCGTGGATTGATTTCCAGTATGTGGTCAAAGCATTCTATAGCTTCCTCTCTTCGTGTTAATTTTGAAAATAACATGCCTTTTTGTTGCAGAATGTAAATATTCTTATTATCAACATGCAATATTCTTTCACAAGACTTTATTGCTTGCTCAAGCCTATTGCTAGACTCTTCTATGATTATCTTGCAATAAATTGCTTTTGTGTTATGTGGTTGTGATTTTATTATGTCTTCTATTAGTTCAAGCGATCTATCGAAGTTTTTTACATTATAAAAAAAATTACATAAGCCAAATTTTGTTTCTACAGATAACGGATTATTCCTAACACCGTATTTGTTTAATATTAATTTCTCATAAAGTAACAACAACGACTCTGTTTTCTTTTTTTCATCAGAAGTGGATTCTATTTTTGTGAGTTCAAAACTAGTAACTAACGACATCCTTCGCACAATGTCATTGATGATTCCAGTCACTAGGGATAACTGAAAGTTGGATTTTTCAATGTCTGAATACATTTTATCACATCATTGGATTAAACAAAAGCTGTTTTGTTTTGATCACTTGAAAAACAATAATAATTACAGTTTAAAAGTAATTGATTGCACGATTTGAATAAGCTAGGAAATTCACCTCAAATTACAGAAGCGTTGGATATCTACCTTTATTCATTAATTCTACAATTTGATAAAGGCGTTGAAAAATTTTCAAAAAGCTTTCCAAGATCTGCCTTTTTTATGGTGCACGTAACATGTAGAAGGTTCAGGTTTGAATCATTTTCCTGAGTAGAATTGCCAGTTTGGTTTGCAAATTTGTCCAATGACGCGGTAAGGTTTTCCAGATCTTTCTTGGGAAATGATAAATCAGCGTTAACATTCAATGTGGAATTTTTGTATGGTGCAGATTGAAACTCTTGCGGGGTTATGCCCAGTGTGGAATTCTCCCCAACGAGCTTTTGTAATTGATCCTGAGTCATGTTCAGAGGGGCATTATTGCCCAGCAATTCCTGAAGCTCTCGAGGCGTGATGCTCAGAGTTTTGTTATTTGAGGCAAGTTCTTCAGGTGACGCATTATTGTAATTTGCCCCAACGAGCTTTTGTAATTGATCCTGAGTCATGTTCAGAGGGGCATTATTGCCCAGCAATTCCTGAAGCTCTCGAGGCGTGATGCTCAGAGTAGAATTCTTTCCAATGACTCGCTTTAGTTGGTTTGGGGTGATATCGATATTAGAAGCATTATCTGGCATACTGCCACTCGAAGATACCTTTGGATATGAGAGATTAGACTGATTGCCAAATTCCTGATTCGAGATACTGCTGGAGTTGTAAAGTGATATTGAAACAATGTTATTTGAGAAGATACTGGATACGTATAGTTTGTTGGTAAGCAAATTTACAGCGATATTTCTGGCAGATATTCCAGAATTGATTTCGTTTAGTACGTGATTTGAATTACCATCTATCTCAAATACGATGCCTGTTTCTTCATTGGCTTCGTAGACTCGATTGGTTATTGGATTTATTGCTATTGATGAAGAACCGCTCATTGTTGGTATAGTTGTGATCTGTTTATTTGTCGTCCCATTGATTACTACCACTGATCCCGAGTTCCAACAAGTCACATACACAGAATTGCTAATCGGGTTTACTGCGACCTCCCAAGGCCCTCCATCCACCGGTATGGTGGAAACTATTTCGTTTGTACTACCGTCAATTACAGTAAGAGAGTTTGAAAGGCTATTTGGCACATAAATTCGGTTAGTAAACGTATTTACTGCCACGCCCCAGGGACCATTGCCGACTTTGATGTTTGTTAAAATTGTATTACTTGACCCGTTAATAACCGATAATGAATTGGATAGCAAATTTGTAACATAGACAAGATTGGTAGATGGATTTACCGCTACTCCCCAGGGATTACTTTGCACATGTATATTTCCCACAATTTTATTGGTGTTCAGCTCTACTTCTGATACGTCGTTTGAAAACCTGTTTGTAACATAGGCAATATTTGTAAGCGGATCTGCATCAATATGTGCAGGACCAGAGTCCATCAGAAATTTATTCTGATCAAGTGGAATGTTTGTTATTATTTTATCTGTTGATCCGTCGATTACAGTGGCAAATCCAAATACGTAGCTTGTGACATAGATTCTGTCGTTTGACGGATTTACTGTCATTCCGCTACTTCCCCATCCTACATCTATGTTAGTCGTTGAACCTGCCGCATGTTGTATGGAAAAGATACTTGCTATTATTCCTGCTAATGCCAAGGCATAGAGACCGTTTCTCATACATAATGTGATGAAACAATAGAATAATTAACTCGTTGTAAGCTATTTGTAAAATACAGTTCCAAACATGTCAATATAAGGAAAAAATGAGAACTGGGAACTTGCATGTTGGGAATGATAGAAAGTTCCCAGTACTTGAATTATAAACGCTTTACAGGTACATTAACGCGTGTTTGTACGAAACGTACAAACTTCCGCAAATAAAATATACCGTCAATATCATTTGGATTAAAGGATGGAAATACTCATAGCCGATGATGAGGAGGATCTGTTAGATCAATACAAATTTGCTCTTGAAGCAAAAGGTCATAGTGTTATAACCTGCAAAGATGGAGAACAATGCCTTAAGGTGTATACTACAGAATCGGAACAGCGGCCAGTAAATGATTCAGATACTCAATTTGATGCCGTTGTTTTGGATTATCAGATGCCCCAAAAAAATGGCATCGAGGTGGCAAAAGGTATTTTGGGAATCAACCCGCACCAGAGAATCATATTTGCGTCAGGACATATTCAGGAAACTTTTCTTGACTCGATTAAACAGCTTAGGCAGATTACTGAGATAATGCAAAAACCGTTCTCTCTGCAGGCATTAGTCGATACCATTGAAGATAAGGACATCTATTTGCAATTAGAAAAACTAAATGTTGACATTGCGGCAATAAAAGAGCTGAATCCTTCGCATGCACAAATTAAGGCATACTTTGATGTACTATGTAGGCTACAAAAAGGAAGAACTTTTTAAAAAAATTATCACAGTCGTTTACGTTTTTTCTGCTGATTAACTATTAGTACGACAATAGGCATTTCCATCTGTATTTCCGTCATACAACGATTGCACTGCAGTAATATCGCATTCTGATATATACGGGTAATTTGTTTGGATTGTAGCATGCATGAGATCTTGAGGATCATTTGCATGTGGAAGTCCTAACGCATGACCAAATTCGTGCCTTACTACCGCGGCAAGTCTATTATCTGAAAGTTTGTCCGCATCATAAATGGTAATAAATGATTTCAAGATTTGCGAATCATCTACAACTGATCTGGTGTAACCAGAATAACCATCCGGATCTTCTAGATGAGATAAAACTATGACGATTTGACCCGGTCCGCTATCAGATTCTATGACGCTAAACTGGTTTGGGACGTAGAATTCAGTACCTTTGATTGTATTGAGAGCTCCTTTCCAACCTTCATAGTATTCGGATGTTCCGTCTTGTGGAGACTTGCCAAGCAGATCATTGTTAATGTGCATCGGAGTTGTTGAAAGTATGGCTTCTTTTATGACATTGATTTTTTCTTGACTTAGATGATCTGGATTCACTATACTGACTGTTAATGGAGTATTTTCGGCAATATTCCAATGCTTGTAGGTGTCTCCTGCCTGCCCCTGCAGATTTTCGATCAAATATCGCGTTTTCAGAGGGTCTGTTGGATCTAGGATATTTGTCTGATAGTGATTAGTGGTTCCATAGAATAACAAGATTGCAAGTATTGGCAACACTATTAATTCAACTTTCAGTATTGTTTTTGCGCTAAGTTTCTGGATTCTTTTTTTCACTGTAATAATTTCATGAGAGATCTTGTTTTGCTTTCGAATTAATTCGCTTATCTCTTCAGGATGAATGTTTTCATCATGTGGCTGATCTGAACCTATCTCGTGCAGTTCTAATAGCTGTAATTGCTCCGTTGTCTTGTTAAGTTCTTTTGTAAGTGACAGTAATTGCAACCTAAGCTGCTTGATAGACCTAATCTTATCTGAGGATGGGTGATCTAATTGCATGTTATTGAAACATCTCCATATTTTTGAACATACGTGCACCTAACTAAGCGCTAAAACCAAATCCCATGGGGTCAAGACGTTGTTTAGAGTCATAACAAAAGAATGCTGCATACCCAACATGATCTTACACATGTCTGGAATTGTAGTGTTTTCAGAAATTATTTTTCCATTCTTTAAATTGAGTGCGGCTGCCTTTAAATCAAAGAAATTGTCTATGTTTTCCAGATAATTCAACTCTACAATTTTTTCAAATATTATCTGCGGATTAACAAATTTGGGGGTATTTTCAAGAATCAGAATCTCGGTGTCATTTTGAATCATTTGTGTTACAATTGTGTCTATGGTATCATCTCGATTAAAAGTGGGAATTAATTTCGAAGGCATATCGGAGATCTTCATTCTGGTATCGCACAAAACCCCTACTTCTAACAGACGCCTTGCAGAGATTGTGGAATAGTCTCCATCCTCATTTTGAATCAAGGCAAAATCTCGCTGTATTTGTCGCATTTTTTTGAGTAGATCACTTACTTTGGTCGTGGGAGAGGTCACGTACAGGTTTTTGTTCATTACTTGTTGAACCGCCAGATCTGAAAAAAACGAATGCGTTGGATTTTTGGCCAATTCTCTGAGAACTTCTTGACCCCCAAGCATTCCTACAGGCGTGTCATTTTCCATTGCAACCAAATTATTTGTGAATGTTTCGAGAAATCTTACAAGCATCGAAGTGGCAACCCATATCTTCTCCCTACTTTCTATAGTGGCCATGGATGAATACACTAACAGATGTGGAAGTATGTCCTCGACTGTACATTCACCCAGCTTCAGATTTTTTCGTCTGCTTGACGATGAAAATAACGTGTGCTTTCCAACAGTACTGTCATTGCTTGACTTGCACAACTTATTTTTTAAATGAGATGCGAAATTACCATTCATTTTTGAACACAACTTGCATAATTTGCGATATTGATATTTACTGATAACATATGAAGCACATTTTCTATTGAAAGATACAAATGATATTCCCTAGTATGTTCACATTGAACGGACTTGTGTCTGATTTTATTGCACTAACAAGAAAATCTTTGAAAAAACAATCATCTTCTAGTCTATGACAAAAACTGTTAGACTCTATTTTCTAACATTGTTGGTGTTTGATGAGTTTTTCTTGAACAAACGTATGTTTTTCTTTTTCATCATTATTCCTCCAGCTGCTATTATTCCTACCACAGCAAAAGGTAATGGATCGATACCGTTGATTTTAAAGGGTTTGAGGTTTGAAGGTGTTACTGATGAACCAGATGTGGAGTTGGTACTGTTTGTTACAGCCTGAGTTGAATTTATTTTAATCACGTCCTTGAGTTCCGCCGGTGCAAAACCCAATCCTGATACGGATGAAGTAAGACTCACTACACCTGACGAACCTGATGTGAGTACTATACTGGCAACTCCATCTTTGTTTGTTGTTTTGTCAGAACTTTGTATACTGGCGCCTGATACTTGCCAATCTACATTCATGCCTGAAAGGGGTCGGGCATATCTTTCTGCTTTGACATTTGCAACAAGTGTTTCTCCTGGCAGTGCTGTTGCAGATGAGTTGACAGTCAGGGTTGGAGCCATGTCCTCAACTCTGACGTTATATGTGGCAAGCGGCAGATTGTCAGCTACCACTGAGACAGTGGCACTCCCAGGAGATTTTGGAGCTACTTCAAAACTTGAATAATAACTGCCTTTGGAGATTGTTATGTTTGGAGGAAAGAGTATTACAGAGTCATTACTTGAGACTAGCTTCATGTTGGTATCTTCGTTCAAATATCTGGGATTTGAGTTTGAGTCAAAAACCTGCATTTCCATTAGATTACTGGAATTGGAAACTAGTGTATTTGGATAATCCAAATCTATTGAAGCCAGAGACGAGCTAGTAGAGCTTAACGAGACACTGGTCGGATAGCTTCCCACTATTATGTTGAGAGTTGTAGGGCCGTCTTTGAGAGATTTAACATTGAACAAGTCCACCGAATCTCCATTTGATATTTTTTTAGATTCTACTTGAAAATAGTCATTAGGCAATACAGTTGGGGTGTAATCGCTTGGAAAATACGTCAATGCCCCGGATGAATCAACAAGATACAGAGCCAATGGAAAATCAGACTGGCTTTGTATTTTTGAAACGAGTGGATCTGCAATGAGTTTGAACGAGTTTATAGAAGACGCATTCATTGCGGCCTGTACTGTAACGTCATTATAAGTTACTACATGTAATGACACCGATGATGAAACTCCTTGAGCTGTAGATGGAGGAGCAGTATTCCCAGTTTTCCCAAATACGGGTACGTCGGCGTCTCCCTGATTCATGCGTACCGGACTTATCGAGAGATAGTTAGGGTCTGAAGAATCAACTTCAATCTGAAGATCCCTGCTTGCAATGACAGGATATCCACTAGAATCTTCCAGATGCATGATTCCCACCAGTTCATTATTTCCGGTTGCCAATATGGGTAACATGTCAAGTCTTGCAGATTTGTCATCGAGAAATTTCGTAGGAACTGTGGTTATCCGTACCGGGGTTAATGACGATGTAGTAGATCCTACGCAGCCAGTAGTTCCAGCACAGGTAGCTGACGCTGCTGTGTGATTTGATACAAGATATCCTTCCGGTGCAGATAGACCAACGTTAAATGTGCCATTTAGCCCAGCTCTTACCTGAATCGTAGTATATCCTTCATAGTCTCCCTTCTTTATTATCATCGGACTGTTGGAACCTATGAGCTGCTCCTGTGGACTGGTATTTACTAGGCCAGTCGCGGTAGAGTTTGTTACCATTACTGATATTGGAATGTCTTCATTTGCTATTGCCTCATTGCCCGATGCATCTTTTAGTTGCGCAACAACATATGCATTTGATGTGGCAAAATTGTTGATTTTTGTAGGATACACGTAGGCTTGAATAGTCAATGCGCTTGTGGATGTTACAGTAACCGTTGTACTTACAGAAGGAAAAGAAGGTGCAGATGCAAATATTTTGGCAGATCCTACTTGATCAGTTTGGAACCGTCCTACTGCATAATACTGTCCTTTGCTTATAGTGATATGTGATGTAGTCAAACTGAGGCTTTTGCCATTAGTCGTGGCAACAGTGATTGGCACATCGGTTTGTGCAAATGCCGGAAGGCCATCATTATTGACAAGCTCAACTGTGAAATAGCCTGCCTTTGGACCATTAACTTGGAATGTTGACGGGGTGGCTTTAATGAGTAAGCTGCTCGGCGCAGATTCATCACTGTATACTGTTACTGGAAATTCTTGTGGTGTGAAACCAGGTGCTGCAATCACTATGTTTGCAGTTCCAGGATTGTTTGCCTTGATTTTGATATGTGTCATAAAACCAGTATCATTGTCTTCTAGACCAACCATCTGAACTATGGTTGAATCTGTAGAAGAAAACGCCATGTTTTGGATTTTTGTAGGAAAGATGTGTCCGCTATACAGTGCATATACCTCCAAAACGCCACTCGAATTTTCAATCATCTTGTTTGGCACAAGTCTAATTCCAAAAGTGCCTGCATCATCTGCGTATGATCGTAGTATCACAAGACTGACAAGGACAATTACAATTATCAATAACCTTCTCAATACATGTTTTGATAATGAAATTTCTCATATAAGATTCTGTATGGTTTTTTTGAACGAATTTAGGCACGAAAACCGTGTTGGAGAGATTATCAGTGTCTAAAAGCAGAGTCAGATTGATTGATATGCTACTTCCAGAGGTTTTGATTTTTTCCACAGGTGGGAGCAGAGGCTGAAAATGTTATTGACTATTTCTATTGAATTAGTATGTACAATAGAGTCCGTATCGTCATTTAGATCCATTGAGCCTTTCATTGATCCAGACATGATGATTTGCCTGTCTTTCTCTCCAGCTATTCTTCCTTTGGAAGGAAGTTTCCCAAGCCTGATTTCGCTGGCTCCCAATCTGTTGACAAGCTGAATGGATTGCTTGTTTTCAATCTCTGTTATTATCCTGACTTCCCCTCCTTTCTTTACGCATTCTTTGATTTTCTCAGGTATGGCAGTATGATACATGCGCATGATGTCTTCCACGGTAGTCACGATATATACCACGTCAGAGGATTCGGTTATCATCTTGCCTATGCGAGAATAAATGTTTGATCGTCCCTGTATTATTGAGAAAGAAGATACTTCGGTTACAGGGGTTGGACGCTTCAATTCATCCAGATTTGCGATTAATTGTTTTGACAGTTTTTCCATTGTAGTAATTTCGTCTTGTTTTTTCTGAATTATGTTTCTTAGTGCCTCTTGAGGGTCTACTGCTTTGCATATGGTTGGGTTGGATAATGTCGTAGTGATCAATCCAGAATTCCTGAGTTTGTTAAGAGCCCTGTATGTCTTTCCTCTGTCTACGTCTAGTTTGGCAGACAAGCTGCCTACTGTTACCTCTCCAGTTCTCAATAGGCCCAGATAGATCTTTGCGTCGTCTCCTTCCAGTCCAAAATACTTCAATGTAGAAATCAGGTCCTCTTCGATGTTCAAATTGTGTTTCCTCCAATAGTTACAATTGCGTGCTGACAGTTATCCTCTAACAAATGTGGTGTTGTTGAATCCTTACAATCATAATCCGATGTGAATCCATTAATTGTATGGAAAGCCTCGGAGATAGTGCAGACCATCGAGTATCGGATCTGATCGCTATTAGTATATAAGAAGATCGATTCGTGTGTTCCAGTAGACAGTCTATCTCTTTTGACTTGCTGGATTTGATTGTTTTTGCGGCTCAATGAAAACGAGTTCATCTCATTAGGTTACAAACGTATGAGAGATATGAGAAGATGTTTGTACAAAACAAACAAACGTCAATCTGCATAACTCTAAAAAATAATGGGAAAGCGACATAATGTTATTTTAGGAGATAATTATGAAACTATTTTCATCGTAATATGACCAATATTGTAAATATGGTTCGTTTGTACCGCATTATAGGATATACGACATCATGTGAAACGCAGAACTATGTTTAGATTTATGATCAACCTGTTTATCTGCAACCTACATACACTATCTAATAGACATATTTCAGCTAATAATGATTGAATTGATGGGGAAATTCATTTGAATGCAGATCTATATCGAAACCCCATCAATTCATCATTTAATTTAATGCGAGTATCAATTATGATGCAAATCATAGTTTCTTATCGTAGTAATGTTTGATATGGATAAAACGAATTTGTAGTTAGTTCAAAAGAAAGGCACATTTTGAGTAGAAATATGAACGGCTAGAGGATGTGATTAGAATCTATTTTCTTAAATTGTGAGCACAATTTTTTCGTATTTGTAGACAGGATGAGTATGACAGCTTCAAATTTTTCAGGCATATCGGTAAATAATTTTGAGATCTCTGAATTTATTGATCTTGTTAGGATTCACTGTAGATGATACCAGAAAGTGGAATCGATGTGGCAAGGATTATCTTGTCTTTATCCATGCTCGGATATGCGACTTATTCGGATTTGAAAAACAGGGCAATCCATGACCTTTTATGGATAGTTTTTGGCGGAATATCAGTCATCCTCATTTTCTTTACGCCAGACATGCCGCACCTTCTTGTAAACATTGGGATTTCGTTGATTATTGCACCTGTGGCCATTTTAATTTGGAGATTGGGATTTTTCGGTGGCGCAGATGCGTTTGGGTTGATTGTTCTTGCGGCACTAGCTCCGGAATTTTCAACCTCAAATGGAATAATCACGCCATTTACCACTTTGACCAATTCAGCCATACTTTCTGTAGCGCCGATATTTCTTAACATTTCACGAAATATTGTGGCTCTGGCAAGACACGAAAATATTTTTCAAGGATTCGAAAATGAAAGTAGGCGTAACAAGATAGTCGCATTGTTTATAGGCTACAGGGCCAAAAATCCAAAATTTAGTTTTTCCATTGAAAAATGCAATGGTTCCGATAAAAAGTTGGATTTTACGCTAAAAAATGCTGATAGTGCAGAGTTTTGTGTGTCTCATGATACATGGGTAACACCTGGAATTCCATACATGATCTATATCTCTTCTGGGTTTGTTGTTCAGCTGGCATACGGTGACATAATCTTCAATTTCCTCAAAACCCTTCATTAGACAAGATCTATCTGCACATGCTAAAATGCTTGAAAGTTTATTACCTCTTCAAATGGAGCTAGTTTATGGCCCTAAAGGCTGCAATCATAATGTCGATAATATCAATAATCATGCTAGCAGTATATGGTGCTGACGTCGCAGTAGCAGGGCCGGAATCAAGTTCCCAAGGAAATACAGGCTTTCTTCCAATGGACGATAAGATCAGGGGCTCTGTGTTTGGAATAATACCATCGGCAATGCTCATTGCATCGTTTTTCATCACCAGAAAAGAAGCGTCCAGTATGCTGGGTGCTCTGATAATCATAGGAGGAGCCCTGATTGTGGTTGGCACTGGCGTAATTTTGTCCATGTCTGGAAATCAATTTCAGGCTCCTCAAACTATACGAGATTTCGGACCTGTGTTGGGAATCGGAATCATAATCGTCTTTTTGGGCGGACTAAAAATCAAGAGATCAAAAAGACAGACATAACAAACCACCTCAGGCTCTCATCAAACAAACCAAATCTTCAAACATTGGCATACTCTTAACAGATTGTGCATATTTGTGCAAAATGCGGACGAGAATCTAAAAAGACATATGACTGCGAACATACCGAAGATCAAGAATATTGTGTTGAGTGCTATACCGAGTTGCATTATTATCTAACTGAAAGACCCAGAAAAGATCAAAAAGACTAGTTTGATACTCATAAAATCGTATGGATTCAAAATCAATATTGATAGTGTGGAAATAGTATGAACAATGGAAGAAATGTTTTTCTAAAGATAAATCTGTGCAATGCAAACGGATGTCGTTTTCGGTTTTCCAAATCTTTTAATTCCAAGTTACATAGTGCTTGTATGTGAAGGCCGTGATCTTGTCTGGAGGAATGGGAAAAAGACTGAGGCCTTTGACTGATTATCTTCCAAAGCCCCTTGTGCCAGTATGTAGTGTGCCAATAATAGAATGGCAAATAAGATATTTCAAAAAGTTCAAGATTGATGAAATTATAATATGTGCAGGCTATAGGGCTGAACAGCTAGTAAGTTTTTTCGAATCCAGAAATTTGAACGTAAAAACAAGTTTTTCCATAGAAAAATCGCCACTCGGTACAGGCGGGGCAATCCACAATGCTCGGAAGTATATTGGAGACGATGATTTTTTTGTAATAAATGGAGATGTGATAACAAACTTGGATCTGAATAAACTCAAAGAACAGTCCAACTCTATTGCAGTAATTCCCTTGAGAACCAACTTTGGCATAGTGCACCTTAATGAAAACCATGTGGAAAAATTTGAAGAAAAGCCAGAGTTATCCAACTATTGGATGAATGCTGGAGCATATTATCTAGAAAATAATATCATCAAATTGCTTCCAAAAACTGGAAATATAGAAAACACAACTTTTCCTGCATTGTCTAAAATGAATAGATTGCATACCGTTAGATACAACAAAGTATTTTGGCACTCGATTGATTCACATAAGGATATGGACGAATGTACGAATCAGATGCGTCTAGTTGAATACGAGAAATTTCTTAGTGTAAAGTGATTATGTTGAGACTTGGTTTTAGTCTTGGTTCTTTACTATCTATAAAAGAAGTATTGGAATGCTCAAAAATTCTGTCAAAATACAGTCCGGATTCGATTTGGATTCCAGAGACGTGGGGTATGGAGTGCAGTTCTATTTTATCATCCGTAGCGCAGATTGCAAAAAAGCCAAAGATTGGCTCATCTATCATCAATATCTACTCTAGGACCCCCTCACTTGTAGCAATGCACGCAGTTACAGTTGACGCCGTTTCTAATGGAAGGTTGATTCTGGGATTGGGGACCAGTAGTGAAGCGATTGTTGAAGAATGGCATGGCTTGAAATTCACGCGACCTGTGACGAGAATGCGAGAATATGTCAACATCATAAGACAAATCATATCTGGAAAAAAAGTAACATACGATGGGGAGTTCTTTCATCTTAGAAACTTTAGCTTGTTAGTAAAACCAGTACGGAAAGAAATACCAATCTATCTTGCAGCAATCAACCAAAAAATGGTAGATATGACGTGGGAGTTGGGAGACGGAGTCATTTTTTATTTAAGACCGATAAATGAGATGAAAAGAACAATAACAAGGATGCAGAATAAGAAAAAAATCGATGTTGCATGCCAATTGATAACCTGCGTCTCAGATGATGCAGAAAAGGCAAAAGCTCGAGCAAAAAAGACGTTAGCATTTTATGTGTCTGTCGGAAAAATCTACCGAGAATTCTTGGCAGTGAATGGATATAAAAAAGAAACAGACGAGATATTTGGCGAGTACAAAAAGTCAGGTTTGGCTGAAAACTACCACCTTGTTCCTGATTCAATGGTAGATTCCCTGACATTGTGCGGAACTCCAAACGAATTGCCTAAAAAACTCAAACAGTTTGTCAGAGCTGGAGTGAATCTTCCAATACTACAATTCAACTCAGTAGGAAACGTGACCCAATCTTTCAAACTATTGGTTTCTACCCTGAGGAGAGAGATGTAGTGTGAGAAGAGTAGGCATTGCGTCATCAGGCATGACCAAATTTACCAAAGAAGATTCTCCAATAGAATCACTAATGATCTCATCAATCAAGCCCATCTTCGATAACACCAAAAACTTGACTCAGAAGGATGTCGATGTTGTACTGACATCTACCAATGCAAACGAAAAATATCTGGCAAACATAGTTTCAGAATTATCTGGAATTTCCCCAAAAATTTCTCATTCGGTTGAGAGCCTGTGCAACTCGGGAACAAATTGCATAGTATCTGCATTCTCATACATATCGTCAGGACTTGCAGACGTAGCACTAGTAACAGGTGCAGAAAAAACCAATAGT
>JAGWFW010000150.1 GCA_028867735.1 Nitrososphaerota archaeon
TTACTGCGGAAGAACTGGCAAAGCCGGAGCCTGTTATTGTTACTGTACTGCCAGATGAACCGCTACCAGGGTTTAGCGTGAGTGATGTGGTTGAGGTTGTTAAATAATATATGACATTTACGCGATTGTTTTTAGAATCGGTTGCAGCTATATTGTGATTTCCTGATGCAGATGATGGTACTGAAAAGGTTGCGGTAAAGGAGCCGGACGAATCTGTAGTTATTGTACCAGGCGAGGTGGTAAGTGCGACGTTATCATATGTCAGCGTTACTGCGGACAAGCTTGCAAAGCCGGAGCCTGTTACTGTTACCACTCTGCCAGCAGGACCGGTTGATGGATTCAGTGAGAGCGATGGTATTAATTTGAATGATGACGAGACGGTATTGGTGTGGGAATCGGTTGCAGCTATATTGTAGTTGCCTGCAGGATAGTTGGGAGCTGTAAAGGTGGCAGTAAATGCTCCGGTTGTATTAGTGGTTATGGTAGAGGGCGAGGTGGCAAGTACGGTACCGTTGAAGGTAAGTGTTACTGCAGAAGAACTGGCAAAGCCGGAGCCTGTTATTGTTACTGTACTGCCAGATGAACCGCTGCCAGGGTTTAGCGTGAGTGATGTGGTTGAGGTTGTTAAATAATATATGACATTTACGCGATTGTTTTTAGAATCGGT
>JAGWFW010000151.1 GCA_028867735.1 Nitrososphaerota archaeon
ATCATTGTTTTAAGCATGGTTCTGTCTTTTTCTTTGAGTGCCACATTTATCCACTAGACAAGCTCAATAAAAGCAATAACATCAGGTGCAAATTATGCATGGGGCTGGTTGCAACCAATTGCTGTGGTATGCATGAACTTTTAAAAGACCATATACAAAATAAAAACAATCAAAATGGAAGCAATAATTCTTGGATTTCTAAATTCAATATATCTTCAGATACCAGGTGTAGGACAAAGCCAACTTGGCAGCGCTAATCCATGGGTGAAAGGGCTCATTCCGTCAGCATTTGGAATTATTGGCATCGCAATCATGCTAAACCTGTTCAATGCTGCAATAAGGAAAAAAATGGTAGACCAGGACAAGCTAAAACGATTGATGAGGGAGACTAGGTCGTGGCAGAAAGAAAGAATGGCAGCATTTAGGGCAAAAGATCAAGAAAAGATTGACCAGATCAACAAAAAATCCGCATACATGAACAAGCTGAACATGGAAATAATGCAGCTAAACATGCGACCTATGGCTTTTACGTTTATTCCATTCTTGCTTATCTTTTATTTCCTATTGCCTCACATGTTCTCGTATACCGTTGTCGAGTCCCCTATTCCTCTTAACGTATTTCCAGGCCACTTTTTCCATCTCACATGTTCTGCCGATGATGTAAA
>JAGWFW010000152.1 GCA_028867735.1 Nitrososphaerota archaeon
AAGAATTTGGAATCTTTCAACAGGTTTTACATGATAAATCACTGACTCGAGAACATTCAACGGGACGAATTTTTTTTCGATTACGTCATAGTATCCTTTTTCTCCCTCGGTGTGAGGCAGTGAAAATTTGACCTTTTCTGCAGCAACTCCAAATGGAAATGACGTGTTTTGATTCTTTGCCGCTGCCAATATCACGCTGTCGTATTCATTGAGTGCAAGTGCCTGCTCATTTTCCACTCCAGAGCCAATATCAATCACCCTGGCTACTGGAAAAATTGTTATCTTGCCAGTTTTAGAGTTTGATTTTATTATTTCAATTACATCGTTTTCTATATTATCAGAAACAGTGACTTGTACAATATACTTGTCTTGGAACTCTGATCTGTACATTTCTGTGCCTTTTGCTGCATGAACCTTAGAGCCTACGCCCTTTCCTCTACTTTTTACCTTAGTTATGTTCACAGATACATCAATTATCCTAAGCGCGTCACTGACTCCCATCAAGTCATTCCTTGGAAGTTCTGCCTCTATTCGTATCATTTGTTCTTAATCCAAATTGATCAGTATATTTGCCAATTTAAAGCAGCGTCTGGGTTTCATGTTTTTGGGTTTATTGATGGTTCTGCTGCAAACTCGGCTGATGATACGATCATTTTTGAAT
>JAGWFW010000153.1 GCA_028867735.1 Nitrososphaerota archaeon
TGCAATTTGGGTATCGGCACCTTCGGGGATTTTTACTTTGCCTTCTTTCCACCTTTGGATGAGGCTGCCGTAGAAGTATCCCCGCACGACACACTCGATTGGAATTATATCCATTTTTTTAACTATTATCTTGTCCTTTGCCTCGGTTCTAACATAGTGATTCTTTGTAGGCAAGTTTTTGAACCAAAACTCGGCAAACTTGCACAGGACTTCACCCTTTCTATGTATTGGCGTTGGGAACTTGACATCAAATGCTGAAACCCGGTCTGAGAAATGAAATAAAACATGCTTGTCGTCTAGTTCGTATATATCCTTGACCTTGCCTGAGCGTAAAAACCTCAATCAGGCGTCATTTGGGTTGACTCGGATTTAAACTGATATTTTTGGTTGATTTCATGCCATCATATACTTGGTAGCGTGGAATTGTATTTTGAATTAGTGTTTCAAATCTCTTGAGGGGTCATCTATAGAAGATAATGTCTCATTGATCTATTTGGAAAACGTAGTTATAGATTGTCTAAATTGTAAAATTACATTTTTTACGAACAAAAAATCACGCATAAAAGAGTGGAACTAAACTAACTCGACAAAACCCTGAATTTGCATGTCCTTCATGGGAAGCCTTTTTATTCAAATTCTGGCCAAGTATCATCGTACA
>JAGWFW010000154.1 GCA_028867735.1 Nitrososphaerota archaeon
AAATATCATGTCCTCTTTTTTCAGCTGTGCACGCTCAAGTGAATTGTAGTAGCCGTTTCTTTCCTTGTATGGTATATCAAGCATTGGATATTTTTTCCTGTCCAGTATAAAGTTCATAATCAGCCTTGAGATTCTCCCGTTTCCGTCTCCAAAGGGATGTATTGTTACAAAC
Organism: Nitrososphaerota archaeon; assembly: GCA_028867735.1. Taxonomy (GTDB): domain Archaea; phylum Thermoproteota; class Nitrososphaeria; order Nitrososphaerales; family Nitrosopumilaceae; genus Nitrosotalea. The sequence continues at coordinate 173 of JAGWFW010000154.1, forward strand.
TTTAGGTGGGCAAGTGCCGCAAGCTCTACTGGATGCAGCTTATTTTTCTGCCTGTTGTACCACTGGAAAAATTCCGTCAGCATTGGATATACTTCCACTGGTGTTGGAGGAATGAACTTGCTTGCAGATATGGTCACCTGCTTTCTTCTGATCTTTCCGGCAATGTCAGGCTTGGTTTTGTTGAACAGTTTCCAGTGCCATCCTGTAACATACTGCAGTGAAAGATCCTTTCCTGACCCTAGGATCTCAAAGAACAAGTCCCTGTGAGCCTCTGCTTCCTGTACGTCCCTCATAGGTTTGTTCCTTGGGGCAATGCCCCTTTCCAAGAGGTCTGCAGTCTCCCTGTGTGTAAGAGTCGAGCCCTCTATTCTCTGCGTGTCATAGGTAAAGTTGACTGCAAAGTTTTCCAATTCTTTTTCCTTGACGGTCTTGGGCATCGCCTTTTGGTTCTTTGCGAAGTTCTTTCTTATTTTTTCAATGTT
>JAGWFW010000155.1 GCA_028867735.1 Nitrososphaerota archaeon
TCCGAGTGTTATCGTATCCAGGCTTGAGCGAATTTTTCCTTCCTTTATTTTGGCGTGCCACTCCTTTACCTTGCCAGACTTGTTGTTTTCACTGATTATATTCACAGCAAGAACCGGATTGGAACCATACCAAGATATTGCAGATTGAACAACATATTGCAGATCAGCGTCTGTCAGTATTGGCCAGTGTTTGCTGATTGCACTCTCAAGCGGCATGTCCAAAAGTCCTAGTCGCTTCTTTACCATGGACAGGATCTCAGAGAATCTAGATGGATCTTCAAGTGCGGAAACTGAAACCTTTATTGCATTTCCATCCTGTACACTCTTGTCATCATCTACAAAAGTGAGTTTGACTGAACCACGCTTTCCTGAAATTACAATATGATCTTCTTTGCTTTCAATTGTTCCCCCCATCTCTTGTACGATATCAAGTAGAACTTGCAGTCTTTCTTTTGTAATTTTTTCAATCAATATCACAGTACCGTATTTGTCATTTGATGGAATGATTACAGTTTCAGAGGATTTTTCCAGATTTATCTTGATGCAGCTTAGTGCTGTTCTTACAAGATCAATGTCATCATTTTCAAAGATCAAGGTGCCGGGAACCCTTTTGTCTTTTGTGCCCAGTCTATTCAGAAAGCTGAAAATTTCTT
>JAGWFW010000156.1 GCA_028867735.1 Nitrososphaerota archaeon
GAGAAGGGCAAGGGAAGGGACTGGTTGCTAGAAGAACTAAAGCGCCACAAGATAAAACTTGGAGTGATTCCTACAAACGCATACGACATTTTGCGCGCAGCACCAAATGACTTTGTATCTCACATATCTCGTCTGCTAAGAAATGACGAGTTTTTGATTGAAGACGTGCGTACCTTGACCAAGACATACCATTGGTTCTTCACTGATATAGTAGGCAGCTCCGATCCCTCTATATCTACAAAGGAGCAGGCCCGCAAGATTCTTGTCTTGACTGACTTGATTCGAAAGTCAGACGCATTTTTACATGGCGGTGCAAACTCTGCCACGGTTCTAACGACAGGTGATGGCATGGTAATTGGATTCTCCGACAGCTCCGAGCAACCGCTGCGCCTTGCAATCGAACTTCACAAGGCAATTTCAAGATACAACCAGCTCAGGATGACAAAGGAGAAGCTCTATGTTAGAATTGGGATCGACACGGGACCTGTATATTCAATCAAAGATATCAATGGGAACAAGACCTTCTGGGGTCCTGGTATTATAGTGGCAAGGCGTGTGATGGACTTGGGCGGTACGATGCAGATCTTTGCGTCATCAAGAATAGCAGACGACATTCGCAAACTTTCTCCAGAATACAAGGTAATCATGCATCC
>JAGWFW010000157.1 GCA_028867735.1 Nitrososphaerota archaeon
ATCGGGATTGTTTAATCTGTCTCCAAGTCAATTCATGCCAGGACATCCAATGCACTCGAAAATACAGTCAGTAGATGCATTGCGAGAAGAAAATGAGAGACTGCAACAGGAAAATTCTGTCCTAAAGGCTAACAAAAACAAAGAAAAGAAAAACTAGGTCGAACTTTATAAAGCCATAACACTTACTGTTCTTGTGAACAAAACCCCAAATCAAAAATGGAACGAAGAAATTTCTACGTATAAAAAAAAGTGTCAACAGATCATAGGCCTGTCGCCTTCAATTAGATATGTAGGGCTTGTAAACGAATATGGAAGGACGTTAACTGGAATGATAAAACCTGGAACCAACATTTTTTTGAAATCAGAATCTGCAAGAAACGAATTCTTTTTGGTGTCCACCATGTTTAACATGCGCAACAAAATAGATATCACAATAGGAAAAATGAATTACGCTATCTTTAAACATGATAAGATAACTCTAGTAGTTTTTCAAAGTAGAGAAGGAATCTACTACATTTCAATAGGCAAGAATGTACCAGTGGATGCAATTGCAAAAATTATCGCAAAAATTAAAAAAGTAATTTAGACTGGCGCAAAGCCGTGAAAACCTCTTGCCTGTCGCGGTCCACCTTCAGCTGATGGCTCAAATAAT
>JAGWFW010000158.1 GCA_028867735.1 Nitrososphaerota archaeon
AGTGGTGCCTTGACTACTTTACACATTGCTGGGATACTGCAGGACCATTTAGAGAAAAGATGCTTGAAGGCAAGTAAAGTCGCAAAAACAATCTAACAAATGTATAATTTATGAAAAAAAGATGCTGAATTACATCAGTGCGTCACAATTCAGATACGATAGAATTCAATTAGATTATGGTGAACATGGTTTAACATAACCGGTTGGATTAGAACATATGAATATGGTTTTCAACAAACTATCGTGAAAGGCGATTTTATTATTTGGTTTGGCCGTCATTGTTAAATTAACCAGATATGCCCCATTTCTATTATACGTGTAATCAATTGTGACACCGTTGAAAATCAGGTCGATTTGGAAATGAGTGTTCAATTAGGTCGATGGGTCGGATGGAAAGAATGTTCAGTTAGGGAGACGAGAAATATAATACTCTTAGATTGCTTGAAACCTTAAGTAGTAAAAAATCGAATATAAAATATGGAAGAATGCGATTATGCTCTTTGGAATTTCATTCTTACTGCATTTACCGCTACATTAGAAAGTACTCGGGCTAAAACTAAGCAGGAAGTATTTGTAATAATTCTAAAGAGATTCGAAGAAAATAAGACTATTCCAGCAATAGTCAAGTGTACGTTGAAGAAAAAATGTGTTT
>JAGWFW010000159.1 GCA_028867735.1 Nitrososphaerota archaeon
ATCATCTACTCCAAACTGTGAGTCACTTGAGGAAAGCGCATCATGGTATGCCTGCTCAAAGTCAACATGTTGTATCGGTGCCTTGGCACCTACCAAGTCTTTTACGAATTTATTGTACGTTACAGCCTGCGGGCCTACAAGGTCAATTATTTTTCGTGAGAACTGCTTTGCAGATATGGCTTTCATTATAACTTGTGCCACGTCTGATACCAAGATAGGCTGCAGCCGATATTTCCCAGATCCTGCTATTACAACAGAACCTTTACGCATCTGGCCTGCAAGTATCTGTGACAGCGGATCATCTTTCCCCATGATATATGATGGTCGAAATATTGTATAGTCAAGCCCAGACTTTACAATCTCTTGTTCTGCTTTGAATTTTGATACAAAATATCCAAGCGTAGATTTTTTGTCAACACCAAGACCACTTAGATAGATTATTTTTTTAATTCCAGCTTTTTTGCATAACGCAACAGCATTTCTTGTAAGATTGACATTTACGGTATCATAGCTAGAATCTGCAGTCTGCCTTCCCTTTCCAATAAAATGCAAAAGTGCCTTAGATCCTCTGACGGAACCTGCAAGGGAAGACTCGGCAAGGTTTTCTGATACGACAGCCCGTCCAAAATCAACTGCCTTTTTTCCGC
>JAGWFW010000015.1 GCA_028867735.1 Nitrososphaerota archaeon
ATATCCTAGCGGGGTCATTCCTTTCAAGTCAGGATGCGGCAAGTCTCCGATTCCATCAAGTAAGACATAGATCATATGAACATCGGAATTGCTTGTAATGCCTATTCAGCCTCATCTTCCAAGTTTTTCATATATTACATAAACCTTGATTTTCCCAGTAGATCGCAATGTCTTTTTCATCCCATGGATGCGCTGAAAATGTATTTCTTGTTTTGGGTAGAAAGATCAGGTAGATTTTGCTATCTCTTTGAGTTTTATCTTAAAGTTCAGGGTTTTTCCTGCCAGCGGATGGTTTAGGTCTACCGTAATTGTTCCTTCGTCTACTGCAGCAATCATTGCCGGCACCTTCTCACCTGTCGGAAGACCTGCCTCAAAGAGCAAGCCTGCCACAATCTGCGCATCCTGAGGAAATACTTTTCTTGGTACCTTTTGCACCAGGGTTGGGTCATGCTGTCCGTAGGCCTCGGCAGGGGATATCTTGAATTCTTTTTCATCTCCCTCGCTCATTCCAACTACGGCGTCATCAAATCCCTTTATCACGTGCCCTGATCCTACTTGAAACTCTAGGGGCTTTTCGTGATTTTCTGAACTGTCAAAAACTGATCCGTCATCAAGCTTTCCAACATATTCTACTTTTATTATGTCTCCATTTTTTACCACCAAGTCAAAGCACTCCTATTTTATCTGCAAAAGAAATTTTCATGTATTTCAGAGAAGAAGATGGTAAAAAAATCATTTGGTTGTTCTGTGTCATTGTGATTGTGCCTAGTCTTCCTTCATGGGAAACTGTTTTGCAAGATCTTCTGCAAGCTTCTCGTAAGCTTTTCTTGTCTTACCAATCTCCTTGAGCTTTTCCGTTTCCACGTTTGAAAGTTCCTGATTTACCCTTTCGACATCGTTTCGCAGTGCCATCTCTGCCATCTCAAACAACCTGTTGTTCTCCTTCCAAATGTGTTGAACAAGATGGTTGATGTACTCTTGCATGTCTGTGACAAGCTGTTTGGAGTCTCCAGTCTGCACGTATGTCTTGGCAGACTCTTCCATCCTTGCAGCAAGCTTTCTTGTCAGGGCGTGCTCCATCAGCATTATTGCTATTGGACCGCTCTCCTTTGGCATGCCTTTCTTTTCAAGCTCTGGAAAGAGTGATCCCTCTTCTTTTCCGTGATGACACAGGTCGGTGAAATTTTTTGTAAAGTCGATGACTTGGGATATTATGGGCTCTGGAATGGTCTTTCCGCTCTGCAGCAGGGGGATTGTTGCCCACATTGCCTTGAGGACCTTCTCAATCAGGGCATGATCTTGTCTTAGCGATTCTGTAGACATGGTAATTTTTGAGAAATTTTATTCCAATTTAAGCGTAATTTTAGCTAAATCTGGTGGCTTGGCAGTTTACAGTGTGTTTGTTTGTACTGTACGAACGGCATAATATCAACGATCAGACAGTAAATACGCGATGTATCAAATCATGCCATTCCAACAGGCAAATGATGCGCAGTCTACGGAATGTTTTGCAAACCCAGTCTATTCCTTCACTCTGCTCATACTGCCTCCAAGCATGCTATGCTGGCTAAACATGGTGACCGCGTCAGATGCAAAAATTTACTGAGACAGAATCTGGGATATGTAAAAGACATGGATGTGATGTGGAATAATGGCCTGCGATGATCTTGCAATAAAGAAAAATCTTGTTTTTTTGGCAATTGGAAAAACTCTGATTGACATAGATTCAAGGCGATATTCTGAAGTCGCAAAGCTTCTTCATGAAAAATATGACACGACTCTTTCTGATTGCTATGAACACCCTGTACACCTGCGGGAAGTGCTGAAAGAACTCTACGGAAGCTCGTACAAGTTTTTAGTAGACTCGATTAGAGAAAAACTGTCTGATTTTCCTGATCACCTGGAGATTACAAAATTTCTCGACGCACTGTCTGCATGAAATGTTTTCAGTCAGAAGATGTTTTCGTGTTTTGGCGATGAAATGTTGTCTTATTACATCCGATCATTGAAAAGGTTTTAAATTGGCAGATCGGGAATCTAGCAGATATGGGAGATCTCAGGAAAGACTATGTCGTTGACAGGTTTGTAATTGTCTCCCAAGATGATAAAACCTCTCTTGATTCCAAGAAATGCCCATACTGTCCAGGAAACGAATCCATGACAAATCCATCTGCATTGTCGCTTGTTGCAAAAGATGGAATGTTGCAAAGGCTTCAAGATACCGAAGATTACTATGTGGAAGGTTGGTCTGTCCGAGTTTTTGAAAGCAAAAATCCAGTGGTTGCAACCACGTCGGAAAATTCCTATAGCGACAGGCCGCTTTACAGCGAACCTGCATATGGTTATCATTACGTCGTAGTTGCGTCTGAAAAACACAAAGAATCTCTTGCCAGTATACCTGTTGAACAATGGTCTAATGTTCTAGTTGTAATTCAGGATAGGCTCAGATGGCTTTACACACAACGAGGCGTCACGTACGTCTCAGTCTATGTAAACCACGGAAAGGAGGCCGGTGGTCCTGTGATACACCCAAATCTCAACGTGGTCACATTCTCCACAATTCCGCCCGTGATAGAGCAAGAGGCAGAAGCCGCACACAAAATCCTAAATGAGAAGGGAATATGTCCGATGTGCCAGACTGTAAGCACTGAGACGGGCGGACCAAGGCAGATACTGCAGACTGAGGGGTTCATCGCATTCTGTCCGTGGGCTCCGTCACATCCGTACGAGTTTTGGATATATCCAAAGAAACACATCACGAGTTTTTCAAAAATAACTCAAAAGGAAATAAACGACCTGTCACTCATACTGAGGGCAACACTTGGAGGCCTTGCCAACACCACAAAGAACGGCTCATACAACATGGTCTTCCATCTTTCGCCTGAAAAGAAAAACAACAGGCAGATTCACTGGCACATCGAGGTCTATCCGCAGTCTGGCTCTTGGTCAGGTCTTGAAAGAGGATATGGCGTTTTCCTAAACAAAATAACTCCGGAAAAAGCTGCAGAAGAGCTTGGCTCATCATGCAGGAAAGAACTTGCAGGCCTAGTTGGAATCGTATAAAGAATAATCATTTGGTTTATTTATTGACGTAAATCAAGAATAACTGTGGCAGTTGAACAGTGGGTAGCTCTGGCGAGCCTGGGAATGTTTGTCATGTTCACGGCACAATTGATAGCAATGTCGGATTTTTTAAAAAATCCGTCATATGACATAGATCCATCGTCTACGATGAGAGAGTTTCTTTCAATCAGTGGAGGACCTGCGCTGATACTTGCAGGCTCGTCATTTTTGTTGGCAAGGAGATACGGTTCTAGGCTCTGCGGCTCTCTTATCATTGGAGGGGGACTTGTGACTCTGATTGGAATGAATTATGTCAATACAATACTGCCGCACATACCGCAACTGTACGTGGTAACAGAACTTCAGCTGGTGCCGACAATATTCATGGCAGTGTCAATACCTGTCATGATAACAGGCGCACTTCTCTTCCGCCTCAAGCCAAGGCCGAAAAGAGACTATGTCTTTGACCGATGATCAAATCTCATTGCATTGGAATATTTCTTGAATCCTAATTTTTCGTAAAACGGTATCAGGTCGTCTGAGCAATCAAGTATTGTTTTGTAGCATCCAGTTTTCTCTGCGTGTCCTAGCAACGCTTGCACTACCTTCTGACCGATTCCTTTTCCCTGGAACTCCTTTGCCACTACAACGTCCTCTATGTGGCCTGCCTTTCCGCCCCTGTGGATGAACTTTTGCTCAATTATTATGCTTGCAGCACCCACTACCTTGGAGCCTATGACTGCGACATAGATTGCCTCGTTTGGGTCTGAAGATATCTTGTCGAATATGGACTGGGCCTTTTTTGGGCTCAGATCGCTTGATTTCCTAAGAGAGTCAAGCGAATGCAGGAATCCGTTGGCGAGATCTTTTTTCTGAAGCTTGCGTATCTTGATTTCAGTCATGGCCTGGGGCTAGATCTGACCAAGTTTTTCCAAATAGTGCTGGTATGCACGGCGATAGGAGGCCTTGTCTCCTATGTCAAGAAAGCCCTTTTTGATTGGATATCCGCTTACCTTATTTTTCTTGGTCAGGGCACTGCGAATGACAACATCCATTCCATACGGCTTGTTTTCCGGGATGAGATCCAAAACTTGCGGTTCCATGACATAGCATCCTATGTTGATGTTTCCCTTTACGTCTGGCTTTTCTTTCCATTCCTTGACCCTGTTTGTCTTGTCGGTCTCTATGAACCCGTACGGGAGCTTGGTCTTGTATTCGTAGAGCCCCATTGTAACAAAGGCCTTTTTCTTCTTGTGATAACCAATCATGTTTTTCAAGCTAAAGTCAAAAATCGAGTCTCCGTATACGCAAACAAAAGTGTCATCAATGAACTCTCGAGCAGTTTTCAGCTGACCTGCTGTTGCAAGAGGTCTGTTTGCAATCGCATACTCTATTTTCACGCCAAACCTGCTCCCGTCCTCAAAGTAATCCTCTATCGTTTTTCTCAAATAGCTCACGCACAGGACAAACGAGTCAACTCCGTTGTTCTTTACCCATTCGATCAAATGTTCCAAAAGCGGCTTGTCTCCTAGAGGCAGCATTGCTTTTGGAAGAAACGTAGTGTAAGGTTGAAGCCTTGTACCAAGACCTCCTGCCAAAATTACTGCCTTCATGAGATGTAGTCTAAGAATCTAGTATTTATTCTGGAGGATAAATTATTCTATCTAATTTTAGCAAGCTTTGTCAGGACATTTCGAGGGGTTTTGCCAAAAAGCAAGATCATGGGTTCTTTTCCCAAATCTCCAGTGTGGTATATCATGTCTGGAGAACTCTTTATGTTCTTGATGGCATTCTTGATTCCCCATGAAACCGTCTTGCCTTCTTTGTTTTTCCTGCTGCGGGGCTCTAGTGTCCTGTCGTAATGCAGTATTTGAAATCTTTTTGCAGTTGCCTTCTTGATTGTCATATTGTCATAGCGTATGTTTACCGCAGACCTTGTGGAGGGAAATTTCCTTGTCATCTCCAGTACTGCACTTGCTACATGTCTCGAGCCTCCATACTTGAGCATGCCTGCTACTATGACCGAGCTTCCTGCCCTGACAATGCGGCCCTCGAGCCCAAGTATGTCCAAAATGGATTTTGGACTGGGCTTGGCATAGACAAAATTTGTCTGCACCTCTGGTATGTATCTGTGTATTCCATTGATGGATGCAAACCGTCCTATGGCCCCTGCCAGATCTTTTTCGATAGTATCCGCATCCTTCTGTCTTGCAATGGCGATGCCCTTTCCAATTGCTAATGCGTTCTTGATGGATTCAAACGAGATACTCTGTGCAAGTCTGACTGACTCAGGGACGCTTTTTCCCTTGGCTATGCTGACACACAGAGCAGCAGAAAAGATGCACCCTCCGCCATGGCTGTCTCTTGGAAGCCTTTTTTGTGAAAACGTGTAAAATTTTTTGTCTGCAAGCACAAGGTCTGTGACACTGCCGCCTTTCATATGCCCGCCCTTTATCACCACGTTTTTTGCGCCCATGGAATTTATTTTCAATGCTGCCCTTCTTGCATCATTCTGTGATCTTATCTTCATTCCAGTAATTTTTTCTGACTCGGGTACATTTGGAGTGATTACATGTGCAAGAGGCAAGAGGAGTTTTTTGAAATCTGAATATGCATCTGCCTGCAGCAAGACTCCCCCGGTGGTTGACTGGAAGACAGGATCAAGCACGATTGGAATCTTGATGTTTTTTAATTCGTCATAAATTGTCTTTATCGTTTTTTTGTCGTAGACCATTCCTATCTTGATTGCGCTCACCTCAAAATCCGAAAGGACTGATCTTATCTGACTCTTGACCGCGTCAGGCGGTACAGGCTCTGACCTGAAAAACTTGGAAGAGTTTTGACTTGTCAGCGCAGTGATTGCACTGAATCCGTATGCTCCAAGAGCTGTGAATGTCTTTATATCTCCTTGAATGCCTGCGCCAGAAGACGGATCAGATCCTGCTATGGTCAACACATTCATGATTGGTACCAAGGGAAACTCACGTTTAAATTCAATCGATTGGTAAAAAGAGTAAATTGGGAACACAAATGAGCGCAGCTCGAAGGGGCGTTGCCACTGAAGAAATGAAGACTGTGGCAAAAGATGAGGACGTAACTCTGGACTGGCTCATTTCAAAAGTAGCAAACGGCTCGATTATAATTCCACATAACAACGCAAGACCTCAAAAGATTCACGTAGTCGGAATTGGAAGGGGGATGAAAACCAAAGTTAACGTTAACATTGGAAACTCCACTCTGAACCAGAATCTTGATGATGAGGTGAAAAAAGCCAAGGTTGCAGTAAAGTATCACTCCGACACCATAATGGACCTAAGCGATGGAGGCGACGTGGGGCTCTTTCGAAGAACACTGCTTGAGGCAGCCCCAATAACATTTGGCACAGTTCCAGTATACGAGGCTTACAATTATGGTGTTGAGAAACACAAGAATCCTCTTGACATAACAGAAGACGATTATCTGAACGCGTTTGAGCGCAACATAAAGGACGGCGTGGACTATACAACGATACATTCTGGTATTACAAAAGACATTGCAAAACGAATCCTGGCAGTAAAAAGACATGGAGGTATAGTGAGCAAGGGAGGAACAATTACTGCAGCATGGATGCTAAAATACGACAAGGAAAATCCGTACTATGAGCACTTTGACTATCTCATAGAGCTTGCAAGGCAGTATGACGTTACTTTCAGCCTGGGCGACGCACTAAGGCCAGGCTCCATACTTGATTCTCACGATGAGCTGCAGGTACAGGAGATGATAAACATCTCACGCCTGACAAAGAGGGCACATGAAAAAGATGTGCAGGTCATGGTGGAAGGCCCAGGACACGTGCCGCTAAACGAGGTTGCCGCAAATGTCAGACTGGCAAAATCTTTGATTGGCGAGGTTCCGTATTATGTACTTGGGCCTCTTGTAACCGACGTGGCATCAGGGCATGATCACATTGCAAGCGCAATCGGTGCCGCAGTATCTGCAAGCGAGGGAGTGGACTTGCTCTGCTATCTTACACCGGCCGAACATCTTGCTCTGCCAAACGCTGAAGAAGTAAAGGCAGGACTGATTGCATACAGGATTGCTGCACACGCTGCAGACCTGGTAAAGCTGCGTGACAAGGCAATCAAGTGGGACATGGAAATGACAGAAGCAAGAAGAACGCTCAACTGGGAAAAACAGATTGCACTCTCAATTGATCCCGAGGAAGCTGCAAGAATACATGCAAGAACAGGCCAACTCAAGGGAAACACGGTACCGTGTACAATGTGCGGAGGCGCGTGTGTCTACATCATGCTGCCGCAGCAGCGTTATGCCTCGCCTGAGGAAACAAAGAAAGAAGAAAAACTACAGCAGGCTAGCTAGGACTCTGTCAAGGCTTGGAACGGTCTGATATTGCGAAAGATCTGATACGCTTATCCACGCATATTCCTTGTTCTCCCAGTTCAGGGTGATTGCAGTATCCTTTACAGCAAACAGAAAAGGGTGAATCAACCACTCGTGGTTTGCATACTGGGACTCGACATGCATCTGCTGTCCTGACCTGAGCAGGCTTAGATTGTCTTCTATCATGCCAGCTTCTTCAAATATCTCGCGCTTTGCCCTGTAAAGGGGCTCTTCATCTCCTTCTATAATTCCTGATATTCCGGCCCACAGGCATTTCATTGATTTCACCTTGTCACTTCGCTTCAGGATAAGGTACTTGTTGTTGTGAGTTAAAAAGGCGGTAACAATGCTAGTAGAGTTCAACACTATTTTTCAACAGCATTTACCATGGAGACCAATTTCTTGTATGCATCTTCCATGTCAACATTTTTTGCAAGTCTTTCTTTTGCACTTCCAACATACTTGAGAATCTCCTCCGTCCTGTTTTCCTGAACAAGAATTAGCATCCTGCCAATGTCCTTCCAGAATTCTTCTGCATATCTTCTGATCTCAGGATTTGCAATTATAGTCTCGATAAGTTCTGGGGACTCGGTCATTATTCCTGCAGTGAGAAGCTTTTGCGCCTTGAACGTGGTTCCTGCCATCTTTTCAACCAGCGTAAAGTTTTCTTCCTTTGCGAGTATGTTTGCAAGTGCTAGGTTAACCAGGTGTGTCATGCCAAGAATTATTGCAATCTTTTTGTCGTGCTCTGCAGCGTCTATCTGGACAAAACTTGCCTCAGGGAAGAGAGATTTTGCAACGGTGAGCTCTTTTTTTGCATCGCGTATGGGTATCGAGATCACGTTCTGGCCCTTTAGCTTCTTTGTTCCGGGGCCAAACATGGGATGGATACAAACCGGGTTTACCTTGTCTGGAATCTTTGATAATGCAGCGGCGGTTTTTAGCTTGAGGGATGAAATATCGATGAGATACGAGTCTCTTTTCATTTCTTTGGCAATCAGCCTTATTGTTTCAGGAGTTCGTTTGACCGGGATGCAAAGTATGACGTAATCAACTGACAGTATTGCTCCTACAAGGGATTGAGCCTTTGTGACTGACTTGTTCATGATCTCTTTTTCTGCGTCATATCCTACCACTTCAAAGCCTTTTTCAAGAAAATACTTTGTGAACCACTTGCCCATCTGGCCCTCCGCGCCGATTATTGCTATCTTTTTCTTCATTTTTCTTTCCTCATCACTTCTTCTATTATCTTCATTCCTTGGTTAAGTGTTTCTTCTGGCTGGCAGGCAGATATTCTGACAAATCCTTGATAATTTCCAAATCCTTCACCAGGTGCTATGGCCACACCATAATCTAAAAGCTTGTTTGTAAACTCGACCGAGTCAAAATGTAGGCCTTTTGCTTTTGCAAAGAGGTACATTGCCCCGTCCGGTTCTGAAAATTCCAATCCTATCTCCCTTGCTCTTCCTACCACAGATTCTAGTCTGGATTTGATGGTTTTAGTATTATCGGTTGTGTCAGATTCCAGCGCTTTCATGGCTACATACTGGATCGGCTCTGATACATTTGTCATGGCCAGTGCCTGCAGCCTTGACATTCTGTCTATTATCTCTGGATTTGAAATTGCATATCCTATCCTAAATCCTGTCATGGCGTGAGACTTGGAAAAAGACTGGGTTACAATTGACTTGTTATATCCATAAGATAGCACACTCTTCCAATTTTTGAACGCATATGAGGAATAGATCTCGTCGCTTAGCACGTATAGGTCATTTTTCATCGAGATTTCCATTATCTGGTCAAGAAGTTTTTCAGGCAGTATCTTTCCTGTGGGGTTGTTTGGATAGTTTAAAACTATCATCTTTGTGTTCTGGTTTATTGCATTCTTGACATCCTCAATTTTGGGCTCCCATCTGTCTTCTAGACTGGTGTGGATTGTTCTTACCTTGACCCCGGAGTTTAGTGCATTGTCTCTATACGCAGGCCATGCAGGCTCGATTATTATTATTTCATTTCCGGGATTTAGCAGGGTGGAGATTGCAAGAAATACCGAGAACCTGGCACCTGGTGACACAAGTATGTTTTGAGGGCTTGTTTTTGCATTAAATTTTTTGGAAACATGATCTGCCAGAGCTTGGCGAAACCCTGCCATTCCTTTGGAATCACCATATTTTGTGTATCCCATGTCGTATACCTGCCCAAGTGCCCCCTTGACTGCCTCTGGAGGAAAAAAGTCCGGCTCTCCAACTTCCATGTGAATTACTTTCTTTCCCTGCCTTTCCAGCTCCTTTGCTTTCAAGAAGACTGAAAGATGCGTTGGCTTGTTTGTCGACTGGACCTTGACTGATTCGTTTAGCAGAAAGTTTAGCGCTGTCAGGCCGGTTTTTTCGTCAAGGCCAATGTCTCTGCATAGTGCGGACACCTTGATTCGAAGCTGGCTCTCCCTTTCCTCGTTTGTAACGCCAAGACCGAGGTTGTTTTTGAGGTTGCCTATTTCCTTTGCCGTATCGTTTCTTTCCTTTAATAGCTTTAGAATGTCAAATGTGATCCTGTCAATCCTGTCGCGCAGCTTGTCCATGTCTGACATTTCTTATCGAATCACTGGCGGAACAAGGCCTGCCCTTAGTGCATGATCTACAAGTACTACTGAAACCAGTGAATCAACTACAGGTGGGGCTCGTGGAACAACACACGGGTCGTGTCTTCCCTGGACTATCAAGGAGGCCGGTTTTTTCGTTTTGACGTCTACTGTATGCTGCTTTTTTGCAATTGAGGATGCTGGCTTGAATGCAACACGGAGTACCAGGGGCATTCCAGTTGATATGCCCCCAAGTATTCCTCCCGAGTTGTTTGTCTTGGTTGCAATTTTTCCGTTCTTGATTATGAACTCGTCATTGTTCTGCGAGCCGTGGAGGGTAGAGCCGTAAAAGCCAGATCCAAATTCAACGCCCTTTACTGCTGGAATCGAGAAGAGGGCCCTGCTCAGGTCAGACTCTAAAGAGCCAAAGATTGGCTCGCCAAGTCCCACTGGAATGTTTGTGGTGATAGACTCTACAACTCCTCCCACTGAATCGCCGCCTCTTCTTGCTGCAAGTATTGTGGCACGCATCTTTTCTGCAGTCTTTGTGTCAGGACATCTCACTTCGTTTTTGTAAATGAAATTTTTCATGCTTGACGTGGCCTGGCCGCTCATCTTTACCTTGCCCACTTGGCAGGTGTAGGAATAGGTGTCAACCTTGAGAGTTTGGGCAAGAAGTTTTCTTGCAATAGCTCCTGCCATGACAAATGTTGCGGTAAGCCTGCCGGAAAATCTCCCCCCGCCCCTGTAATCATTGAATCCTTTGTACTTGATGTAAGCTGGATAATCAGAATGTCCAGGCCTTGGCTTTAGTGATAAATTTTCATAATCTCGCGACCGCTGATCTTGATTCCAAATTATCATTGCAATCGGAGCACCAGTTGTATATCCACGGAGCACGCCTGAGAGAATCTCCACCTTGTCTTCCTCCTTTCTTTGAGTTGTTATGACTGACTGTCCAGGCTTGCGCAGGTCAAGCATTTTTTGAATGTCTTTCTCCTCAAGCTCCAGTCCTGCCGGGCATCCGTCTACCACTGCGCCTATGCATCTGCCATGGCTCTCGCCAAAACTGGTAAAGACATAGCGCTGACCGATAGAACTTGACGACATGATGAAATTTTCATTTAGATGCTTATAATCTTTAGAATTTTACCTGAAATCTTTGAGAAAGTATGGTGGACAAGGTTAGATAACTGGCAGTAACATGTTTGAATGTATAATGAAAATACGAAACGCGCAGGAGAGAGACAAACCAAGCGTCTTGGAATTCTGCAAGGACACGTTTTCGTGGGGTGACTATATCGCAGACGTGTGGGACACATGGAAGTCAAAGGACCACCTGTATGTGGCAGAGCAGGAGGGTCTTGTCGTTGGGATGTACAACATATCGCTTTTTGCAAAAGAAGCATGGCTTGAAGGAATGAGGGTGCGGCCGCAGTATAGAAAGAAAGGGCTTGGAACAAATATGATGTTACATGCAGAGTCTGTCATACAAAATGGCACGGTTCGGCTGATAATTGAAAGCGGGAACCTGCCATCGATAAGGCTTGTCAAGTCTGTGGGATATGAAATCGAGGAAGAATGGAGGCTCTACTCTACGGCTCCGAAAAAACAAGAATCAAGTGCTGCAGTTGCAAGATCATCTGACGGCCTTGGTGATCTTGTCTGCTCGTCTACTTATGCCGATTCGTGGAAGTGGCTTCCCCTTGACGGTGAGGAGATTGGAAAACTTTTGCATCAAGGCAGAATCATTACATCGACTGAAGAAGGAAGAACATCTGCCGTTGGAATCTGGAACAGGTCAAATGATTTTCCAGACGCATTTCAACTTGGATTTGTAAACGGCACAAGACACGGGATGGAGCAGGTTGTACTGTATGCAAAAAACAAGGCGCACGAGCTTGGCTGCCAAAGAATCCCGATATTTGCACAGGAAAAAATTTCGCTAGAGATGGATTTTTTGGAAAAAAAATCGCTGTTTTATTTAATGAAAAAAGAGCTGGACAGGAAAAATCTATAATCCCTGAACCAAACACAATGTCATGAACTATTGGCTTGTAAAACAAGAGCCTTCTGTATACAATTATGCAACACTTGAAAAGGAAAAAAAGACTGTCTGGGACGACGTGCACAACAATCTGGCACTAAAACACATCCGTGCCATGAAAAAGGGGGACCAGGCTCTATTCTATCACACCGGAGACGAGAGACAGGCTGTAGGAATAATAGAGATAACAAGCAACCCGTATCCAAACCCAAAGGAAGAGGACGAGAGGTTTGTCGTAATGGATGTAAAACCAGTCTCCAAACTGAAGAGACCTGTCACGCTGGATGAGATAAAAAAGGACCCGAAATTCAAAAACTGGGAACTGCTCAGGATATCGAGGCTTTCCGTGATGCCTGTACCAAAGAATCTCTGGGACGAGATTGTAAAAAAGTCAAACAGCTAGATTGTAATCCTGGACCCTATCCTGCTCATCTCCTTGATGAAATCAGGATAGGAGACGTCAACAGACTCTGGGTCTGTCACAGTACAATTTCCAACAAACATTCCTGCAATGCAAAACGCCATGAAAAGCCTGTGGTCGTCTGCAGAGTCAAGATCTGCACCCTTGAGTGATTTGGAAGACTCTAGGATCAAGCCGTCCTCTTTTTCCGTGACGCCAAGCCCAATCTTTGCAAGCTCTCTTGCCAAAATTGCAATCCTGTCAGTCTCCTTGAACCTTGCATGTCTTACATTGTAAATCTCGACTGGGCCTGATGCTCGAAGTGCCAGTATTGCCATCGGGGGAAGAAGGTCCGGAGTGTTTGAAAGATCAAATCTTCCTCCAGAAATCTTTGCAGGAACTGTAACCCTGACGGTATCTCCAATGGAAATCCTGACGCCCATCTTTTCCAGATGTGATATCATTTCCTTGTCTCCCTGTGGGAGATCTCCTACGGGGGCAGAAATTTCCATGTTGTTTCCTACAAGCACTGCTGCAGAAAGAAGAAGTGCCATGCTTGAAAAGTCTGCGGGAACTGTAAAGTCTGCTGGAACATAGTCCTGTTTTCGTATGCCGTATTTTTTGTATGGTATCACAACATCCACGTTGGCACCGAATTTTTTCATCGTTGCAATTGTTGCATCAAGATACGGCTTTGAGACCAGATCGCCTTCTATCTCCAAAGTAATGCCCTTTTCTGTCTTAGGCGCTGTAATCAAAAGTGCAGAGATGAACTGGCTTGAAACGGAGCCTGCTATTGACGTGCTGCCTCCGGGAATCCTGCCAGTCACCGTAAGGGGGGGAGTTCCATTATCTGACGTGCATCTTGCCCCAAGTTTGACAAGGGCGTCAAGCAGTGGCTGCATGGGCCTCTTTTTCAGGCTGGCGTCTCCTGACAGGGTTATCTTGGTATCTGAAAGGGAGGCAATTGCAGCTGATATCCTGATTGTCGTGCCCGAGTTTGAGGCATCCACCTCTGTTCCTGTGGGTGAGACGCTTCCAGTGCCTTCCACCCTCAGAGTAGAGCCGTCTGCTGTTATCTTGGCGCCAAAAATTCTGCAGGCATTGATTGTTGCAATTGTATCGCGGGAAAGAAGAACATTTCTGATTGTGCTGCTTCCTTTTGCAAGCGACGCCAGAAAGACCGCACGATGCGTATAGCTCTTGTTTGGAGGACAGGATATGGTGCCAGACAGTGTTGATTTTTCTACCTTACACTTCATGGACTTCGGCCTTTTGGTTGTTGATGGAGGACACTATGGAAGACCCGTCAAGCGATGAAAATACTTTTTTTACTGACGACACCCTGTCGTTTTTTGCAACTGCGGCTATGGCAGGGCCGTTTCCTGATACCGATGCGCCAAGTGCTCCGCTTTCCATCAGCTCGGTCAGGATTCTTGGATCAGAGCCCAGTATGGAAGATGTCGCAAGTCCATTAAGCGTCATGGCATTCCAATAGTCAGAATTGTTTGCAAGGCTCCATGCTTGGGAAAAAACGTTTTGCAAGATTTTCAATTTCTTGACGTTTCCCCTCTTGCGAGACTTTGGAATGAATACTATTGCAGAGAGGTCCTCTGGCGCCTTTTCTGTTTTTATTATCTTGATGTTTGTATTGTCAGTCACGGCAAATCCTCCAAAGTAGCATCCGCATGCGTCGTCAAACGCTCCGGTGATGCTGACCTTTGACTTGATTGATGCCTGTACTCCGTCCCTTAGTATCTCGTTGTCAGTTGCCTTTGGCTTGAAAATTTTTGCACATGCAAGCGAGATCACAGACGATATGGCACTTGAGCTCTTCAGTCCGTATCCTGACGGTATCTCGGTGTTGACGGTAATTCTCAGCTTGTTTTTTTCCAATTCCTGCCTTGGCACTGACGTTTCTATGACGGCCCTTATCAGGCGAGCGCTGAGGTTTGATTCCTTGTTCTCAAAAATAATTCCCCTGCCGGGTACTGCCTCTATCACAGCCTCGATTCCAAGTGATATGCCAAGTGTCGCACCCCTGCCGGTTGCAATTGCATTTACTATGGAGACTGCACCATGCATGCTTGACCTGACCCGAACCATATCTAGAACCTCCCAAGCAATGTCAATTTCATTGCTTCGTATGGCGCTGGTCTGCCAATCCATATTTCAAAAGACTTCATTGCCTGGGCAAGGAGCATTTCCCATCCGTATATGATGGTCGCTCCCTGTTCCTTTGCCTGCTGGATGAGCGGGGTCTCGACAGGCATGTATACTATATCGTAAACTATGGAATTTTTTGTAATGTTCTTGGTCGAGATGGGAAGGCCCATTCCCTTGAGTCCGACCGAAGTTGCGTTTACTATCAACTTGAAACTTGATGCAATATCTCCTGCTCTTGCCAAGTCGACATACTCTGACTCTGTTCCAATCTGCCTTGCAAATTTCACAATGTTTTCTGCATTTTCCTGCGTCCTGTTTGTGATGGTTATCTTGCGCGCCTTTTCCTTTGCAAATCCTGCAACGATTGCCCTTGCTGCACCGCCAGAGCCTATTACCAACACGTCCGAGTCCCTGCAGTCAATGTTTTTTTTCCTTATTGGATCGAGGAATCCCTCCACGTCAGTATTGTATCCCTTTAGGCGCCCGTCAGTATTGACAACTGTGTTTGTAGCCCCCACTGTTTTGCATTCGTAGTCTGCTTCATCAAGCAGCCTCATCATGTCAACCTTGTGCGGTATCGTAACGTTAAAGCCTGCAATCCCTATCTTTTTCAGATCCGCAATACTTGCATCAAGCTCGCCCTTTGGTATTCTGTACGCTATGTAGGTGCAGTCAAGCCTGAGAAATCCAAATGACGCATTGTGAAGTGCGGGTGACAGAGAATGATCAATTGGGTCTCCTATGACTGCAAAAGTTCTTGTCATCGAAAACTAATTTCTTCATATCATGATTTAAGCGTAGTTTCGCAATATGTCAGATCAAATGCCGTAGCTGCTTGTTCTGGAGTAGAGTTTTTTCAGCTTGGAGCCGCACTTGGGACAAGCATTTAGAGTGTGTATTGTGGCACAGTCAAGACAGACAAAACTTGCGCCAGTGTTTTTAGATGACTTGTATTGGTATATTACAATGTACGCCAGGGCGACAACCCACACAAGTATCAGCAGTGGAATCAGTCGAAACATCCCAAGCACTACTGTCACTCCGATGGCAAGTATTGTAACGTTTCTTGGAACATTGTTGAAAAACCGGCTTGTATCCATCATATTGTATTGTTTTATCTTTTATAATAACGCTGGGTAGGCCCGTTTTTCCGTGAGATGTTTTGATGGATCAGTTAATTAATCCAAAATATGCTTGATATTGTGTTGGAATCCGACGATTTGAGGGACATTGCGGAAGAATGCGGCAAGATACTGGATGAGAGCATGAGCATACTTGCTGATGTAGAGTTTGAAATTGATTCTGCAAAGGAAGATGTCGTGATGCCGTCCATGACAAAAAGAGAGCTTGTAGACATGGCGCATGAAGTGTCTGATTCAATCAGGATAAAAAAGGCCGAATCGTCATTTGTCAGAAGACATTTTGACAGCTCAAACGCCTGATCTTTTCTACAGCAAAACTATTTCTGCAACTTGAATATGGATCTCATTTCATCCAAGCTGAACTGTCCGGGAGCGATAGGTCTGCCAAGGGATACATACGTGAACGGACCGCCAAGTTTTGTGCAGAGGATGCGTGACATCCTTCCATAGTCTCCCATTGCAAAGGCAATCAGGTTTGATCTGCGAAACATGCCCTTGTATAATGCAAGTACTCGCAGCGTATCGCCTATTGCCCTTGCAGTTGTAACTATCTTGATGTTCTTTGAAAATGTTGACATCTTCTTTGCCATTGCCCTCAAGGACTGCTCACTTGGAGTCTTTGCAAAGTCATGCCATGACACAAGGACGTCTGTACCTGCACGCCTGAGATACTGGTGCAATTTTCTGTTTTTTCTCAATGTGTTATACTCTACGTCAAGAAGATACGGGTCAAACTCTGCAATTAATTTCAATATTGATATTCTCTCCTTCTCACTGCCTTGGAATTTCCCTCCCTCTGATTTTGGTCTGAGAGTGCAGACGCATCTGCTAAGATGTGGTTTTGCAAGATCGAGGCATTTGGGAACATGGGATGGATTCAGAAAATCAAGTCTGAGTTCGACGTAGTCCGATTTGCGAAGCGCCTTTTTCATATCTGAGACGAGCTTTGCTACGCTAAACACGCCAATTGATACGCAAGTTTTACTGGCCAATTTCTAGTCGCGGTATCTGTTTTTAACCTGTTTTGGTTTGACCTGGTATGCAAGCTTCCCATTGTTTCAATTGAGAACACTCACCTGGATTGCGTTGTGCAGTTCCTAGTGATTGCTTCATTGCTGACCATTCTTGTGGTGTGCACAGGTGGTCTCCGCATACATGCTGTCCGCCTGGGAATCTGTCTGTCTTGTGGTTGTCATTTAGGTACTGAAAGTCTCTTGGTGTCAATGCGCTTGCAGATGGTATTGCAACTGCATAGATCACAAGGGCTGACAATGCCACTGCGGTCAATCCAAATCGTAGTTTTTGATTTAGCATCTAACGGCCTGTATGCCTAACTAGTATATTTACATTGGCATACAATGATACTTGATTACAAGATGTAAAATTGTGCAACTTGGCCGTTTTTCCCGTTCATTCCCTCTTGGGCATCAAAGAAACTTTTATGAAACGATCAAGTCCATGGAAAGGGCATGAGCACAGAGAATAGACCAGACGCAAAAGACACAGTCTTCATCGGAAAGAAGCCTTTGATGGCATATGTGACATCAGCGCTCATACAGCTTGCTAACCAGCCCCGGGTCCTGATAAAGGCAAGAGGGCTTAGCATAGGTAGAGCTGTGGACGTGGCACAAATAGTTGCTAGAAGGACAGAAGGTTCCGGGTATGCTATAGGAGAGATAAAGATTAGCTCTGAGCAGCTTCAATCCCAAGATGGACGCTCTAGGAATGTTTCTACTATAGAGATAGAAGTAAAGAGAAACTCCTAAAGAAACTGTCTAAAACATGTTTTTTTACAAAACATGTTTTATCTGATTTTCTTTAATTTTTGTTTTGGAAATAAGCGGCATCATTTTTTTACAAATAATAAATACTGAATCGCTTTAGGAAGATGGTTGTGGAAGCCAAACTGCATAGTCGTCGGTGATTCAAGAGATCTTTCTAAAATTGAAAAAAATTCCGTATCGCTTACCGTTACGTCCCCTCCATACCACAATGCCATAAACTATGACGAGCACCAGTCAGGCCAAAAGTGGTACCGCGGCAACGTCGGGGCTCCGGTAGATGCGTGGGTTGAGGAAATGCGCCAAGTCTTTTCCCAAGTGTACCAGGTGACCAAGCCCGGCGGATACTGCTGCATAGTCATTGGGAACGAGATTGTGGAAGAAAAAAACAAGCTTCCCCTGCCTGCAATGCTCTCAGTTGAGCTCACAAAAGAAGGGACGGGATGGAAGTTCTTTGAGGAAATCATATGGAACAAGGTGACGGGGGGCAAGAAGAGGTTCCGGGTTACCGTGCAGCACCCGTATCCTACATATTACTATCCAAACATCATGCACGAGCAGATTATCATACTGAGAAAGGGGCCGTTTCACAACGTAAAGGACAGGAAAAGCAAGCTTGTGATAGGCAACTTGATGAAAAAAGAAGTGGCAAACTCGGTATGGCATATAGCTCCTGTGCCTCCAAGCTACCGAAAGTACCACCCTGCAGCTTTTCCAGAGGAGATTCCATACAGGCTTGTGCAGCTTTACAGCAACATGGGTGATCTAGTCCTTGACCCCTTTGTGGGAAGCGGACAGACAACGAAGATGGCCAGGTTTCTGAAGCGAAGATACATCGGAGTTGACAAGTCGGAAAAATATGTCGAGGTTGCAACAAGGAGGACTGCAGAGCCATCACTGCTTCGCAGGATGCAGCTTGTGCCCAACTGGAAATTGCCGGCGCCACTTGATTCCTAGTTCTGCATCAAACAAGATCGTAAAGGTTATCTATCAAGTCTAGTCAAACAAGCCATGGTAAGCACTAACAGCAAGTCGTATTTTCGAGAGGTAGAAAAAAACCATCGAACCTACAATGCTGCAATGAAGAGGGCACAATCCAGACAGTCCATGATGAATCTTTTCTGGAGACACAAGAGACAGCACGAAGCCCTCCTAAGAAAACATCTCAAAGACGAGATGTTGCAAGTAATTCAACTAAAAAAGAAATTCAAATAATTTCTTCTTTTTCTTTGATTGTTCTGAACTTTGCTTAACTATTACTAAAAGAACTCTGCCACGCTTTTACAACGCTTGCGTCAGAGCCCTTTTCGTTTTTCCTGGCAAGCTTTGCCTTGTTCTCAATGTGCTGCAGAGAGTTTACATGGCTTTCTGTCTCCTTTTCGTCTATTTCTTGCAAGCAGATGTTGCAACGTACGGGCATGTAACCACAGAAGAAAAATTCTCTATAATAACATGATGGTACAAAATCAAATTTGTTGCATTGCATTTCAAAATGATAGTTTCAGCAAAGAAAACAACGATCATCGCCGCAAATTATGATGATCAATTTTTTAGAAATTTTAGAGCGCTAATGTTATATCCATGCTGATTCACTGGTATTGATAATTACTTGTCAAGGGGACATGGAACTGATTTTCACGCAAACGGGGAGTACGCGTGACGCCCCCTTGACATTGCGATCTTGATCGGGCTAACATATTTAGATTTATCTACTGTTTTATTCGTACTGTACGCATCAGTACAGGTCACGGCCGTGTTTTTACGACAAAAATGCAACAATGTTCCTTTTTGAAAAATGAGGCCTTATTTTTCTACGATATACTCGTCATCAACTTCCATGCCAAAGTGTCGTCCGGTAGCTGACTTGGCATGTGCAAGGACCATGTCGCCTCTCTTGAGGTGTGTCACAGATACCAGATGGCCGTTTGGGCGGACAAACCGAATAGTCTCTGCATTCTGTGCAATGATGCCTCCAACCTCACTGCCCACCTGGGCTTTGATCATAAGCATCGGCCTACTCTCTATCTTTGAGCGGCCGACAGTAGCCCGTCTTGCTCTCCCATGCGAATCAGTCACGAGCACCTCGGACCCTGTTTCAAGCTCTGAAAGATATTTTGTAGTTCCGTCAGGCGACAGGGTATAGCAGTGGACTGCCCCTGCATTCACTCGAAATGGTCTTGGCGATGTAAAAGAAGAACCGACCGATTCGTTGTGTACCAAAAACAAAAAGTTTGACCTGCTCCCTATGAGCATACCCTCGCCCCTTCCAAGCATCGATGCAGTGTCGACGCAGACGCGCTCTCCGTTTCCAACCTCTTTTATCTCAAGAATCTTTGCGGGCCTGAGCTCAAAGCTTCTTGTCCCAAGGTATACTAGTGCCTCCTTTACCTCGTTGAGCGAACCTGTGGAAAATATGACGCCGTCCACTCCAATCTCAAGTATGGAGAACATCTTTCGGACCTCTTCTGGAGAATTGGCAATGGCAAATATCTTTGTGTGAATCTTGTGCAGTTTTGCAATGATGTTCTCAAGCGGGATTATCTTCCAGTCCTTTACCTCCACTACGACAAAGTCAAGCCCTTCCTTTGATATCTGCAGTATTTTTTCAATGTCTGCGTTTGAAAGCACCTTGAACTTCATGCCTGTCTTTTTTTTGCTTACCCTTACTGTCTTGTCCACTATGACATAATCTGCATTCTGGGACGTGTAGATTGTTGCAAGTCTTGTCTTGAATCCCTTGAGAGAAGAAGGGTCTGCGTTGACAATCTTGATTCCCTCCTTTTCTATCTCTGTTAAAAATTTGGCAAGCTGGCCCCTGGGTACTTTTGGGGCAATGATTAGTTCCCTACTTTTTGCCAAGGTACTTTGCAGCTTCCTTTGCAGTCTCTTTTCTAAATATTATTGCAGCAAGGGCATGTGTCATGCCTGCGGGATTTGCGTGCTCAAAGATGTTTCTGCCATACGTTACACCCTTGGCGCCTGCCTGCATGGCTTCTTCCGTCATTTGCAAAATGTCCCTGTCTGTCTTTGCCTTGGGGCCTCCTGCAATTACTACTGGAACCGGGGTGCTCTTGACTATCTTTGAAAACGAGTCGACATCTCCCGTGTAAAGCGTCTTGACAATGTCTGCTCCGCACTCGGCACCGATTCTTGCCACATGTCCTACAATTGCCGGGTCATGCGGGTTTTTTACATTCTCTCCTCTTGGGTACATCATTGCAAGCAGAGGCATGCTCCACTTGTGGCAGTCGTCTGAAATCCTGCCAAGCTGTTCTAGCATCTCCGGCTCTTCTTTTCCGCCTATATTGATGTGCAATGACACTCCGTCAGCGCCAAGTCTCATGGCCTCCTCGACAGAACCTGTGAGCATCTTTCTGTTTGGTGACATGGAAAGAGACGTGCTTGCAGAATAGTGCACAAGCAATCCGATCTTTGTCGGCCTTGGAAGATTCTTGAAAATTCCCTTGTTGATTATGACAGATGTTAATCCAAAGTTCTGACATGTGTATATCAATTGATACGGATCCTCTATTCCCTTCATTGGGCCGCTTGATATTCCGTGGTCCATCGGGATGCAGAGCATCTTGCCGCTTCGTAGTATGCGATTCATTCGAATCTGGAAACCGCTAACCATTGGAGTTAATCGTTGGTGAGCCCTACTTAAAAATACCGGGTTTTGTTGCGCGATTCAACATTGCATGAGATGACTTCGTATGTGTTTTACCTCGTGCAGTTTCCGTTTTTCTCTTCAGTACCATTAAATACAATACAGGAAGATCAAAAACCAATTGAGCCAGCTAACCCAGCAGCTTCATAGATCAGAAATAGGAGATGTCTTGGAAAATTCTCTTGCCGGTACAAGGCCGGGATATGACGAATGCCTGAGACTTTTGGAATCTGACGATGTTCATCTGATGGGTCTTGTTGGCGGATACCTTACACGAAAAAAGTTTGGCAGGACGGCCTCTTTTGTAAACAACATGATACTAAATTACACAAACGTATGCATTACTGATTGCAAGTTCTGCGCATTTTACAGGCAGCCGGGGCACGACGAGTCATATACCGTATCGCTTGAGCAGGTTGAAGCAAGGATGAAAGCTGCATGGGACATGTTTGGAATAACACAGGTGATGTTCCAGGGAGGACACAATCCCAAGCTGAAAATTGAATACTATGAAGACGCATTTAGGATGATTCGCTCCAAATTTCCCAAAGTCGGGGTGCACGCACTTTCCGCGTCTGAAATAGACATGATATCAAAAGTGGAACACACCAGCACAAAGGAAGTTCTTGCAAGACTGAAAGATGCGGGACTGCAGTCGGTGCCGGGTGCAGGTGCCGAGATTCTAGTTGACAGCGTAAAGCAGGTAATCAGCCCGAAAAAGATCTCAAGTGCTACATGGCTTCGAATAATGGAGGAAGCCCATGCACTTGACATCCCATCCTCTGCCACAATGATGTACGGCCACGTGGAGGCAAAAAAAGAGATTGCAGAACACTTTGTAAAGATTGCAAGGCTGCAGGAAAAAAGCCGCGGGTTCATGGCGTTCATCCCGTGGAGCTTTGAGCCAAACAACACGCAGATGCAAAAAGACGAGACCGTGAAATATTCTGCGGGAGGAACCGAACTGTTGAAGATGATTGCAATATCTCGAATAATGTACGACGGGCTGATACCTCACATCCAGTCGTCCTGGCTTACTAACGGGATTGCCATGGCACAGATGGCACTGCAGTATGGCGCAGACGACTTTGGCGGAACGCTCCTGGGCGAGGAGGTGGTATCATGCACGGGTGCAAGGTCGACTGAGCTTACCGCGCCGAAAATCATCGAGTCTGTAAAGCAGATAGGCTATAACGTGGAAGAGCGCGACAACTTTTACAATGTAGTAAAGGCGCACTAGATGCCGTAGCCTGACCACTTGGAATCCACTAGTCTTCTTGTACCTTCGTCTGACCTGACAAGCTCCTGGACCTCCCTCTGATATCCCTCCTCCTTTGTCTTTTGAGTCGCGTCTATTCCAAGCTTGGATCCGAGGTTGACAAGGGGGGACGCAGGGTCGAGCGTATCGGTGGGGGTGTTGTTGATTATGGTGACGTCCCTTGCAGCGTCTGCGCGGGTTGTGATTGCCCAGATCACATCATTCATGTCCTGAACGTTGACGTCCTCGTCTACTACGACAAATATTTTTGTCAGCGACAGCTGTCCCATGCCCCACAGGCCCATCATCACCTTCTTTGCCTGTCCCGGGTATCTCTTTTTGATTGAAATTATTGCCATCCCTTGGAACCATCCTGCTGCCGGCATTGCAAAGTCTACCACCTCCGGATGGAACATCCTGACAAGCGGAAGAAACGAGCGCTCGATTACCTTTCCAATGTATGCATCCTCAAGTATCGGCTTGCCGACTATTGTAGTAAGATAGACCGGCTTTTCCCTTTGCATTATCCCAGTCAGCGTAAATGTCGGATAGGGCTCGGGGGGAGTATAGTATCCAGTGTGATCACCAAACGGCCCCTCTGTTCTGATATCAGAGGGGTCGACATATCCCTCCAGTACAATCTCTGCATTTGCGGGAACCTCAAGGTCCACCGTTCTGCACTTGACTGTCTTGATTCCGGTCTTTCGCGTAATTCCTGCAAAAACATACTTGTCAAGGCCCTCCGGTACAGGTGCGACTGCGGAAAATACCGTAGCGGGGTCTGCGCCAATTATTACTGCAATCTCTATCTTGCCTCCGGAATCTTTTCTGATGTCGGCATGGTGTGCGCCGCGCTTGTGTTTCTGCCAGTGCATGAGAGCGTGTGTCCTGTCAATTACCTGCATCCTGTACACCCCGAGATTTCGAACCCCGGTCTCTGGATGCTTTGTAGCAACAAGGCCAAACGTGATGAACCTTCCCGCATCTTTTGGCCACGTCTTTAAGATTGGAATTTTGTCAAGTGACGGCGAATCTTCAAAGACCTCAGTCACAGGCCCGCTCTTTTGCAGTTTCGGCGCAATGTCTGTTATCTTTGAGAGCTCTGGAAGTTTTCTTAGTTTGTCAAAGAGTCCTGTCGGAACTTCCATGCGGGTCATGTCTACAATTCTCTGACCAATCTCTGTAAAGTCAGAATTTTCAAGACCAATCTCAAGCCGCTTCATGGAACCAAACGCATTTCCCAAAACCGGCATGTCATAATTTTTTACATCTTCAAAAAGAACTGCAGGACCACTTGAGTACATGACTCGGCTGAGGATCTCTGAAATCTCAAGATTTGCGTCAACCTGTGTCCTTACTCTTTTTAGTTCTCCTGCTTTTTCCAGCTTGTCTATAAACTCTGGAAGATCCTCAATCGGCACACGTCTACTGACTTTGTATACAGTATAAGCTTAACTGGTTTTGCACGTGGGTAACTGTAGGTACGCGACAAAAGGACTTTAATTATACCGCGCGAAAATGGCTCTAGTTGTCGGGCAAAAAATGTGCCGTCTGCGGTGGAGGGGGAAAGATTGTCCTCTTGGATACGGTGTGTTCATTTTGCAACGGGACGGGAGAATCAAGCAAGACTGCTGAGAGCTACATGAAGTCCCACATCTGCCAGTGCATCTTTCTTGACAGGATAACGTGTCCGCTCTGCGGAAAAAAATGTCATCACGATACTCCAAACAAACCCAAAGTTCTGATTGGACCAGTCTAGATTATTGGCGGCAGCTCGTTTTTCTTGTCGTGTCCGCCGGAACCAAACCTGCAGTAAAAACACTGGTCTGACTGCATGTACTTTAGCTTCTCTACCTTGATTGCGCCAATCTTTAGTGCGACCTTTGTTAGCATCCTGTACTTGAAAGGCATCGACGGGATGACCTCCTTTAGGTAGACGCGATAGTGGTCGGGGCAGAACTTTAAAGTGACATTGCTTGTCTCCCGTGAAGTCTCGCCTACTGTCTTTGCCACGTTTATCTGCTCTCTGATGTACTCGTGTTTTGGACAGGGACAGTTCCTTCCACCCGGATGCTTGTATGCGGGAGTATTTTTCCAGTCAAACCCGGGGTATTCCTTCTCAAAGTCGTCCAACGTGTTAAGATCGGGCTTTGCATCTTATAAAACTTCTAGGACCCGCTCCTGTGCAGATCAAAATGTAAATAAACTACTTCAATCAGAGATTTAGCACATGTCCAAAGAAACCAAGCCAAAAAGAACACGTTCTACTAAAAAAGTTTCAGGGGGGGATTCTCCCCATACTGCCGAACTAGAGGCAAAAATAGCAGAGCTTGAAGCCAAGCTTGCTAACCTGTCTTCGCAGGTAAAGCCAGCAGAGCACAAGCCTGCCCATACTTCACCACCACCGGCGCCAGCAAAACCAAGACCTGCAGCATCAGGTCCAACACACGGCACTCTGCCAGCTGGAATGAAACCAACACCACCACCGGCTCCAAAACCCGAGCCAAGATATGAGAGCAGCTCTGCTCCAGAAGTGGGAGAGGTTGCACCGGCATATGCACAGACAAGCTCGTCAGGATATACCGGAAACAAATACTATGCAACAAGAACAAGATTATCGTATCATCCTGCAAACAAACAGTTCAAGGGTGCGCCATCGAGTACAACTGCACCACCAGCTCCGGAACCACCAAAACCAAAAGCACAGCGTGGTACTCTGCCGGCAGGCTTCAAGCCCTAGTTCTTAAAGGCTTCCAAAACTTCCTGCGCATGTCCTGCAGGTTTTACTTTTTCAAAAACCTTCAACACTTTTCCCTTTTCATCAACTAGAAAAGTTGTCCTGTTTACTCCCATGTATTCGCGTCCCATGAACTGCTTCTTTCCCCATACTCCGAACTTTTTTGCAGCATCCTTTTCAGTGTCTGCAAGAAGTATAAAGGGAACGCTCATCTTTTCGCCAAACTTTTTGTGGGACTCCTCGTCGTCCGGGCTGATGCCCACTATCTCGATTCCTGCGCTCTTGAATTTCTTGTAATCCCGTGCAAACTCGGCTGCCTCGGTAGTGCATCCGGGAGTGAAATCCTTTGGGTAAAAGTAGACGACGTATTTTTTTCCCTTGAGGTCTGACTTTTTGACCAGCTTTCCCTCCGCATCCCTGAGGGCAAAATCAGGAACCGTATCCCCTTCGGACAGCATGAGAGAAAATGTGGTATAGTCCATACTTATTTTTTGCCACCATTTTCGAATCTTTTATATGGTAATTCCCAAGGCTAGACCTTTGTAATGATAAATCCGCGCGCATGGTTTGCAGAATCGATAGGAACGTTCTGCCTTGTGTTCTTTGGTCCTGTTGCAATCACTCTGTCAGTCGTAGTATTTGGAAATGGAACCCTGACGCCCGAGTCGCTGCTTGTTATCGCATTTGCCCACGGTGCCGCAATAGGGCTGATGGTGTATACGTTCGGGCATGTCTCAGGCGGGCACTTTAACCCTGCAATCACGCTGTCTTTTCTTGCTACAAAGAGAATCAATGTAAAAAATGCCATAGGGTACATCGGGTGCCAGCTGATAGGCGCTGTTATTGCAGCCGCTGCAAACAAGGCGATACTTCCTGCAAGCGAGAAGGTAAAGTACGGGGTCCAGACAGGCCCCAGCGCCCTGATTGGAAACAGTGTCACTGCAGGATTTACAGTTGAAGCGATACTGACATTCTTCCTGGTTGCTACCGTATTCATGACGGTGCTGCACAAAAAGGCTGCAGCCGGGCTGTATGGATTTACAATAGGCGGAATGATATTTTTGGATCACATTGTTGGCGTGCCGCTGACCGGTGCAAGCATGAACCCGGCAAGAACATTCGGTCCTGCATTGATCTCGGGATACTGGGACTATCACTGGATGTACTGGGCAGGACCAATAGTTGGCGGAGTGATTGCAGGACTGATCATGAACTATGTGTTCGTAAAAAAGTCAGAGCAAGAAGCCTCTGCATAGAATTACTCTTTGAAATGATTATAACGGGATGATTGGCACGTTTCCATGTGGACCCGTAGCACAGCTTGGATAGTGCGGCCGCTTGCGGAGCGGCAGGTCGTGGGTTCGAGTCCCCCCGGGCCCGCTTTCACTCTGGACTCAGGCCATCCTGTATTTTTCCAGAATCACTTTGTTGTTTGGCAATATTCCGACAAACCTCCAGCCATGAGAAATCAGTACCTCTGCCTCCTCGCTTGTAACCGCCCTCTGAATCATGTATTGCAGACGCCCAGAAGCCTGAGCATCTCTTGCACCTTTTCAGGGGCAGCTTTTTCTATCTCGGTGCGGAGCTGTTCTTTCTGCTTGAACAATGGATCCTCTTCCGAGTTCTCAAGGTCGAGGAATTCCTCGCTTCTCTTGAACGCCTCTCTCATCTCATCAACTAGAGCAATTGGCAGAATTCCCTTGTTTGTGGTGTATTTCGCTTCAATACTTCCAGTATGTCCCATGAAGAAGACGCGAAAGTCATGCGCTATCTTGCCTCTTGATTCTGCAACAGCAGTTGTGTATCAAAGAAGGCCCCGCATCTCAATCCTGTTGAGAGGCTTGTCAACGCCCCCTCAAATCCGTGGTGGGTTCCAACAGAAGCTACCAGAACATGGAACAGGTCGTGGAGAACACTCAAAGATTCTTCAGAGTATATAGAAAGAGATTATGTACTTGACTTAATAGGAGACAGAATAGACCTGTAGGACTAGTCACTTTTTGATCTTATTTGGGATCCTGCACATGGTGAATTTCAGATAATAAACTCATGCGTTTTTGTTTTAAGATCATCAAATGCTTGTCGGCATTCTC
>JAGWFW010000160.1 GCA_028867735.1 Nitrososphaerota archaeon
GAATTCTTCTAATGAACTTGTCTTTGTTTTGCCCTCGGCTTTTGCCTTGTAGAATTCTTTAACATCTGCTATCTCTTCTGGAGTCAGGTCATCTTCTACTTTAGTTTTCTTTGTGGCGTGTTGCATGTTTACATTACCTATCTCTTATCACATATTTAGGATTGCGCAAATCTGTCCCCACAAATCATAATTGAGTAGAAAAATAGATTATCAAGTAAAAAAGGAATTAATGCGTTTTAGAGAATCAGAGTCTCTTCGCCGTATTTTTCTGAGATTTGTTCAAACAAAGGTGTTCTAGATTTTGATTTTTTCATTGCCTCTTTATACACTTGTTTTAGATCTTTTCCTTCTGCAATTATTTTTTTGTCTAGAATGGCAATCCACTTGCCAGCATATGCTTTTCTATTTTCCATAGATGTCAAAAATCGGCTTTCAGTACTAGTTATTGTACATCATCTGATCATTATAATATACAAATATCTTTCTTTTCAAATATGGCGTATTTTTCATACCTAAAAATTTGTCTATTTAAGATTGGAAATTCTGACAATTTTAAAACGATCTAATACCTTTTGCAATTTCAAGGAGGAGCAAGGTTCACTTAAACATCAAGGATGTGCTCTTTTAATACATTTTTTACCTT
>JAGWFW010000161.1 GCA_028867735.1 Nitrososphaerota archaeon
AAATCCTGCAAACCAATCAAGTGTAAAGATCACTCCAGTGTATGATACCAATGATACAAGCTTGAAATCAATATCAGCCGTAGCGGTAAGGCCAATACTTTCAAGCGACGGATTTTTTGAAACTACAACATATGCAGGAACTGTACTAAAAATAACGGTAGAAATTCGTGACGGAACAGGCCTTGTTCTTGTCAATACCGCAATACCGACAGGCGTGGACTTTCAAACTTCGGCAAGGACTGCTGTGATGATAGCACAAAAGTATACCAATTTTGATCTCTCAAAAAAGGATGTGATATTTTCAATCTCATCTGGGAACCAACAGGAACTGCAAGCAGTTGATGGAGGCAGTGCAGGCGGGGCAATGACGGTATTGCTAATATCAGATATTTCTGGAAAACCAATAAACAATAAAGTGTTGATGACTGGCACAATAGAAGATGACGGTTCCATTGGAAAAATTGGTGGCGTGTCAGAGAAAGCAGATGCAGCAGGCAAGTATGGCGCAAAGATATTCCTAGTTCCCACAGGTCAGGCAATAACCCAAGTGCAGTCTTGTGATGAAAAAAGAGCCGGATCGTTTGTCTATAGAACATGCACGTCACAAGACCAACCGCTTTCAGATTTGACAGAAAAGGAATTT
>JAGWFW010000162.1 GCA_028867735.1 Nitrososphaerota archaeon
GTAAATATGCTCTCTGATATCGAGTTTGAAATTAATTCCGAGAAAGAAGATGTTGTCAAGCCAATGATGACAAAAAACGAACTTGTCGATATGGTTCATGATGTGGCAGAATCTGTCAGGATAAAAAAAGCCGAGTCTTCGTTTGTTAGAAGGCATTTTGAAAACAGCCTCTAGGCGGACTGCACAAGATTTTCTTCTAGTATGTCTTTATTTTTGCAATTTGAATATTGATGCCATCTCATCAAGGCTGAACTGTCCTGGGGCAACTGGTTTTCCAAGGGACACGTATGTAAACGGGCTCCCAAGCCTTGTACATAGAATTCTGGACATCCTGCCATAGTCACCCATTGCAAAGGCAATCAGATTTGATCTACGTGGTATTTCCTTGTACAACTTGAGAATCCTCAATGTGTCATTAATCGCCTTTGCTGTAGTCACAATCTTGATATTTTTTGAAAATCCTGACATTTTCCTTGCCATGGATCTTAGCGTTTTTTCGCTTGGAGTTTTTGAGAAATCATGCCATGATATCAGTATGTTTGCTCTTGTTCTTTTGAGGTATTGATGCAGGCTCTTGTTTTTTCTCAACGTATTGTATTCTACATCAATAAGATACGGGTTGAATTCTGCAATTAACTTCAG
>JAGWFW010000163.1 GCA_028867735.1 Nitrososphaerota archaeon
AAATCTTAATGTTAACGCAACTACCACCAAGGGATTGGTTAGTGTACAGAGCCCACCCAACCTCACCATATCAGGTCCTACAACATGGAATGGAATCCTTAACCTCGCACAGACTGTAAACGATTCGCAGGTTTCCCTACCACCTCCGCCTACCAATACTGTAAACAAGATCATTCAACAAGTAGAGACTGGTGCGGGCTCAATACCCCTGACAGTTGACAAGGCAATCAGGATGTTATTTACAGGTGAGGCAGGTAAAGATATAGCATATTCGAATAGCGGACCGGCCACTGAAGTTACAGCAGTATGTCCAGCAGATGATCAAACAATCGTAGATAATTTCTTGACACCAGGTCAGGCCTGCAAGATTAACGTGGGTCCAGATCTGGTAATTTGGACAAAACACCTTACCGTGTGGACCATATTCAACCCTGTTCAGGTAGCACCTTCTTCATCCCCGTCATCGTCTTCATCATCACCCGCATCATCGCAACAGTCTGCACCACAAATTACATCAGGTAATGGCGGAGGTGGTGGAGGTGGAGGATCAGAGTATTGTACAGGTTTGTCATGCCCACCTGGAACTACAGCTGTACCAGGTCAACTGACATCCGTATCGCCTATTACGGTAAACACAGACAA
>JAGWFW010000164.1 GCA_028867735.1 Nitrososphaerota archaeon
ATCTGATTCATCAACCCAAATTCCTATAAATCAAAAAAACAATATTCTTTGTATGAGAATAATGATACAGCGTCCATACGGTCGTTACGTGGGAGGTTCTTTGTTTTTGGTTGGATGGGTGATTTTTATTTTAGGATTGAGTACTTTTCTATGCGGATCACCTTGGTGGGGTTCTAATTGTTTTAATCTTGGGCTTCCAACTGCTAGCGGTTTAGTGATTATGGGCGTAATATTGGTTGGTGGAGGCATGTTTCTTGTGGGTCAAGGAAAAGCATAACCATGTCCTGATCTTTGACACGAAGAAATAGTAGACACCGTTGAAAGTTAGGTCGATTTGGAAATGAGCGTTCAATTAGGGAGATTGTTGGTTTTAGGGAAGTGTTCAGTTAGGGAGATACAGAAATGATGAATTATCTTTCTTTATTCTTGAAGATCTTGGAATCTTCTTTGAACAAGTCCTCTAACATATCGATTAGTTGTGGCGTATTCCATACACCGCCAACAGATTCGACCTTGAGAAAGTCTATTGTTTCCCTTAATCTTCTGACTATTTCCTTGTCTGATACAATCATGTCAAAAATCACCAAATGTTATAATAAAAAACTTAGGAAGATAGTTTCATCCAACAACTATGCTTCCCG
>JAGWFW010000165.1 GCA_028867735.1 Nitrososphaerota archaeon
CCCCATTCCACGCTTAGAAATCTGATGTTTCTCGTAAAATTCTAAAAGGATGAAACTAATCTGATCTTGTGAAGAAATTATTTCTCATTGGTGTTTCTATTCTGTTAGTTGGCGGAGGATTCGGATTATGGACTTTATTTGATTACATATCGTATGAAATTCCGTTAGAAAATTGCAAATTCCCTCAAACTTGTCCTGTTATAGATCTTACAACCTTACACTTAGAAGAAAAAGTTACTATGATCATAATTCCATTAGGAGCAATTACTTTGGGAATATCCCTAATCATCAAGAAATGATATGACTCTAAAAGGTAAGAAGGATCTATGAAATCACTTTTCCTTCATGGCTACGGTCTCTCGATCAAAGTACAAAACTCAAGGCTGGTCTTCTCTCAGGGAATTGATCTCTTCTCAGACAAAAGAGAAACATTAAAACTTCCAGCTAGTGCATGTCCATTTGACAAGGTCGTAATCCAAGGCAAAGGATACGTATCACTGAAGCATTAGAAAGCTTGCCTGCATACATAATGGATAAATCATACAAAAACTAATCGACTACGACTAAAAAGCATGGTATCAAACAAAAAACTTGATCTTTTGAATTTCTTTGGGATAAAAAGCTCAAGAAAATACATTG
>JAGWFW010000166.1 GCA_028867735.1 Nitrososphaerota archaeon
GTCCTACGATAGAGTTTCCTTGTAAAAAGAATATAATGCCAAAGGCGGCAATGACTGCACCTATTCCTATCAATGGAATTCCTATTTTCCTCTTGTAAAAGTATGCTATGGCAATTGCGGCAATTGCAGCGCCAATTATGATTATCATAGTTGCTGGCATTTTAGATCACATCTTTACTGTTATCAAGCGATAATAATCTTGGTAAATCCAAACAAGAGCAAAGAAGCTGCAAAGAATGTCTGCCTCAATAGAACCTAAAATGAGTTGATAAAATAGGCAAAATCATTTGGATTTCCTTCTTTAATGATCTCTCATAAATGAAATCTCGGATTGGACGAGTGGGGACCTGACATATTTGAGCTCAGACACAGGAGAAGCTGGATAGATATCAGCATCTTTGCCGGAGCGGCTGCACTTTCGATGCTAATTTCCTTGGTCTATGGTACCGCCATTAACCAGGCCGTCATACAGTCGCCAATAATTATAGATTTGATGTTCATTCCGTCTTTTCTCATAGGTCTGCTTTATGGAGTCAAGATGGCAGAGCGCGTAATGTCCCCTACCGCACCACGTAGTCCAATCAGGAGAGGAATAATCAAGATATTTTTGTTCATATTCATGATGGGTTCAATATTTA
>JAGWFW010000167.1 GCA_028867735.1 Nitrososphaerota archaeon
GTCAACAACATCTACAGCCTATGTTCGCATTTGTGGAAAAAATCAAAACCTCTAGAAGTTGCATATCAGTCAACCTGATATTTTTTCCATTACAAATCGCAGTTTATTCACATCATGTAATGTAATATCTAAAATTCGTTCAAAAAAACCATACAGCATCTTATATGAGAATTTTCTGCATAAAAACATGTATTGAGAAGGTTATTGCTAATAGTAATCCTCATGATTAGTCTTGCGACAGTTAAATCGTATGCTGAAGACACGTCTACTTTTGGAGTTAGACTCATACCAAATAAGATGATTGAAAACTCTGATGGAGTATTAGAAGTATATGCACTTTATAATGGGCATATTTTTCCTACAAAAATCCAAAACATGGCATTTTCCTCTACAGATTCTACTGTGGTTCAGGTTGGCCAGGTAGAAGATAACAATACAAGTTTCATAGCACACATAAAAATTAGAGCAAATAATCCAGGTACTGCAGGCATAGTACTTGCTGCACCAGGTTTTTCATCTCAAGAATTTCCAATTACCGTATATAATGACGAAGCATCTCCCACCAGCTTACTCATCAAAGCTATACCTTCATCATTTTCAATCAATGGGCCAAAGACTGGATATTTTTCAGTTGAATT
>JAGWFW010000168.1 GCA_028867735.1 Nitrososphaerota archaeon
ATTCTTTAATGCAACATACCAAGTAGTTAATCAATTACCCCAAGTAAACATTACATCGCAAACAAATGCAACCCAAGTGACGCCTCCTGCAAACACTACTCAAACAACTCCAACATCAACAAATGGCACACAAGCACCAACTGTGATTCCAACAAGTGTGGGACCTACACAAAAACGGACCACTCCATATATGATCGTGGACAAGCAGAGCATGATATCGAGTTCTCTTATTCCAATAAACCTAAGTGAAAAGATCAATGCCAGTCAGACTTATTATCCAAGGGAGATAGATGGACTGCTTCGTGTAAACCCAGGTGATGAAAATGCAGTTAGCTTTAAGGTAATCTCACCTAGCGGCACTTGCATCATTGGCTCTAGTGCGGGCTGTGATGTATATCAATCAACATTTCAAGGAAGTTCACTTTACCAGACAGTGAAAATTGGAAATGAAACCCTTTTGGTGGGATTTTCTGGCTCGGATCAGAGAATACAACAATTCAGTATTCTTCCATCTGGAACAAATGATAGTCTCCAAATTGGTTTGTGGAGCGTACAGGTAGTGAAAAATGATCAAGTTTCTAGATTCTATTATCAAGTAACCTATTTGGCAAAATAATTACTTAATGAAAACCATA
>JAGWFW010000169.1 GCA_028867735.1 Nitrososphaerota archaeon
CAGGTGGATTGTCACAGTGTCACCAGAATGTACGGTTATCGTTGGGTCAGTGCCTGTTCCACCAGTGCCGTTAAATCCGTACTTTGAAAAGTCCGGGCTTATCTCAAATGCAAGCGAGTATGATACCTTGTTGCCGTTGGCGGGGGCCGTGCCGCCAGTACCAGGTGCAGGTCCTCCTCCGGCGCCGCCTGGGCCTTCAACTTCAATCTTGCCGTTCATCCCAAGCTCCCTGTGGCCTGGAACGGCGCAGATGTAATAGTATGTGCCTGCGGATCCCGGAATGTAACAGTGCCGCTCTGCCCCGGCTTCATCGGATTGTCAGCCGTGCCGATTGTAGTCCCGTCTATTGCAGGACCAGGACCTGTCGGGGATGCGGTAATCGCAAAGGCGTGGAATGACTTGCCGCCGTTTGTAACATGGAATACAATCTTGTCTCCAAGCTTTACGTGGATCTCGGGATCAGCCCCTGGCGAGCCGATGGGTGCGTTAAAACCATAATTCTTGAAATCGGGTGATTCAATAAACTTGAGGGATACTGTGTGGACCTGTCCTGTGAACTGTCCCTGGGTGGAGGATGGTAGTCCTGCGCCACCAGTTGTGGTCGTTTGGGTGGATTTTTCCATCTGCTCCTCCT
>JAGWFW010000016.1 GCA_028867735.1 Nitrososphaerota archaeon
GGGGCCCAAAGTACGGTTCAAACGGGTCAGAAATCCGTTGAAGAGGGCAAGGCCACAAACTGGACTGACTGGATCTCCAAACGCACGGGATTCAGAGACGAAAGTCGGGCCTAGCGATCCATGACGTCCCCACTATTGGGGGCTCGTGGTGACAGAAAAATTACCCCAGGGATAACAGGCTCGTCGCGGGCGAGAGCTCCTATCGACCCCGCGGTTTGGTACCTCGATGTCGGCTTTTCCCATCCTGGCCCTGCAGCAGGGGCCAAGGGTGAGGCTGCTCGCCTATTAAAGGGGAACATGAGCTGGGTTTAGACCGTCGTGAGACAGGTCGGACTCTGCCTGATGGAAGCGTGGATACTTGAGGGGAAGTTGCTCCGAGTACGAGAGGAACAGAGCAGCGTAGCCACTGGTTTAACGGTTGTCCGACAGGGCAGGCCGTGCAGCTAAGCTATTTGGGCTAACTCCTGAAAGCATCTAAGGAGGAATCCCATCCCGAGAAAAGGTATCCGTCCGTTTAGGTGAAGGGTGGCGAAAGAAGATCGCGTTGATAGAACAGCAGTATAAATCCCAAGCTTCGGCGAGGGGTGAGCTGGCTGTCACTAACAACCCAATACATCAGCTCAGTCACATACATAGAGACTATGCGCGACGATTTTACGTCATTTTCTATACTTGTTTGAAAAATTGTTGTCTAGTGGAAACTATATTTTATGAAATTAATTTTGGAACAAAATCTTTTGGTTGAAGTTTTGAATTCTGGTTGTTTTTGATTTGTAATTTTACGCTGTAAATTATATCCGAAACTATTTTTTGTATTCTAAAAGAGAAAATGTAGATTCTTGAAATGGTTGCAAAAATAAAAATTGCATTCTATTGCAAATCTCTGGCATATCCAGTACACAATCATTTCCATTTATGAAATTCCGTATTGTATTTAGATAATACTTATCTAGTAGATTCTTCACCACTGATCAAATGAATTGTCTGCCTTCCTTGTCAGGTACATTTTCCGTTAAACATATTACAATATCAGAGAGGACTGCTCATCTATGAACACGAGAAATTCAAGAATCATGGGAGTTCGACACGTGGTGCTCATATCTATTCTCATGATGTCTGCCTTTGCAATCTTCTCTCCTACAGTTTTTGCCTCGGCAGATCCTTCATGTGGTAGTTTTATTACCTCAAGTACTACGCTGACAGGTGACATTGGACCTTGTTCAGTAGTTGGTCTCTACGTAAGCGGTAACGACATAACACTAGACTGCGCGGGGCACACATTAAGTGGGACGGGGGCTGATGGTAGCGCTGGAATTGTCGCATCTGGCCCATCTGGAGTCACCATCAAGAACTGTAATGTGACAGGATTTTTCCAGGGCATCTACATGGACTTTTCTTCAAACAATATTCTCAGTGGGAACACTGTTAATGGAAATACATTTGGCATCTTTATGCAAAGGACATCTGGCAGTGCCATAACCGATAACACCGCTGACGGCAACAGCCAGGACGGCGTCTTTATGGGCTTTGGCACCTCAGGCAATACACTGACCGGCAATACCGCTAACAATAACGCATTTTATGGTTTTGAAGATTCTACAACAGGTTCTGGTACATCAGGTACGGGAAACACCTACTCTAGCGATGTATGCAACAGCAATGCAGTTGGTAACTCGCGTCCAGGCGGGCTTTGCGGTTCGCCCACTTTTAGCGCCACATTTGATCAGAACGGAATTCCATCCTCGGGAACAACTTGGGGCGTCACTGTCGGCTTGAGTCATTATACAGGTACTGGAACAAGCATTACAGTTTCGGGCCTATCGGGCACCTTGAGCTACATCTATGACTCGACAGTTGCAGGCTCTGCAGGAACCCACTATACCTGCAACACTGGATGCACAGGATCCGTTTCAGGCAGCGCGACAGAATCTGCAAGCTATGCCACACAATATCTCTTGACAGTTGCAACAAGTCCTTCAGGTCTCACACCATCTCCTACTGCATCACCTGCATCATCATCTGGATACTATGACGCAGGTACATCTGTGACACTGACTGCAAACACGGTTCCAGGATACATTTTCATCGACTGGAAGATTGATGGAACAGACCAGTCTCTCTTCACTAATATGGTATCTGTTACAATGAACGGACCCCATGATGGAACAGCAGTGTACCAGACTCCACAACAAGCACTACAAAGTCTCATAACACTTAAGGAAAGCATGGGTCTTCCACAGGGATTGACAACAAGCCTTGACGCAAAACTCAACGCCGCCTCCGACTCTCTTAATTCGGGTGACGACAATACAGCCAAGAATCAGCTTAACGCATTTATCCATGAAGTTAACGCACAGGCAGGAAAGAAGATAACACAGGATCAGGCAAACCAACTAATGTCTGGTGCACAAAACATCATAAACTCCATATCTTAAAAAAATTAGAGTTTGCAGCGATGAAAAGTGCCAAAATCACTAAATGATATCGCATGAAGGAATTAGAAATACCTGGAAATAAAATTCCAAAGGACTCTGTTTTCAAGAAAAGAAACTGTGATAAAGAAAAGTGTAGTAAAGAAGCAAGTTATTCTTCAAAGAGGGGATATTTTTGTCTGGAGCACGTGCTTGATTATGATATGCCATGCCCCAACGATGACTGCCCAAGAAAGGGGCTTGCTATGGGCAAACTAGTCTCCGAGATTAAAAAAGACGTCAAGGGAGACTTGCATCAAATATTTCTGTGCCAGTCTTGCGGTTATAGGCACGATCATACGGTAAATGTCTAGTCATAATTACCATCAAAACAAAAATAGTTTATAGGCAAACTATGAAAATATCAATCGAACCATCCGTGGGTTTTCGTCACTCTTACTTGATTCCTGCTTTTTTTGCAAATTTTGCAATCAAGAATATCACTAATGCAATTATTAGAAAGTCAATTATGGCACCTATGAAATCTCCAATTCCGAAATTCATGCCATTTCCCACGGGTATTGAAACAATTGCTTTTCTCCAGTCTCCTCCTGGTATGACTGCGCCCGGGATTGGCATAATCATGTCCTGAACAAGCGCAGTGACTACCTTGCCAACAGCTGCTCCGAAGATGAATCCTATTGCTAGTCCCAAAACGCCAGCTTTTCCAATGAATTCCTTAAACTCTGCAATCATACCCTTTGGTGGTTCAGGAACTGGTGCAGGTTTTGGGGTGACGGCTTCCCGGATTTTTCTCAACTCTTCTATCATGTCGTCTTCTAGAGTCATTTTGATAAACGGAATGGATTTTGTAATATGTTTGTTTGCAGTTTCTGGAGCAAATCTTTCAACATGTGCTTTTGTTGTATCATCCAGTCTTTCTTTATGATATAATAATCAGAGTCAAACCTTGGATGTTTCAATTTTATCTCTTTTACAGAATTGACATTCTATCTTGTGACTGGATGCTGGTCTAGAATAAAACCTGAGGACCTAATTGTAATAAAAAAAGTGATTGGTTGTTATCTATTGGTGTGCGCTGACAGTGTAGCTAACCTGGAAAGGTGTTGTGTGTAGGGTGTGAACCGCAAGAGCATTGCCGGAGAACTGCCACGTTCCCATCGTGTTTCCTGGGTCTACAAAGACTAGGCCAAACCATGTCTTTCCATCAATTGTGTATACCATCTGTCCCTTCTTGTCTGAATCGCTTATTGGTACCACAGTAACTAACTGTATGGGTTCTGAAGCAGAGTACGTCAAGACCCCGTGATATGGCTTGTCGCTTGGAGGCAGGATCAATGCAAGCTGGTGGCTTTCATGTCCCTGACCCGGGTCCTGAATTGACGTTAGGGTTCCGCTCTTGACAGTATCGGACGGATCTGACTCTGTGTAGCTTACCGAATAGGTTGCTGTGAAAGGCGTTGGGTACGAATAGTGTAGTGCCAAGGCGTTTCCAGTAAAGTAAAAGCTACCTGTTGTCTGGTTTACATCTACCAGAGATAGTGCAAACTTTGTCGTCCCGTCAGTTGTCCAAATTGGCTGTCCCTTGTCATCACCTGCATTGAGAGGTCCTGTAAGCTCAACTACCTGCATTGGTTCGGATGATGTCCATGATATGATGCCAGAGTAAATCTTGCCATTGTCTGGAGGCAGAATTACCGCAAGCTGGTGGCTTTCATGTCCCTGACCTGGGTCCTGCACCGAAGTGATGGTGCCTTCCTTTGTCGTCCAGGTTGATGTCATTGCGGGCATTGTTGTTGGTGCTGGTGGAGTTGACACTGTGGGGGCTGGAGGTGTACTAGGTGCTGTGCTGCTGACTGGTGCCTTTGGGGGAATTGGCGTGTTTGCCACTGATTTGTTGGACATTTGTGCAGCATTTAGCTGTGCTTGCAGCTTGTCCCATTCTCCCGGGGCACACAAGTGATCGCCGCAGACCTTGGTATTTCCGGTTCTCACTGTCAAGTGATTGTCGTTTATGTATGAAAAGTCTCTCTGAATCAATGCATGTGATACAGGAATCGTGGATACTGTAGCAGATGCTATCAGAACCAACGTTAACAGCAGTACCGCCGGTAACTTGGTTGACATTGAACTGGCTACCTGATCATAAAATAAAAAAGTTGCGAAATTTTTAAAATACTTGGTCTGAATAACACATGCAACGGTAATATGGACGGGCATCTGGTGTTGTCCGGTAAGGATAACCACAGATGCTATGTTGTTCTTGCATGCATTTCCAAGTCATGACGTCCTCCTACTTGTCCAGACAGTTTTCAAAAGACGGCTGCAAAACCCTTGATTGAATTTCTTTTCATCGTTAGCAAATTGGGAATTCATGTCGCCCCAGTGCAGACACTGCCCCAAACACTGTGGTGGCAAGCGGAAATTCCGGCACTGCCGAAGATCTGACGACTATTGTTGAAAACTGGGCATTTGCAAAAGTGTTGTTGCCAAGATTCTCAAATGACGCATTATTGGTCCTGTATGACAAGGACTAGTGTCAGAAAAAGTACCGCGTTCACAATTCACCTAGGTGACAGATGGCTTAAAATCAATTTAGATCTGCAAGAAAATGACTGTCTTGTCTGCATGTGATGCTGTACTGGTAAAAGCCTAAAGGTAATAAAACACATACAAGGTGTGGTACCAGTTGGCGGGCAAAATAAGGATTGAGGGAAACAGTCTAGTTTTTGAGATTCACGGCGTGGACATTATCTTGGCAATAAGAAAAACAATAACCGTGCCACTAAGCCACGTCGTCTCTGTCTCAACTGAAAATGTATCATGGGGGATCTTTGAGCAGATGAAGGTTGCAGGAGCAGTGATACCGGGTGTTGTCAAGGATGGAACGTATCTTTCAAGGGACGGACTGGTGTTCTTTGAAATGCACCATCCTGAAAAATGCATAGCCGTATCACTGAACCACGAGTCCTACAAGAAGATAATCTTTGAAGTGGAAGACAAGGACGATGCGGCAAAAATGATAAACGGTGCCATAAGGAAGAATCAAAGCTAAAATCAAAGCTGATACATTGTAATACAATTGAAGTTTGAAGAATTTTGGAGCCTCTTGACGCGGGAGCTTGCAGAGCCGAAACAGTTTGCAACCCAGTCAAAGCCATTTTTTGCAAAATATTCGGGAGGAAGAATAATTGTCACGACATCAGACGACTCTCTGTGGACGATAGACCGCTCTACGGTGCGACAGATATGGACCAAAGCCCTCTCACTACACGAGTCAATGCGGTTCAATCACGCAAACTATAACCACGACAATATACGGACCTCATCATACATCCTGTCCATAATGAAAAACTTTATGGCAGAAAAGCAGATGGAATGATCTTTTGGTAAAATAAAATGAAACTGTAAGGCGATGGAGTTCGGATGGGGTTGGAAGAACTCTGTTCCCTACAGTCTCACGACAAAATAGTACTGGAATCATTAAAGTCCTGTGTAACATTGTTCTGGAATGATCTGATACATGTCATGCGCTGCATCAGAGTTTGGCCGGTTACAGCGATGCTATTGCA
The DNA here is from genome assembly GCA_028867735.1 of Nitrososphaerota archaeon. Taxonomy (GTDB): domain Archaea; phylum Thermoproteota; class Nitrososphaeria; order Nitrososphaerales; family Nitrosopumilaceae; genus Nitrosotalea. Next base: position 6,005 of record JAGWFW010000016.1, read on the forward strand.
AATACAAGTACGCCTTACTGCGGCAGTTACATCTCACAAACGTCGTTTGGAGTTATTTTTCCCAAGTTGTAATGTGGTTACTGGTTGACCTTGGGGTCAAGTTTTGAGAGTAGACCTAGGTGTCTTGGCAGGACAAGCATGACAGTGGTTGGGTTGTTCGTAATTGATATAGTTCCGCTATGCTGTTCTATTATGTTCTTGCAGCTTGGCAGGCCGAGACCAGTACCGTACTGCTTTGTGGTAAAGAGCGGCTCAAATATCCTGGGGAGCAAATCGTCTGGAATTCCAGGTCCTGAGTCCTGAACTTGTATCTCTACCTTGTCTTCTGCATATCCTTCATTGAATTTTATTATAATTTCGCCATCTTTGTCTCCTATGGCATGTATCGCGTTGGTAATCAGGTTATTGAATAGCACCTCCATCTTTGCCGAGTCAAATTCAAACATGACATCGTTTTGCGGGATTTTCATTTTTATGTTCTTGGGTATGTGGACCGTATCGATTGTTCTGTGAATTACCAGTAGCAGGGAATTATTTTCAAGTCTTAAGGACTGCGTCCTTGCAAAGTTTACAATGTCTTCTATCATTATATTTATGGAGGATAATGCCCGACTCATCTTTGTCAGATATTCCATCATTTCTTTGTCTATACTGTCCTTCCATCTCATGTTCATGATGTCTATTGAATTTCGGATTACACTCAATGGGTTTCTAAGGTCATGGCTTATGCGTGAGCTCATCTCTCCCAAGATCTGGAGCTTTTCAGTCTTCAACAACTTGTCTGTTTTTATTTGTTGTACCTGAGTAATGAATTCGCACTTGAGTCCGGCGTTTTCATGGTGCCTCCAGATTGACTCTTCGTTTGGGGCTTCTAGTATGCAGTACAGCCTGTCTTCTTTTTTGTTATAAAATAATTCTAGATGCGTAACCCCAAAACTATCCGCAGGAGAATTTACCAGTTTTTCAAGCCTATCCGGAGTAAGATCCTTCATATTGTGACCATCTATGAAAGTAGGCAAAGCAGTTTCGTTGTCTGTCTTTCCAGATAAAAAGATATCACAAATACAGGGAAAATTCTCACCAGAATTTGTATCAGATGAATATGAAACTAGCTTGCATTTTTTATCCCGGCTGTCTCTTTTTTGAGTATGGCAATCTGGACAAATTCCCGGAACATCATATCTGCTGTTACAAGACTGGAATATAGTTCTAATACCTGGTTGTTATCCATGCTTGCTTTGTCTGGCATCTTGCCAAGCGGTACCAGTATGTCTTCTATAAACTTCCACATCTCTTCAAGCGTGGGTTTTGATTGGCCTTGTATCATGATCTTTTGTACCTCTGGTGATGGTTAACAAGTAAATTTAGAAACGTGCTGTTGTCAAGAGTCCTGTCTTTTTTCTTTGCGTCTCTAACAGCTTTTCTGAAATGCTCATAACAGTCGTTTTTTACTGTGATGCTTTTGTATTCCTTTCTTGGCACAAATGTATTTGTCCGGTACGTTGATAAATTATTGGTAGACGTTTTCCGGAAATGATCCCTGTGGTTCTCCTATTTATGGGAATAACCTGTTCTGTCAACGATTTCAACCTCTAATTAGTGTCAGAAACCATGTGTTTTCCGACCGGTTGCAGACTTGCCTTTGCCCCGTTGTGTCATTTCGAGAGTCTTTTCGCTTTGGTATTATTTGCAGTACGTCCTGTTGTGGAACTTTCAGTTACTTGAATCCGAATGAATTTGTAATGGTCAGCGCAATATATCCCAAGAATAAGATTGCCGGCGTTTGGCATCTTCATGCTGGTCTTGCCGAATTTGTCACACCAAACAAAACTATATGATCCTGAAATAAAATCAGGCAAATGAGATCTTGCATTTCAATAGGTAAATGAAAAGCAATTTTAAGAATACGGCCAGATCCAAAAGAGTGTCTTGCCAAATATGCTCTGTTAAACCAATTTATCTGCTGCTCGGCCTTCTGGTATTATCCGGATTTACACACCTCTGGAATGCGGTAGGATTTCCTGACATTTTCTTTGATGAGGGAGTATACATGAGACGTGCAATGCATGTGCTGGAAGGCCTGGGTCCTCAAGAGTCATATTTTCATGATCATCCTTTCTTTGGGCAGATTTTTCTGGCATCATCGCTTGCAGTGGTCGGATTTCCAAACTCCTTTCATCCTTCTGCCAACGTGGATTCTGTTGCATCTTTGTATCTTGCACCAAGAATACTCATGGGGCTTCTTGCCATCGTAGACACGTTTCTGATTTACAAGATTGCAGAAAACCGATATGGCACAAAAATAGCCTTGATCTCGTCCCTGTTTTTTGCAGTAATGCCAATTACCTGGCTTGTGCGGAGAATCCTGCTTGATTCCATACTTTTACCATTTCTTTTACTGTCAATACTGCTTGCCCTAAGTTCGAAAAACTCTAGTCACAAAAACTTGATGGTTCTGCTTTCCGGCATATGCATGGGAATTGCCATATTTACCAAAACTCCTGCGTTTGCCATGATACCGCTTGTAGCAGGATTGGTGTATTTTTACAATGGAAAAAGCCTCAAACTTGTGGCCCTGTGGTTACTTCCGGTGGTCTTGATACCGATGCTCTGGCCGCTTCAAAGCATTGAGGCGGGACAATTCCACCTCTGGGTTGGCGACGTGCTTGGACAAACGCAAAGACATAGTGCAGGCCTGGCGTACACACTGTATACTTTCTTTAATATGGACCCAGTGCTGTTTATTCTCGGCACTGCGGGTATAGTTTTCTGTATTTTCAAAAGGGACTATTTCATCCTGATGTGGCTTGTGCCCTTCATTCTTTTCCTTTTTGCCATAGGATACAACCAGTATTTTTACTCCATACCAATACTGCCAGTATTCTGTATCTCTGCATCTGTTTTGATTGCAAGAACACTTGGGAGTATCAAACAAGAAAAACTAGGAAAAGTTTTGCCGTACGTTCTAGTCTTGGGAATAGGCGCATTTGGGTTGGCAAGTACGATGATGATCATTACCACCAACATGACGTCAGGTGAATTTCAAGCAGCGTCGTTTGTCTTGCAGCACGTAAGGGACAATGACAGCAAGACCACTATTCTTGCAAGCCCGACATATTCGTGGATATTCAATGACGTATTCCACAAGCAAAACGTGTTTCTTGACTACTCACTTGTTCTCTGGCAAAAAATAACTACCCAACATGTCCTGCTAGTTGTGGATCCACATTACATGATAGATATGGGGAGGGGAAAGATTCTGAGCAAGCTGGACAATGACTCGAAGATGATTGCATCGTTTGATGGAAACGTCCAGAAATACGACATTGCTTTGTATCCTTATACAAACCTAAAGGTAAACTATGAAGGAAGCCACATTGAGATAAAGGAGAAATAACGATACTGGTATGATTTGAAAAAGACTAGCTCCACACTTTTTCCTTGAATGTCCATTTCTTGTTGAGTATAAAGTTGCCAATTGATGCTATTGCAACCGATACAAAGAGAGACAGTGCATAGTTCATGTGTTCCGTGCCTACCAGGAAATACACCATTCCAATCTGGAACGCCGCACCTATGCTACTAAATGCCAAAAATGTGCCGTACTGCACAAGCGTTCTTCTTGCAGTGGTGTTCCTGTCATCAAACGTCCATATCTTGTTTAGGATAAAGTTTGAAGTCATTGAAAACGTGATTCCAATCATGGTGGCATAAATATACCACAGGTTGGACAGAACTGCCCCGAAGAGGAACGAGACAAGATAATTTACAAGCAGTCCGGATGCGCCAACCGTGTAGAATCGCCCGGCTTTTGACAAAAATCGTACGGACGTCCTCTTCTCCTTTTCGGGCTTGCCGTATCTGTACAGCTTCCAAACCGACTTGAGATAATCCTGAATCACAGACCTGTCAAGCTTGCTCTTGCCGGATTTTCTGTCTGTAAAATTGTAAGGAATCTCTCTGACTTTGGCCCCCTTTGCCTTTACAAGTATCTCCAAGAGTATCTTGTATCCTATGGCGTCAAAACTGATGTTTCTGATGATGTGTCGCCTGAATGCAAAAAACCCCGACATTGGATCCTTTATTTTTATTCCAAGACTTTGCTGAGCTATCTTTGTTGCCCCCTTGCTAATCAGCTTGCGTTTGAAGGGCCATCCTGTAATGGAGCCGCCTTCAACATACCTTGACGCAACAACAATATCGCAGTCAGACTTTCTCAGTTCTTCTATCATCTCTGTTATGGTCTCTGGCGGATGCGAAAAATCGCTATCCATGACCACGACTGATTCGCCAATCGATGCCCTTATGCCTGCAAGTATGGCAGAGCTTAGGCCCTTCTCGTCCCTACGATTTATTATTCTGATATCACAGCCTCCTTTGATTCTCGACCTGCTTGCATACTCTTCTGCTATTCTTCCTGTGCCGTCTGGAGAGTTGTCATCTACCACGATTATCTCGGCATTTGTCCACGGAGGCAGGCAGGATGAAACGATATCCAGCATTCTTGTAATGTTTTGGGATTCGTTATACGTTGGGATTATCACGGAAAGAGATCTTGAACGAGTGGAAATCTCGGTTTTTGTTAACGACATGGTTTTACTTCTGCCCTCTCTCGAGACGTATACCTATTAAAATTTTGAGCCCAAACGATCTACATCCATATATCTACCGTGTAGTGTCTAGTCTACGTGGCAGGACTATTTAGCAAAAAGAAAACACCGTGCTCTATCTGCAAAAAACAAGTCTCTCACGCGCATAAACCAAAGCGCAGCTGGAACGTTGAGGGGCCATTATGCGGTAACTGCTACGTTGATCTGATGGGGAAAAACTTTGAAAAGGAAAATGATAACAAATGTGCTCTATGCGATGCAACACCCACTTCATTTAACCTGTGGAAACCAAAAAAAGAATGGGGGGTAAAAGGGTGGCTGTGCAAGACTTGCTTTGATCAAAAAGAAAAGCAGGACAGTGACGTGAAAAATTTCTGCTGCTCATGTGGTGGAAAGATTGGCTTTATTGTATACAGTCCAAAAAAAGAGTGGAATCTGAAAGGATGCCTTTGTAAAAACTGCTGGAATCAGCGGACTAAAGCATAGAAATAACTAGAAAGCCTTCCAAAGAAGATAACACTTTAAATTTCTACTGAATAATAATCAAAAATTTTCTTACAGGAAAATTTGGTGAGGATTATAACTGACGGCGTCATAACTGATGCATGGCAGAGGCCACACTTAGGACGCACGTGTTACACGATCTCAGCCACTTTGGGCTAAGGCTTGTTGTCGGCGTCTTTTTCATGGTTCACAGTCAAGCAAAGTTTGGAAGTGGATTTGGACAGTTTCTTTCCAGTGTTGGTTTGCCTGCGGAGATGGCTGTGCTGGTGGGCCTCCTAGAGCTTGTTGGCGGAGCGCTTTTGATAGCAGGCGTGCTATCAAGGATAGCAAGCGGCATTATTGCCATTGACATGCTTGGGGCCATAGTCTATGTTAAAAAACTAAAAGCATTTTCAGGAGGTCAGGGCATAGAGCTAGAACTCTTAGCGTTCATAATACTGCTAACTATAGTGGTACTTGGTCCCGGCAGGATATCTGTATCACACATTGTAAAAAAGATCCCAAGGTTTTTGCAATAAAATTGCAAGCACGTACAGAAAATAAAAATTGAAATTGGCATCATTTGTACACACATGCTGTGAAAAATTCTGCAAATGCTGCCTTTGATCCACTGGAATTCTGCGATCTGTGTTTTCAGAGAGGGACTCCAAATCTCTGTGAAACCTACAAGGCAAGCTTTACAAAAATAAACTCGATACATTTCTCGCAGCAAGCCAAGCTGGACAGGCTGCTCAACAACCTTCAGGTAATGCCAAGAATAGTCAATAGGCGCTGGAACTGCGTAATGGACACGTCTGTACGAAAGGAATTTCTTGATTCTCTGTGGGGCATCGGGATATCTGTTCATACGCTGGATGATCACGTCAAGGTCTTAACTAGACTATACAAGCCAGAAATAAGAAAACTTGGAAACCCCAACTCTGTCGAGCTTCCAAACATGGATTCGTGGGAAGAATTTGACCCTAAAACTAGGTCCTGGAACCAAGTGAAGGTGAGTACTAAAAACGAAAAATTTACGGCCAAAGTAAGCTTGGGAAATATTGTAAAATGTTCTAACATGGAAGGAACAAACTACTATCGTACCAACAAGAACGGGGATTCTGTAGCTCTTGTTCCGATGGAAAGGCGAGCTGCACACAACATCATGTGTACCATTGCGGAGCCAACCACTGCACACTGGAAACCTGACACTTTGGGACAATATGCGCTAATTGATCTCAAAGAACTGGATAATATTCCGGACGAAATTCTCAGCTTTTTGCAGAGGCTGGAAAAGAAAGACAAAAGAACCGCAGGTTCGCTTGTGTTTGAAAACGATGACCTGGATCTAGTCCGTATCGCGCTGAACTGCATCAAGATAAACCTGGCAAAGTCCTCTGAGACTGTAAATATAATGCCAGACAAGTCCGGTATGTCTGTGCCTGTTGGCAATATTGCAAGCGAAAGGATGCGTGTTCTGTATGATGTTATAAAAGAAATGGGAGGGATGATTGATGCCAAAGACGACTGTCTTGTAATTTCAGGAAAGCGAGGATCAACTGCGGTCACTTTTGCAGACAACGATAAGAGTGTGCAGGACGGGAGAGCGATACAGATCTCGGTTTCCGCACTTGAAGACCCATCCAGATTCTCGGAGATTCTGTTCATGATAAAGAAGCGGCTGGGACTCTTGGATGTCTCGCTTGACAGCTTGCTTGCCCAGCACTGGCCGATGATGAACGATTCTGATCTGCAATATGTTGTCCAGTCTGCAATCTCTTGGTATGGCTCAAATCCCGTTCTCGCTGGAAAAATACTAAGTGAAAATAACAAATTAGTGAAGATAAGGGAGTGGCACGCAAAAATTAAAGAGGGAAAAATCAGGTCAAATCTTGACACGATAACTCTTGGAAAGATAATCAAAAGACTCGAACAAAGATAAAATTCTTGGTTGAACAAGACTGAGAAATCCTGCGCATGTCTTATCTATTAAAAGCGCCAAATTTATGCAATGAAAGGATCAGGGAAAATTTTCATGCCTGTGATATTTGCAGCAATATGCATGGTGGCGTTCCAGCACGCATATGCCGATAACCAGGTTACAATTCCACTTGGAGCGTCGCATCAGAGCACGGGAGTCTTCTACTCGCCATCTGTCATTGATATAAAGTCAGGCGACACCATAACTTGGAAAAATGACGACACTTCGGCGCATACGGTATCTACCGGAAGGCCGGACCTTGGGGTGGACGGGAGAGTTGACAGTGGAATAATTAATCCGGGAGAGACCTTCTCCTATACGTTTGATAATGTCGGTGTTTACGGATATTACTGTCTCATCCATCCATGGATGACGGGAACAGTCAACGTTGGAACAGGCCTGCCGTCTCAAACGCCAATCTCGCTTTCAATCTACACTGATAAGACTGACTATCAGGCGGGGGACAATATCACGGTATCAGGACAAGCGTCTAGATTTGTTCCAAATGAGATAGTGACAGTGTGGGTGACTGATCTTTCTGGAAACGGCGTTGCATCGAACCACGTATCCACTGAGACTTCTGACAAGTTTTCTACAACAATCGTTCCAACCGACCTGTGGGTACCGGGGCAAAAATATGTAATCAATGCACAGTATGGCGCAAGAGGAACAATTGCTACAACCGATATACTATACAAGCCGGGACAAATGGAGATGCCAGCCTGGATCAAAGACAGCGCAATCCAGTGGTCAGCAGGGCAGATGTCTGACAAATACTTTGCCACCGGGATACAATACATGCTAAAGCAGGGAATCATCACGTCTCCACAAATCTACTTTGTTCTTGATTCAAATTATCACATACCACAGTGGGTCAAAAGCACGGCCAGATGGTGGTCTCAAGGACAGCTGTCCGACGCTGACTTTGTAGGCGAGATCCAGTATCTGATTACATCCGAAACCATAAAGGTCAACCCATGATTTATTGAGAAATTAATTTTCCCAATACCATTTCTGACTAAAGCCGTCATGTTTTTCGGGGTGTGCTGCCTTGAAATGCCTCTCCAGCCTGACAGGATCATCAAATTTCATACCGCACTCCTTGCACTTGATCTCTTTTGGTTCGTCTTTCATGTTGAATCGCAGTACATAGTGCAGTCTAGATTTAATTCATTGTGTAACTGTGTTACCTGATGCAGAGACAGAATTTTTGATACAATTCTAAATTGTTAGAATCAGCACTTGTTTTCATGGCGTGCATCAATTAGACAAATTAAATATCTACCACAATTAGGCTGCCCTAATGAAAAGATTAGTTATCATGACACTTGCTGCAATACTTGCTTCTGCTTTCCTCGTCTCTTCTATTTCAAAAAACCTGGCATATGGTGACGACTCTAATACCTGGTCTACATCATGGCTAAAGAATAATGCGAAACAATGGCTAGCAGGAAATATTACTGATAAACAATACATTGATGATATCAAACTATATGTTCAAAACAGTACACTCTCTTCTTCCGTCTCAATACAAGCGAATCCGACTGTCACACAACCTTCTCAAAACTTGGTATCTGAATCTACAGGACAACATTCCAAGAATTGCAATGACCAAAACTTTCCACGGGCAGACTGGTCGGGCTGTGATCATTCAAACGCATATCTGAGTCACGCAAATCTAGCTCATGCAAACCTTGAAGGTGTCAATCTCTCGCATGCAAACCTTGCCAAGGCCGATTTGGTTGAAGCAGATCTGCGGAACGCTAATCTGGATCACGCTGAAATGACAAATATTGATCTACCTGAGGCAAATCTGGTAGGTGCAAGTCTCGTAGGTTCTAATGCTCCGTTTGTGGATTTCCATTTTGCCAATCTTACTGCTGCCAATCTGACAAATGGGAACTTTTATGCAAGCTCTTTTTCATGGTCGTATCTTGAAGGTGCAATCTTCAAGGGTGCCAATCTTGATCATGCAGAGCTGTTGCAGGCGGACCTATCCGGTGCAGATCTGAGCAACGCCGATCTTTCCAATGCGAGACTTGACGGTGCAAACCTGACAAATGCCAACCTGCATGATGCAAACCTGCACAGTGCAGATCTTGGAGGCGCCATTTTGACCGGCGCTGACTTGAGTTGTAAAAATAATCCTATTTGTAATCACGGCGGACAATAACGGTATCGTACCATGTGTCAATCAAAGAATGCTTGATAATTTTGGTAATTGCGTGATCTTCAGGATCAACGCAGGTTTCCGTATTTGTCAAATTGAGCCTGTACCGTGCTGTTTGCATGCCCATACTGTATATTGAGATTTTTGTTAACAGTGACAATGTCAGATCTGGTTGTACTGGCATTTTGAATGAATGCCTCCCTTGCCTGATCAGCACTGCCGCCGCTTTGCTGGACTTGTTTCATGGCAGCAAGTCCCTCATTTGTTAGCTGTTCCGTATAGTTGAATTGACCCCAGAAAATATTCTGAACGGTCTGGTTAACTTGGGATACAAACGTGGCATACACATTTTGTGGTGTTAATGGATCGAGTTGTGCAAGCCAATCCGTAGTATTTTTTATCGAGGTCGGGTCAGGAGTAATCAAAGTTGCGTTTGGAATTGCTGAAATGGCATGTGTGGCAGGCGGAACCGCACTAGGGGTATTGATACTGGACGAGTTTATTGATTGTTCACCTGAATCAAACGCAAAAATCCCAAGATATGTTGGAATCGCACCTGATTCAAAAGATCTTTCGCCTTGTTTTGTAGTATATTCTATACCTTCAACGGGCCCAATATGGACAAGCATAGCACATGCTGCCATCACGGCCAAGTATAGCAATGCCTTCATTTCGGTTCATTTTAGTTTGAAATTATAATAAATCGTATCAATTGTTTTTTCAATTTAAGTAAAATGTTTGGAGCATCTTTTCTTTTTTGATATGTTCTAACATTTTCATCCCGTGATAATTGTAATAAAGTCATGATTAAATTCAATTTGATGTTGAAATCGTATCTTTTGTTGCTTCATTAACAATGTTCCTTAACAAAGTGTCACAATTTTTTATAAATTATTTGTGCATTGAAATGTATGAAGATAGCAGACAATGCAATAGTTGCATCGGTTGTCATGATGGCTACGCCTTTCTACGGTGATATCTTTTCAGCTGCTGTTCAGGTCTCAGCCAAATCGTTGATGCCGTTACTATTGTCATCGTTGGGCGTCGCTTCCTAATTGTAGTGTATCTATGTGATTTTCTGGAAGATTTTTTCCAGCATTCCTATGGCTTTGTCAAAGATCTCCTGTGGTATGTTTATGACTTGATGAATTAATGGTGTAGGAACACTTGGGCTAGTTGTACTTGGAGACTGGGCTTCTGGCGTATTTGGACTGGCTTTTGTAGGCTGCGTGTTTGTAGGCGTAGATGGACTGGACTGCGTGGCTGATGTATCTGGAGTCGTCTGCGTGGTGGACGTATTCGGGCTAGTATTTGGATTAGCTTGCATAGATTGTGTTTGTGTAGATTGGGTTGATGATGAGATTGCAGATAATGATGCTGTACCTGAACTGTTTGAATGACTAGAATCTCCAGCATAGGACGCGGTTATCGTTATGCTTCCAGTCGAGCTAGAAGGCAACGTATACGTTACAGTGCACTTGCCGCTTGTTGCTATGCAGTTATTGGGGTTGAAAATGCCGCCAGCTCCTCCGTCGCTCCACGATATTATGCCAATAATAGAAGACGAGGGATTGGAAATGTCTGTGACCGACGCAGTAACATCAAATGCATTTCCCGAGGTGGATGTTTCAGGATTTGATGTAACTTTGGTGGCTGTTGAATCTGGCGTATTGTATGCTGATGTGCTGTTGCTGCTGGTAAATGCCAGGTTATTGTCAGCCAGTGCAGGAGTGATCATGAAACTACCAAAAAGCAATGTGCAAAATAGGGCACCATGTCGTATCCATGTGGTCTTTCTATTGTCAAAATGTCTATTAAAATCAAACATGCTTCTCATACTGGATACACTGATATCAAACTTTGACACTGTCGGTCTTTCTCTTATGATACATCCGAGTCTGCCCATATTTGAAATCTGAGTATGTCACATTAAAATTAGAATTGAGAAACATTGATGATGAAAATAAGCAAAAAAGGAAAAACTTTGCCAATTGCAATTCATTCAAAAATTAACTAATTTTTAGTAATTGCTTATATACTCGCAAACAGACTCGTCTTTAGTGAACGTCAGCGCTAAGGCATTGGTATTATTTGGTGTTTTAATTAGTGCGGCAGGCATAGTTCCGGCTTTTGCAGTTTCTGGTTCCACAAACGGCTCAAGTTCTATGACTAATACAACTGCAACTTCGACTCAAGGGGGTTTGGTTCCTCCTGCCTACATGAATTCTCCTGGCAGTTTAGGTGCCACAGGTGCAACCACGCCCACTTCTACAATCTCAGTCGCAACAGACAAGTCGTCATATAATGACGGGGACAAGATAATGATATCCGGTACTACGCAAGACTATATGGGTGATACTCCGCTGACTCTGATTTTAAGAAACCCGATTGGAAATGTAGTTACAATTGATCAGGTTCCAGTAGGTGCAGACAAGACATTTTCAACGAGCCTGACTGCAGGAGGCGCTTTATGGCAGGCAGCCGGCACATATTCCATATATGTGCAGTTTGGAGGTCCAGACAGGTCTGCTACTACAACATTCCAGTTTTCTGGTTCTCATGTCGGAGGCAATACATTTCCCGTAGACGGTACTAATTCTTCAGTAACATACAGCATCACAAACGGCAAAGTTCTTGATATCAAGGCAGATCAAAATTCCAAGTCGCTTATCGTATCTATCCAGTCGTCTGGTGATGGCTCGCTGACAATTACGATGCCAAGATCACTGATTGATGCAAAGAAGATTGACGGTACAACAGACGACCAATACTTTGTATTAAATGACGATCAAGAAAATGATCAATTCCAAGAGACCCACACTACCGCTAGCGACAGAACGCTGCAAATTCCATTCTCTGACGGAACATCCCAGATCGAGATAATTGGAACAGTTGTGCATATTCCAGAATTTGGAGCAATCGCAGCGATGGTACTTGCAATTTCAATTGTATCCATAATTGTAATTTCTACCAAGACTGGACTCAGATTCACGCCTAGAGTGTAGGACCCTAATTTTTAGGCAATACTCTCTTCTTGTATTTGCAGATCATCTGTTGGATAAATAGGATCTTTTAACAACGTGTCAGCCTGATTCCGTTATATTACACATGTAGCTACATGACATCGTATACCTCATGAGCTTTGATCTTGGTAATTCTAAAATGTCTGACACCGCGGCCATTGAAGCAGAAAATCTGACCAAAATATATCGCGACAGCATTCGCGCAGTAGACGGGATTAGTTTCTCGGTAAAACAAGGTGAAATATTTGGCCTGCTTGGTCCAAACGGTGCAGGAAAAACCACTACAATCAAAATGATGATTACGCTCACTAGGCTAACTTCGGGAAAATTACACATACTTGGCGTTGACGTTTCCGAACACCCTCAAGAAGTAAGAGAAATGCTTGGATATGTTCCACAAAGCATCTCTGTCGATGTTGATCTAACTGCATATGAAAATTTGCTGATATTTGCCAAGCTATCATACGTGAACAAAAAGGAGCGCAATGAAAGAATACGAAATGCATTGGAGTACATGGATCTTTCAGAAAGAGCAAATGATCTTGTAAAACGTTACAGTGGAGGCATGATGCGCAGGCTGGAAATAGCACAAGCGCTTGTAAACCGCCCAAAAATATTGCTTTTGGATGAACCAAGCATCGGACTCGATCCCTCATCAAGAAAACAGGTATGGAAAAGCATCAAGCAGCTCAATCAGGAATTTGGAACCACGATTTTAATTACCACTCATGACATGAGTGAGGCTGACGAATTATGTGACAGGATAGCGATAATGTCAGAGGGTAAGATAGCAATTTTGGGAACTCCGATGGATCTAAAAAGAGATGTAGGCGGAGATATCATCACAGCTAATCTCGGTTCTCCTTGTAGTGTAGTATCGTTTCCAAAAGAGGTAGGACAGATTATCAACAACAACGAAAAGTCTATTCAAATACTGACAACTAATGGTGAAGAGGCAATACCGCTCATAGCTGATTTTTTCAGAAGTCATGGAATCAAGGTGGAATCTATTTCAATCAACAAGGCAAACTTGGATGATGTCTTTATGAAATACGCCAAGAGAAGGCTAGGCAACAACGTGTACAAGAATATACGAAGTACACGTAGGGATTTTACGAGGCATTCAAGATGAATGTCACGCGATTCATCAAAAGCTCCATTACAGTGGCTGAAATGGAGGCAAGAAAAATTAGACATGACTCTGCCGAATTGTGGACCAGGGCCATACAGCCTGCCCTATGGCTTTTGATCTTTGGCGAGACCTTCAATGCGATAAGGGCCATGCCAACTGGTAACTTTTCGTATATGCAGTTTATCACTCCTGGTATTCTGGCACAATCTGTCCTGTTCATCTCAATTTTTTATGGCATAACAGTAGTCTGGGAAAGGGACGTTGGAATAATTACAAAACTCCTGTCAACACCATCCCCACGCTCATCTATTGTTCTTGGCAAATCGCTTGCAGCAAGCCTGAGGGGAGTTTTTCAGGCCTTGATGATATTTGCTCTTGCATTGTTACTTGGAGTTAAGATAAGGTTTGATCTGCCTGACATACTTGGTGTCTTTGCAGTAGTGGTATTGTTTGCCATGTGCTTTTCAAGCCTTTCAATGCTGCTTGCCTCGTACATGAAGACTAGGGACAGGATGATGGGAATAGGTCAGGCACTGACAATGCCGCTTTTCTTTGCAAGCAATGCCATATACCCAATTTCCATAATGCCAATCTGGCTTCAATATGTATCAATAGCAAATCCGCTAAGCTACGTGGTTGATGCTATTAGATCCATGTTACTTGAAGGTACGTATCAAAACCTGCCAGTTGATATTCTCGCATTACTTGTTTTTACGACAATTTTTGTAACCCTGGCCTCCAGAACTATAAAGAAATTGCTTGAATGATGAGATCACAATTGCAAACTGTACGTGGCAAAATTTGTGTCAAACTAGTTTTGATTTGGAAAATTCAAAACTAGCCAAAAATAAAAAAATAGAAAAGAGATGTGGTCCAGAGTTTACTCTTGGAATCCACTTGGGGTTGTCGTACTAGGGGGCGTGGTACCGGTTGGTGCCTTTGACCATGCTCCTGCCATGTGTTTGTACATCATGCCATGGCCCATACCAATGCCGCCAAATGAAAGAGAGCTTAGCGGGTGCCCCTGCGATGTCTTGAGAACCTGGCCGTTTCCTGCATCAACTATTACAGAGTAGACACTCTTGCCGTCTGTTACCTTGAAGGCATAGACTGCATAGCCGTTCTGTATCACAAGACCTCCTGAGAGAACCTGTCCTCCTGTTATTTGTTTAGCTGCAGTGGTTGCAGCGTCGACAAAGCTTGTCTTGACATTGGACAAGATCATCTGCGGTACGTTGACTGAACCCTGTATGGGTGTATACGTATTACCGGAACCGGTTGACGGTGCGGTCTGCGCATACGCCATGGAGCCTCCCACTGCGGCAATCATTGCCACGCCGAGAATCATGGCAAGCATCTTTTGATGTGCTTTTAGTGTCTGCGTGTTCATTTGCATTGTTACCTTGTGCAGTCAACTTATAATGAATTGTGACACCTTGTTAAGGAACAAGGTTAACGATTGTTTGATATGGTGACATGAGATATTCGCGGAAATGGTTTTTCTAATCTCTACCCAATTCGTCATCTATCTTGTCTTGTGTAGCTTTGTATTTTGTGTATCTTGTATTCCATTTTGAAAAGAATCTGTATTCCTTAAGTGCTACAAAGAGTAACACTGGAGCAAATATTATACAAATGAAAACAAGTACCCTGATTCCTATGAATGTTGGTGCATCTTGGTGCATGAAATGGGGGGGATGGATTAGAATTTCATTAATGATGGAGCTTCCGTTCTTTTCAACCAAGTATAATTGCGTACCATTATGAAACATGTACTTGCCTGGAGTCATGTTGTTTCCCATTCCCTCGTCATGATTTTCGAGATTGGTAATGCTGTATCTGGGATGGCCAATAAGTATGCCTCCCATTACAAGCGCAGCAGGTGCAAAAATTAGGGCAGATGCAATAAAGATAAGAAATATGCGCCTTGAACTATTTGTATGAGCAAGAAGGTCGTCTATCATTCTAAACATGTTATCTGGAGCCGATTCCTTGCTGTCGTCCTTACCCATATCCTCGTCTTTATTCTCCTTAGGATCTGACATTCAGATGAACAACTCCATTGCATGCGAATAAAACATTTCGCTAACTTTGTTCTCGATCATTTTTTTCACTCCTCGGAAAAATCTCTTCATAGGGCTCTAAGATCATTTTGCAGAATTGTCGTCCTTTCTCTGTTACTGAATATTTTATTACTTTTTTGCTTCCCCATGGTATTTCTGTCCTTTTTATGAATCCTTTACGCTCAAGGCTTTCTAGTATATCTTTATGTTTCATTAAATTCAGACCGCAATAACTCAACAAGTTTGTCTGGTTAAGCTCGCCAAATTCTGTCAACTTCAAAAGAATATCCTTTCTTATATAGACACGATCACGATATTCATGTGACAAGGATATCGAATTTGTTGGAATCAAAATTCTGTATTAAGCTTTTACATGAGTTTTGAAGAATTGTCTTGACTGTAATGCTAGAGTAACAATGTTCCTGAACAAGGTTTGACAATTATTTAATTCCGCTTGGTTAAATGAGGAGTTGTGGGCATGATTTTGCTTTCTACCGCGGAGAAAATGAGAGTTTTTCACAACCCCCTTAGTGCATGCTCTTATGGTGGATGTGCCCACAAAAATTATTCTCATTCTGTAACTTTTGATAATTCTATGACTTTATCACAGTTATACAATTCATATCAGGACTGTTTTCACAACTTTGCTAACATTTTTGCTAGGTCGATAAACTATGCTAAAAACCAAACCGTGGTGTATGGGTGTTTTGAATAAGGATAAATCAAGTGCCAAGAGAAGTTCCACCACAATGGTAACTGAATCTCAACAGGTCAATGATGCTAATTCAAATTCAACTGCGCTGGCAGTCAAAAACTTGTCAAAGATTTATGATTCTGTTTCGGGAAAAGTGGTAGCATTAGACAATATTAATTTCACTGTAAAAAAAGGCGAATTTGTCTCCATAGTGGGTCCTTCAGGTAGCGGGAAATCAACTCTCCTAAATATGATAGGGGCACTAGACCGACCTACCTCAGGGCAGGTATACATAAACGACATTGATATCTTTGCTCTTAGTGATTCCAAGATAGCTACAATGAGAAATAATCTGATCGGGTTTATTTTCCAATCGTTTAACTTGATCAACAGGACGACTGTGCTCAAAAATGTAAAACTGCCTGGAATCATATCTGGAATGCCAGTCTCTGAAGCTAATGAGCGTGCAATGAAAATCCTGGAGGCTCTAGGCATTGCGGATAAGGCCACCCAAAAACCAGTTAACCTAAGCGGAGGCCAGCAACAAAGAGTCGCGATAGCTAGATCTCTAGTAAACAATCCGGCAATAGTTCTGGCGGACGAACCAACAGGAAACCTGGATAGTAAAACCGGAGATGATGTTTTCGATATGCTCAAAACACTGTCCCACAAGTTCAAGCGTACAATAATAATGGTCACACACAATCCAGAACTTGCCGAATCAACAGACAGATCTATATTGATAAAAGATGGAAAGGTCGAAAGAGATGCCGTCAATTAGTGTGCCTCAAAATCTCACTACAACGATTGCCTCTATTGTAATAATTGGAATATTGTTTGGCTCATCGTTTGTTGTTCCATCTTCAGCACAGGTCGTGCAAGAAAACGACTGTACTGCTCCTCTTACCACCACGATAGATGCCAATTATCAGGGGCCTGTGGCGGTAGATGCTTACTGGGTTGATCAGGGGGTAGTAGATAACAGTGCCAGTGCAACAAATCCTATTAAAAAAGAAGTGGGACCGGGAGAGGGATCATCAATACTGGCAGTTGTTCTAAATAATAGGGGAAATAACCCATTAAATTCTGTAACCGCATTTCTGAATTTGCCTGCTGGCTTTGCTCCAACTGGAAACAGCAAGATACCGCAATTGTTACAACAATACAATCCGGCATCAAAAATGGCAAGCAACTATGCACTTGCCAGCTACTATGGTGCGGTTTCAGCCGGAGGGACTTTTATTCTGTTCTTTGATGTCAATGTTCTGCCTACTGCCAAGGTTGGAACGTTTAGCACTAACATGGCTGTTAATTACAAAATTGGTGTAGGCGCAGCAGGGCTTAATGTACAAAGCTGCACTTCGGCTCTGCTTGAAGTTCCACTGGTGCTTCCAGGCAAAGTGGTTCTAGATCTGGCTTCAGATCATAATTATATCAAACCTACTCAATCTGATCCAATCACTTTAACCGTAGAAAATAAGGGATCAGCACCAGCAACTGGGGTTATAGCTACTATTACAAATCTCGGTCAAAAAGGAAACTCGGGATCGGGAGGTTCTGGCACGTTAACGCTGTCGTCAACAACTACCAATATTGTCAATCTGGGTGCCAACCAGTTTGCCTTGGGAACCATTCCAGCTGGAGGATCAGCTAATATCACAACCGTGGTCTTTCCTTCAAGTTCTGCAGCAGGTCAAACACAAGACGTCACGATAGGCATATCGTATGAAAATGCATGGGGCGCACAGGAAAGCATCTCATTAAATACAGGAGTAGTGGTTTCCCCGCTGTCTCCACAATCATTGAGCCTAACTTATGTTGGCAATGATACTTCTCCGGTCATCACCTCGGGGAAACTATCGGATCTGAGTTTTGCCGTGTCAAACAATGGATCAAACAATGATTCTAACATTGTGATCTCTCTGGTACCGCAGTCTACCTCTGTTTCAGTCGTAGGTCCATCCACATGGACCATTCCAAATGTGGCGCCAGGAAACAGGACAGTATTGTCCACAAGTGTATTTGCAGCAAATTCTTTGATTGATACTCCGACGGCATTCACTTTGACGGCAAACTATGTATCACAAGAACAGGCACAAACCAACTCGCTAACACTTGGCGCATTTGTAGTGGGTGACATCAAATTACAATTGTATGATCTGGCAGTAAACTATGTTGGCAGTACCCCGAACCTTGCTGGCAGCCTGTTAAATCAGGGCAGTACCACCGGATTGTACACAACAGTTCAGCTTGTCAAATCCCCAATATTGCAGGCAATAAGAGAGGCAAGAATGTCAAACCACACATCACAAAATGGTACCAGTAATGCTGGTTTTCAGCAGGGCCAGGCCTACGGCTCGTCATCACAAACCTCGGATCAAAGTAGTGGAGGAGTTGGACAAGGTGGTGACAGCAGGGGTAACTTTGGAGGGCAGGGAGGTGGAGGAAGCTTTGGCGGGCAAGGCAGTCAAAGAGGTCAAAACACTCAGCAATTCTTGGGAGACCTGACTCCTGATTCTCCGATTCCATTTAGCATTCCATTAAACGGCATAGGTTCTCTTCAACCCGGGTCTTATCCTGTCTCATTTGAGGTTGTATATGCAGACGATTTGAAGGCATTCCACAAAGTAATCTTGAATGGAACAGTGTCCGTAGGCAGGGCGCCACAGATTGGACCGGCACACGAACGTGGCTCCATCTTGGATCAACTTCCAATCCCATTGCCTATGCTGATAGGTATAGCGATAGCAGCAGTTATTGCAGCAGTGATAGTAAAAAAGATAAAATCGAAAAAACAAAAACATCTCAAGATGCTTGCAGGAAACGACACCGACATAGTAGCAGCATTTAACGATTCTGATAAAAAGTGAGATGCACCCGACTGATATCTTTTCTTTATCATTTGACGCGCTGGTAGACCGTAAAGTCAGAACCGTGCTGACTGTTCTAATGGTAGTTTTGGGCAGCAGCCTGGTAGTTGTCCTGAACGGCTTGAGTGCAGGTCAAGCCGAATTTCTGGCAAACCAGTTCAACGCTCTTGCCGCAAATGTGATCTATGTGGGCTCTGGCCAACACTCGTACCACGGCTCGTCTTCTCCGGCCTCGATTATAATCAATAATGCTATCGTAAGCAAGATACGTACATTGCCGTATGTTGAAGATGTTGTTCCGGGATACTCGGGCTCTGCCCAGATTGATTCTCAAGGTAACACGCAACGTATCTCGATAACTGCCATGGATCCAACAAAACTTACCGTGATCTTGCCAAATCTTCAGTTTGTTGACGGTTCGACTATAAAACCAAACGATCCTGGTTCCGCACTTGTTGGCGATACCATAGCAAATCCGCCTGGCGCGACAACACCGTTT
>JAGWFW010000170.1 GCA_028867735.1 Nitrososphaerota archaeon
CATAACACCAAGCAAGCCAATGTCTACATCATGGATGATCTTCACAGCATGGGACACACATCTAGCAGTAGGCATTGCCAAGGTAGGTAACGCAGTAAACTTCTCATACATACCATTCTCATACTCCTAAGTTCGACTCCCTCAAGTTTCATAACTTTTTTTGATTATTTTCATTAATTCGTGCAATCCAGAATACCAACGACATTTGGACAGTTTCTGATTATCAGATATAGTTAATTAGGGTAGAATTTTGACGTTTATCGTTAAATGGGCAAAAAAGAAAGAGAAGAGCGCGAACAGGAACGTGAAAGCTTTTACGAAAAACGTCAGAAACAACAATTTAAGTACAAAGCAATTGGGATCGGAGTACTAGCTGGCGTAGTCGCTGTTCTTGCCATTTCAGGTTACAATTTTTATGTATTATCCACTCAAGTAGTGCCGCAAGGAGTTCCCCCGGGAGCAGGTCCGCTTGGAAATGTAAACATTCAGGCAGGAATACTAACCATGATTTATGGCCAACAGTTTGATTATTCATCTACTGCATATCAAGTGAAAAATGCGTATATCGATTTTGAAAAAGAGAATGGAGAAACAATACACATGCATGCGGCCAATGTAACTCTTGGTTTTCT
>JAGWFW010000171.1 GCA_028867735.1 Nitrososphaerota archaeon
GTAGAACCAATAACATTGGCAACAAAGTTTTCAACCATTTTACCAAATGAGAATATGCCACAGATAAATCTGGAAATTCCACAATTTATCAACAATACCTACAAGATCATACCCAAAATAATTGGTCAAAATATACAAGATGAGAAATATTATCTAGATTCATCGGAACCGAAGATGTTTAATGAAACCACATTTCCTGTTTCCACTGAAAATCTCTCAGAGGGATCGCATGATCTCAAAATTGTTGTATCGGATACGGTTGGGCATGTTATTTCAAAGGACTTTCAATTTGTAATAGATAATACCCCGCCAGTAATTATTTTCAAGTCACCAACAAATGGATCTACCGTTTCAGGAATAATCAGTGTTATTTTAAGCATAAATGAAACCAATCCGCTGGAAAAGAACTGGCTTACAGTACATCTTCCAGGCAAAACAGTTTTTGATAACGACACAATACAATATGACACTAGAACCCTTCAGAATGGTCCATACTATATTGAGGCTGTTGCCAAAGATAAAGCAGGGAACATTTCTGACGAAAAAATTGTAATTAATGTAAATAATTCTATTACTAGTTTTGTTCCAGGCAAAAGCGATCAGAATTTTATAACTTTGATCGAAATATTG
>JAGWFW010000172.1 GCA_028867735.1 Nitrososphaerota archaeon
TCAGCAAATTACGACTGATTCTGTGGGCAATTTTTCTTTTTCGTATAATATTCCGACTGATCAAGCAGATGGAAAGTGGATCGTTGGAATAAAAAGTGGATATGACGAGTATTATTTCATGTTCAGAGTTAACATGCAGCCAGGAACTTTCTAAAGAAAATGACTCTACATCTTTCATTTGCCTGCTTTGATCAGATAAATAATTCCACCCATAATTGTTATTGCAATTCCCAAATCCAATAGTGGAAAGACAAGTGCTGGATCAGTTGTGAAATACAGTCCCCCTATTGGACATAACGGGTCAATGCAAAATGGTTCTGATTGTAACTGTGGTATGCGTATTGGCATTATCAAAAGCAAGATTGATGTCATGATGTTACCAATGAAAAATATCCACTGGGGTACAAATTGTTTTGATATTGAGTTTCTATTTCTTATTGAGATGATAGATCCAAAAACAAGGCTTGCCGTACCAGTATAATACAATGTTTGACCAACTCCCTGATATGGTCGTTTTGCATAAAAGGGAGGACTGGGACAATTTAACCCATGACAAAACTTTGATTCTGACAGTTCTTTTTGGACCTGATGGATTTCTTCTCT
Organism: Nitrososphaerota archaeon; assembly: GCA_028867735.1. GTDB lineage: Archaea > Thermoproteota > Nitrososphaeria > Nitrososphaerales > Nitrosopumilaceae > Nitrosotalea. Next base: position 604 of record JAGWFW010000172.1, read on the forward strand.
TGTCATCAATATGCTTATGGTG
>JAGWFW010000173.1 GCA_028867735.1 Nitrososphaerota archaeon
GCTGTTCCAGTTGATACTGCAAAAGCAATCTTGGAAGAACTGATTAAAAAAGGCCATGTAAGTAGACCGCGGATTGGAATAACATCCATGAAAATAACTCGCAATTTGGAAAGATACTATAGACTGCCTGTAAGTGAAGGTATACTTGTAATACAAATTGAACCCTCTAGCCCTGCTGACAATGTTGGAATAAGAAAAGGCGACATCATAGAGAAAATAGATCGAAATAAAATAACCGAACCTTCAGAGATCTCTGAATACATTCATAAAAAACAAGTTGGCGATGAGATCACATTGGCTATCAATAGGAATGGAAAGCCGATTCAAGTAGTCCTACAACTTGAAGAGAGCAACATCATCCCAAGTCGTTAGAAAAATTAGAAGATCTGTAGATGTTTAAGCTTTATCTGTCTCAAGTTTTATGATCTTATCTAATCCATGCGATCAATTCAGATTACCAAAGGTTAACTCGATTTCAGATTTCTCACTTACCTGTTTATATACTTACCATAATATAGTAACTATACAAATGTTAGTTGATAAGAAATCAAACAGAAATGAAAAGACGGGCTCACAAACCAAGAGCCCATCGCCATGGTTTACTCTTGCAATCCTGAGCAGCAC
>JAGWFW010000174.1 GCA_028867735.1 Nitrososphaerota archaeon
ATGTCACCCATGATTTCCACGACTACATTCCAATCGTACTCCTCAAGCGACACTCGGTTTTGTATCGTCTTGGCAATTGCATCGATCAAGTCTTTTGTAGAGAGTTCCGAGCCTCGCTTTTCAACAGTAATCCTATAGGAATCCCCAGGTTTCATGAGGCCGACATGTTTTTTCACTGAATCCGCTATGCTCTCAATGGATGTCTTGGTAGACTCTTGTATCGGTATGAACCTGTGGCAGTATCTCACACTCCATGGCTCGTCAAGAATCTTGGCCCTGATGTCATCAACTGCCTTGAAGGGGTCTAGATTGGTGTCCACCATTACGATGCCTGAGAACCGGCTGTGACTGGTTTTCGGCCTGGGATCTCCTAGAAGTTCCAGCGTTTTTTCAATCTCGTCGGAAGCCTCCTCTTCGAGATGCCTGCTGCATGTTACAATCAGGTTCAAGTTGACTCCTCGATATCCCTCTCGCTGATTTTGCCCTTTCGTAAAAGCTTTTCAACATGAGCATGACGGCTTTCGTTTTCTCTGCGACCCGTAGCTGAATGACCGCCCCGATGAGGGCGGTCCCAGTGGTGGCCGCCGACAGGGCGTCCGCTGATCCGTCGAGCCACTTCTT
>JAGWFW010000175.1 GCA_028867735.1 Nitrososphaerota archaeon
CTGAAATCAAGATGGGGCTGTAGTGTATCTCTCTCAAACCCATCACTTATCGTATACCTAATCATTACTGATAAGGCAAGATATGTCGGCTATGCCGATGGTATAATGACGCCCAAAAGGCCCAAAAAGACAATCAAATATCCAACTGAGCTTGATTGGAAGCTTAGTAGGTGCATGGTTAACTTGTCACAGCTAAAAGAGGGCGATACTTTATGCGACCCGTTCTGTGGAACCGGCACCATATTACTTGAAGCGGAATCTATGGGAATGCACTCTATTGGAATTGATTTTGATTCTGACATGTGCAATATCACTAGAAGGAATCTTGCTGATAATGGATATGATCCGCTGGTTGTAAATTCTACCTATCAATTCATACCAAAGATCAAGAAAAAAATAGATGCCATAGTTACTGATGTTCCATATGGAACTGCTTCAAGATCATCTGCTCCACCAAAAAAAATAATTGAAGATTTCCTCTCAGTGGTACCAAAGAAAATGAAATTAGTACTAGTATACAAGAAGGGAACCGATGTCACAGAGCTAAGCGAAGCAAAGAAATACGAAATCTATATGCATAAGAGTCTAACAATGGTTATTGTTGTAAGATGAAACTGGTA
>JAGWFW010000176.1 GCA_028867735.1 Nitrososphaerota archaeon
TGATTCAAACACATCTATCAGGAAACTGCATACTCCTGTTAGATGAGGATGATTTTCTTTGAAATATCTTATGATATCATCTTTTGAATTTTCAATTTTATATTTTGCATGTTCTATCATTTCTTTACTGGTAATGTAACCAGTAGTACCAATTGTGATTTTTCCTCGCCTCATTGCCCTCAATACACTGTCTAGGGTATTTTCGGCCTGAATGATATCAACACATCTACCTAGTGTAGAAACAACATGAGAGTCACTTCCTGCCACCTCAGTCATATTATTTGCTTTTGCAAAATAAGACGCCCTGAGATTTGAATACCTGTCAACATTATTGCTGTTAAAGACTTCAATCAGATCACACATGATTGCTTTTTCTCGCAATCCATTATTTAGGGCAAAAGGATGAGGAGCACAAGAAATTGCATCTTGAGATTTTACCATATCAAGTATCTCTTCAAAACTTTGACCTGACCTTATTGTCTTGGTGATTCCGTATGTTAACACATGGATTCCTTGATCTGTTGTAACTTCTTCACCTGGATAGACTTTAATATTTTTGAATTTTTCGTGGTTTTCTTTATAATCTAAAAGCTGTTTGTATCCATCTAATGTATTATGA
>JAGWFW010000177.1 GCA_028867735.1 Nitrososphaerota archaeon
CGTTGTTCTCCAGACCTAATTGTATACAATGGTTTACCATTTTTTTGAATATATCCATCATTGTTGTAAGTTCAGAATTTGGATGATATGGTTGTTTGACAGATTTTATAGCATACAATTATCAAATGAATGTCCGTCTACAAGAAAAAACAGTGGTTATACTGTTATCGCGGGAGATCATAAGTAAAACAAGGTGTTAAACCAGGATCAATAATCTCCAGATCATCTTTCCTGCATTAATATTGTGATTTACAATTTGGGCCATTTTTGAGCGATCCTTGCAATATATCACTGCCTTTCGCGCATAAGTGTAGCCATGGAAAACAGTATGATGGCAGTAACGCAGAGTATGGTACCTACCAGAAAAAGTATGATTGCCGCCATGAGCGAACCCAGAAAGATTACCTGCTTGCTAAGATATGCGTCAAGAAACTGGTATCCAATTACAGAGCCAATTATTACAAGCGCAATTCCTGGAAACCCGTAAAATGGTATTGGGTGTTTTACTGAAATGAATTTCAGCGTGTTCATCAGTACTGCCACGCCGTGCGGGACCGGATTTTGTGTTGACGTATCGCCATTGTAGGATACGGTGATTGGCACCTCTGCAAGTGCCA
>JAGWFW010000178.1 GCA_028867735.1 Nitrososphaerota archaeon
AAACAATGTGTCAAAAATATTCTGAGACAAATCTTAACCCATGCGGTCTTGCCGAGGAATTTCTAGTACCAGACTGGAACGTGGCCCATGGCGGAATGATAAAGTTACCAGATCACATAAGCTTCGACGAAGCATCTATGATAGAACCTCTTGCGTGTTGCGTTAGAGCGTGGAATAAAATCAAATTCAAGCAAGGAGACTCGGTTGCAATCTTAGGTGCAGGACCTACTGGCATGATGCACGTAATGTTAAGTAAGATTTTTGGGATGGGAGATATTTTTTGTTTTGATATAAACAACTTTAGATTAAGTTTTGCCAAACAATTTGGAATAACAGAATCTATTCTTTCCACGGATCCTAGTGCACATCAAAAAATTCTTGCCAAAACTGGAAACCGAGGAGTGGACGTAGTAATAGTATCCACTGGAAGTCTAAACGCTATTGCGCAATCAATAGAGATTGTCAGAAAAGGTGGAACCGTTGTACTTTTTGGGGTACCAACAAAAGATGCAAAGATGTCAATAGACATCAGCAAAGTATACTCAAAGGAAATTACAATAACACCAAGTTATGCAGCGTCTGAAACTGATACAAATGCGGCATTCAAGCTAATAGAA
>JAGWFW010000179.1 GCA_028867735.1 Nitrososphaerota archaeon
TGACTGAAACAAGTGCGGGATCAGGCATTTTTCAAGGAATCGTAAACTTTGTCACGCAATACCCTTCTTCTGGAAACAGATTACATGTATCTGATGGAGATACTGTCACAGGAGAATATATTGATAGGACGTTGCCTCCTCCATATTCTTCAACTGATCAATCACGATTACTTTCAACCACTACAGTTGGCACAGTTCTACCTCCACTAGAAAGAGTTCCTGTCAGCAATGCAAGAATGATTGATTCTACCGGAAAGATTCTTGACAAGGTAATGACAGGTCAACAGGTACAAATCGTATCGGATGTCACAAACAAAGTAAACAAAGATCAATCATTTGCATATCTTGTGCAAATTCAAGACAACAATGGAATCACGCTTTCCCTATCATGGATAACTGGTTCACTACTACCTGATCAAAACATGAGCTTGAGTCAATCATGGATACCAAAAACATCTGGAACTTATACTGCTCAGATATTTGTGTGGCAAGGAGTAACAAATCCTGATGCATTATCTCCTCCATTGACACTACAGATCCCCACGTCATAGCACAGATTACAATTATTCTACATGCATACGTGTCAAATACTTTTAGGGTTTTAGAAACATAATAA
>JAGWFW010000017.1 GCA_028867735.1 Nitrososphaerota archaeon
CTGATAAGATACATAGAATTTCAATTCCAAGTGCAGACGCATACATATTTTTTGTATTCAAAAAGAACTTTGCAGTAAAAGATTTCTCGCCTTCTTTTAGATGAATCTCTATACAACAACAATCATTTTTTATGCATACATTACAATCCTCATACTTTACCTTGCTACATAATTCAGGTATGCACAGGCAATCCACACATTTCATGTTTTCGGATCTGTGGATTTGCTATTAAAACGCTTTTGTTTTTTCTTACTAGCGTTTTGAATTAAAGTAATCCATTTATTGTCTCCTATTTTGATTCCTGCAACCTCCGAAGGTGTTTTACCCTCTAAACTCATGTGTGGCCTAATGTAGTTGTGAAAGATTTGGTAACCTGTTAGAATAGGCGTATCGTTAATCTTCAATCCCCTCATGACCTTCTCACGATCTCTAATCTCACCGTTTAGCCTCTCCATCATATTGTTATTCCTGTCACCTTTGAGAGTGATATGAGATTCATGAACTACTCTAGGCATTTCCCTAGTCCAGTATTCCTTCAAAAATGCTTCTCGGTATGCTGGTAGTCCATCAGTAACAAGCTTGGTCGGTTTTTTCTCAGCAATCTCTCTAGCCATTCTAAAGAGATGCTTTGCGTCATGGTTGTTTTTGGTGTCTGCCACTTCCTGAGCAATTAGGAATCTTGTTTCATCATCCATCATGGCTACTAAAGACATTTTTTTCATGAAATCACCCCAAAGTTAACCTCTTATCACAAGCTTGGAAATCTTATCTCAAGTTACCCGTGTAACAAACCAATTTTTATTTCATGTTCATGAACTTTCGTCAACCGACTTTAGACAAGGAGAAAATCAACTACCAATTATACAGTACCCTGGCAAAGATGGTTTAAAGAGAACACGGTATTGCCACTGCCGAATAATCAAAAACAAAGGTTTCCGGATAAAAACAAAGGTTTGTTGATTCAGGTTATTATAGCTCTTTTTCGCACCGGATATAGAACTTGTCTGATCCAGTACGGATAAAACAATTAAAGGAAAAGATAAGCAGTAGTGAGCGCCAGCTCCAAAAAATGATGAGTGAGACAGAAAGAATCTGGGAGGAGACAGGTCTTGACCCAAAGGATTCGTCGTATATGGTAGAAAAAACCATGCGCTTTGAGCTTGCACAGAAAAACATTGTTGCAACATTTTCTTCCTTCAAGGATCTGGTTGGAAACTACAGGAAGCTCTGCGATGAGCTGGAAAAAACAGAACAATGACTCCAGTAGAATCTGCGGAGGCATTTGCTAAAGAAAGATATTCAGGCATTGTAAGAAAAGACGGTATTTTGCATCTGGACCACCTAAAAGGAGTCGTGACAAGGCTCAAAAGCCTTGGAATATCAGACCCCGGGGTGCTCGCTGCAGCCTGGCTGTACGAAGTGATTGATGATTCCAAGGCCACATTTGATGAGATTGACAAAAGGTTTGGTAGTAAGATATCAGTTCTTGTTCTTGCATTATCAAGAGACTGCAGTCTTCCAAAGGATCAGATAGACAGGCAACATGTCAAGCAGTTAAAGGAGTCGTCTCTTGAGGCAAAAATGATAAAGCTTTGTGACATATCGACGTGTTTCAAAGATTTGAAAAACACCACGTGGTCAAAGACCAGAAGAACAAAGCAGGTAAAAAAAGAGATACACTACCTCAGCATATTGAGGCCCGAACTATCCAAAGCCAAGACGCAGTACCCAGGAATTGAGAACATCATCAACGGTATAAACGAGACTGTTTCATCACATGGCCAAAGGATCATAGTACTGTAATACAAACAAAGACAATCGATTGTACTAGTAAGAGATATCAATCGGGCTTTCTCTAACATCATCGATGCCAGAAGAAAAAAAGAAGATGAAACCAAACACGGAAGACGAATACAACAAAGCGCTGGTCTCTGAAGACCCAACCAAGATGTCAAAGGACTCTCAGGAAGATCTAGTAAGAGAAGCAATCAAAAAATTCAAGTCGTTGCAGTGACATCCTATCGCTTTTATCTGGGCTAGAACGCACATCCCACATTGTCTGAAAACATTGTAAATTCAATTCAACAGATCATCTTGCTTGGCAAAGGAGACAGAGGTAGACTGGAATACATTCTAGAGTTGCTTGTCAAGGGCAAGGCCTTGCCCCTCTCGGATCAAAAATATCTTGAAAGCATCATACCTTTGTACCTAGGTCCACAAGACACAGAATCTCTGCAGAAATATGCAGAACAAGCAATCAGTGCGTTGCAAGACGAGATTAAAACATTAGACGAACGACTTGGGAGACTGGAAAGGAAGGGATTTGAAAAATACATAGGCAAAAAGACAGTCTTCTTGTTTGTCACTTTGTTTGTCGGCTGGCATGCGTTTCAAAATTCCATTACGTATGCGCTTGGGTCATACGTTCCGGATGGCGCATACCAATACTTGTTTCCCCTAAACACACTTGCAAATAGTTTTGGTGCAGGCATGCAGGTATGGTGGATCTTTGTTTTCATGGCGTTGGCCTGGCCGTTTGTTGGAGCAGCCCACCTTGCCAGATTCATAAGGTCCCGCAGGGCGCAGTCCAGCCAGAACAAATCTTGATCAATTGAATGAAACTGTAGGAAAGCCAGACGGATGGGGTTGTTGTATCTCCAACTTCCCTACAGCTTCTACGTGCAGATGATGACCGTTTGTTATTAAGAGAATAGCATTATGTTGCAATTAGTTGCAATCAAATTGTGCCAAGATCTAACGCAGATTCAGTTTGGTCCTTGCCGAGACAAATACGGACAGTGCTACTGACGCGCCAAACATCAGTAACACAACAGGCCCAAACTCTGGCACCGCAGTGGCGGCAAACTCTAGTATCCGGTTATTGCCGGTGTCTGCCACCCAGAGATGTCCTGATCTATCCACCTTCACATCATAAGGTTCGGCCAGCATGTTGGACGATGTTCCCATGTGCATGCCAACAAAATTTTGCTGGCCCAGAACAACCGATGCGGCCATCCCGTTGCTAAACGGTCTTGTGTATTCCAGGACCCTGGCATTATTTCCATCAGTAATCCACAGGTCTCCTGATTTGTCAAACGTTATGCCATATGGCGTGTTCAGCGACTCATTTGTGATTCCTCCAAGATTGTTTGCAAAGTTGTCTTGCCCTACTACCAGATATGCAGATTCATCGTTGGAAAACGGCTTGGAAAATTCCAACACCCTGTTGTTTAGGCTGTCAGTTACCCACAAGTTTCCTGTGCTGTCAAACGCTATTGAGCTTGGCAGATTAGTCCTGTTCTGGGTCGTGCCATCGGAATTGCTTGTAAAATCAGATTGCCCGATTACAAGAGACGCATTCATGAAGTTTTTGAATGGAGGCTCATATTCCAATATCCTGTTGTCATAGTAATCAACGGCCCACAGGTCACCTGATTTGTCAAACGCGATTCCATACGGCGCGGCAAGCGAATGTGCAGTTGTAGGATACATGCCCTTGTCAAAGCTTGGAGATCCTATAACAATGGATGCGGCTTCGCCTGTCGTAAAGGGTTCCTTGTACTCCACCATGCGGTTGTTGTTAGTGTCGGCGACCCACATGTTCCCATCGTCATCAAATGCCATGCCATACGGCTGGTCAAGACCGGCTGGAGACAGTGCGGCACCGGTAGAAGTGAAATTTGCTTGCCCAATTACAAGTGTTGCATTCTCACCATTCACAAATGGAGGAGCAAACATTAACAGACGATTAAAGCCAGTGTCTGCAACCCACAGGTTCCCTGACTTGTCAAACCCTATTCCATCAGAAGAATACAGGACGCTAGCAGCAGCGTTGTCATGTATCGTTCCTCCAGTGTCAAAATCATTGTGACCTATGACCAGAGTAGCGTTTTGCCCTGATGTAAAGGCAAATGACTGGACGGGAACAAAAAACAATAGCAGCAAGATGTACTTTAGCACAAAAGATACCTGTGGCAAGATAAAATAAAAATCTGTCCGATGCTTAACAGATTTTGAGAGGCGATAATGCAGTAATATACTTATAATAACAGATTTTAGGAGATTATATTCAGTTGAAACTAGTTTTTTATTCTGTTCTGATAGGACTGGCTCTTACTTTTTTGACCAGCCATGCATGGGCCGACCAGAATATGACGATAACGACAGGCCCCCCGACTCCAATGTTCAACTCTGCAAATATGCAAACCAACACGTATAGCAATCCCACATACAACTTTTCCATACTGCCCCCGCATGGCTGGATTCCCACAAAGCAGGACAACATACCAGATACAACGCTGGCAGCATTTGCAAATGAAAATCCTGACAGGGAGGCGACCTTTGCAATTTACTATTACCAAGGCAAGCCCATATCTTATTCAGTGTTATTGACGCCTGATTCCCAGATTCTCGACATGTCAGTTGCAAAGTTGTTTGACAGTTCAAAATACACAGTATATCAAAAAAACATTGAGCGATTCACAGACGGGTTTGTCATACAAGCAATTGCTGCAGAAAACGATACTGCACAAAACACTCCGGTCATAGAGGAATTCTCTTTCTGGCTAGATGATGGCAGGCAGTATTTTCTCGTTCTTGTTTCATCACGCACTGGCTTTTTACAGAATGCTGCAGAGTTTGAAAAGTCCGTGTATACGTTTTACGTAGGTCCCAAGCCTACAGACATGCACATCCCACCGTGGGTCAAAAACAATGCCAAGTGGTGGTCCGAAGGAACAATCGATGATCAGAACTTTATGAACGGCGTAGAGTATCTGATAGAAAAAGGGGTCATCATAGTTCCAGCCACCAACAGCACAGGCCAATCGCAGCAGATTCCTTCATGGGTAAGAACTTCGGCAGGGTGGTGGGCAAATGGAGAGATATCGGATGGGGATTTTGCAAAGGGCATACAGTATCTCATCAGTAACGGCATCATCAGAGTGCAGTGAATCGTAGAAAATTACAATGTGCCTAGGTCAGATGCTTTTTCTTTTTCCTCAAGTCGTTTATAGCAACTAGCGAGCCTATTATCAGCGCAAGCATGCCGGCTATGACAATACCGATAGATGCAGGAATGGCGTAACACATTATCTGGTTATCAGAATTACACTTGCCGCTGAGGTACGGATCCTCTCCCAAAACCACATTAATACTGGCAGGTTCACCGCCAAGATTTAGCACTCTGAAAGAATAATTTCCCTGGTTCTGCGTACTTTTTCCTATGATATGATATATGAAGCCGTTTTTGCTTTCTTTCTCAAACGCTCCACCGGTTGGTTCAGTGACCTGCAATTGTATCTGAGCAGAGGAAGGACTGGAGTTTACTATCAGGACGCTGTGTGCTGCAAGCTGATTCCATGTAATTGTAGAGTTGACTGATTGTTCTTGGGACAGAATCTTTCCTTTAACAATGTCTTGTTTATCTCCCATTACAGACTCAACTACATCATATGAGCTATCAAATATGCTGGCGCCCATAATGAGCAAAGACGCGCCGACTAGTGCAGTTATCAGGCCCCTTAAGATATGCAACCTTACCAAATAACATCTACAAAAATTCTACCTAATAAGAAACTATTCTATAATGGTAGCAGAGAGACAACTTGAATCTAGCCTTTCAACTTTATGAATGGAGACAGGTCTATGTTAGAGCAGGCACATTTGCAGTAAACGCTATTCTTGCTCTTGAAGGTGAAATGTTTTTTCCCGCCGCTGTCTATTGAACCTGATACTATCAACAGTTTTTTGTCATTTAGCTTCTTAATCTGCCGGTATACAGTTGTCAGTGAAACATCGCAGTCCCTGCTTAAATCAAATGCGTTCTTGGGCGATGTAGATGACTGTAAGATTCGAATGATGCTTTTTTCAGACAGTATCTTCAATAGTGGTTCTGGTACGTTTACATCATTATGCTGTTTTTGAGATGCCGTGATCGTATCACATTAAATTAATACAGTCTTAGAGATAAACTTGATTTCCATAATTGCAACTGATTGCACTACGATCACGTTGAATTAAAGTACTTGAGCGCATCCTGTATTGTGCCGACCTCAATTACCTGCATTCCATACTTGTCTTGCATCATAGGAGAGAGTGGCTTTTGCTCCATCGTGCATGTTTGATATGTTATAGGTCCTTCATTTTTTTCGTTACAGTTTTGTACGGATATTACCGCCTGTCCTTGCGGCACAAGGAATATCTTTGCGCCATACTGACCCGCAGCGTCTGCCTTGTCTGCGGCAGCGCCTATCGGGCCTATGGTACCGTCTGGTTGTATGGTACCAGTCATCAGCACATGGCTGTTGATGGATTTTCCAAGCAAATCTGAAATAAGTAATACAGTCATTGCTCCGCCTGCACTTCCTCCATCAACTGCTTGCAGGTCATCATTATTTGCAGAACTGATTGAAAAAATCACGTCTTTTTTTGAAAGGTCCATGCCGGTAACGTTTTGAGATACCATAACCGCTGTACGCGCAGAAGACTGAAAGTCAACGCCGGTTGGGATTGCAGTGTTTACCAGAACAAGGCCAGATCCGTCACGGATCTCTACTGTAATTTTCAATATGGAACCCTTGTAAGATGTAGTTTCAAAAAGCCCATCACTTTCTATGACTGGTTTTACTGCCACGGCAAATATAGAAGCAGTATTTTCGCCCGTAGGTGAAGACTGGGTCGTTATACTCTTTACTTGTTGTAGTAACAAATTGTATTTTGACTGGAGAGTATCGTATCTGCTTTGTAGATCATTCATCTTTTCCACTAGCTGAGAGTTTTGTGATGACATTCCAGAGGCAGCATTTCCCGCTCCAGAGATACCAGTAGTCCCATGCAATATGTTATGATCAAGCAGATATTGAATTGCGCCTAGGAATTCAGAATCACTGGTTTGATTTTGCGACCACCACTGTGCAGTCTTTTTTATCCATGCAGGTATCAGTGACTCTTGAGCTGATGCCTTGAAGGAATACCCTACGGATATGGATGCCACCAATAGGATTACAATTATTGCAGCAATTGCGAGCTTTTTCATAAATAGGTCGCGATTGAAGAGAAGCAGTGTTTTCTCGATTATAAGTTTTGTTCAGATTCTCAGATAAAACAGGATGAAAAATGTCAGACGTTTTTCAATCAATTTTTGTTGTTCTTTCTCACGTTTGCAACTAGAACAAATATCGAAGCTCCATAGATCAAGCCGTTAATGCCATAGAATTTTATCCAGTGGAAATGCAGTTGTTCGCTACAATCCTGAGCTGGGCTCGCAGAGGAATCTGTCCTAACTTTATTAGATGACAAAGGCTTCGTCAGATCACAAGTGATGTTTGTCAGCACGTGGTACCACGCAAGAGAAAACACGGCAAGAGATGCATATATTGCAATAAAGAAGAGCATTTTTATTTTGAACGGGTTGTTGCTTTGCCTTATCATGTTTTCACCAATCTTACAATGTCCAAAGTTCTACAAGACATGTTTTTACATCTCTCCAATTCAAGATACAAATCCACCAATGCATGGGTATAAAATTCATATCTGCACATGATTGACTAGGATCTGTTCCAATTTTCGTGTGCAGTCAGTGTTGGAACAAGATTGTATGTGACACCATAGAATAAAAATAATTTTTGAAAAAAATTGGAAAAATTAGACTTGGAAAATTTTATTAGATATAATACCAACCTTGACACATTTGTACTTGTAGAATGTAAATGAGGATGATTTTTACTCTGTCACTTGTGGGAGTTATGCTATTTGGAGCCATGTCGCCTGTTCTGGCCACAACGGATCTCAATGCGTACATTCCAATCAACGGCGCGCTGATAACTCCCGATTTTAGGTTTACCCACATAGTCTATCTGGATTATTCGCAAGGAGGCAAATTAAAAAATGCACTGGATGGCAAGAACATGACAATTTCCTTTAATGCCGATTCTTCTAGCAATACAAGTGTCAAGAACCTCGTGAATAAGTTAAACATGGCCATGGCTTCAACGGGGAGTTCGGCAAAAGTGACAGATTTGAAACTCAGCTACGAGGCACAGATTAATGGAGGTCCTACGCAGGCATCCATCACGTATCTAATCAATCTGGTTCCTACAATAGGAAGCTATGTCCTTTATCAAGGTACAAACAATGTGGCAGGAGCTATAGGGGGAGGGGGCACCCCATACATCATGGATGCTGCATGGGTAGGCTTTAACCTAAATCAAGATGTGAAGATATCAACGCAGCAGTATGGGGATTTGGAGATCAACTATCCAGAAAATATGATTCAAAAGGAACTGCCAGCGGCATATGACGTCATAAAAGGCACGCAGGCAGAAAAGTTGTTACAACAAAACCTGATCAATCCTTCCACGCTATATACTCAACAGCCACTCGACAAGTGGGACCATTTGTTTGATCCCTCATATGTCGTAAGCGACTCAAACGTTCTGCATTACCAAGGTACAAAGGTTGCAGTCACCACCTTTTCTACAGGAGTAAGCAACTTGCAGTCAGGTAGCATGTCAAACAATCAGCAGGATGCAGATTTTACTGCTGACGCCCCCTACCACATACGTACAATTGACCAAGCTGCATCCGGAACCTTCAGTGTAGAGGGTCACGCACAGGCATACAATGTAAAGGGCGCACCGGCATTTACTACCACTGCTACTGCAGCGGCCGGGGTATCAAATACGACTGCCGGAGGCATGTCAAATATGATAATGTACGGCATGGCAGGTGGCGCAGGAGGAATTGCGGTGTTTGTATTCATCTGGAGCAACAAAAAAACGAAAGCGACGATTTATGAAATTGACACAGGTCCGCTCCAATATGAGACAAGACAGCACTGGGCGGACCACTTTGCAAGCATGCCGTCATCCCCAGTTAAAACCACTACCACACAAGAACAGTCTGATTGGCTGTGCTTCAAGTGTGGCTACTATACATTGAACAGCCAGGATCACTGCTCAAATTGTGGAGCTGTAAAACCACCTGCCACATAGCAAACACAGTTGAAACGTTCGTAGATTACATTACAGCTAAAATCACATGTATAAATTTAGGAAACTGGAGATACTCCGAAAAGGTAGTCTGTTACTCGAAATTTAACACTTGATTTAACAGATGTTTGTGAAAAGACTTTGTTTTAGATGCTTGGGAACAACCACAATAGATAAAATCAAAGCGTAATATCTAGAAAGAATGGACCCCGTCAACGTAGCGGTAATTGTCAAGATGGAACCTGATTTTTCAGAGGGAAATGTCAGCTACAACCCGGACGGCACTCTGAATCGGGCAGAGACAAAAAACATACTTGGGCCACATAGTGCCATAGCTGTTAATGCTGCATTCTATGCAAAAATAAAGCACGGTGCAAAGATCTCGATTTGTACAATGGGTCCGCCCGTAGCAGAATCCATGTTACAACATTCTCAGCTAATGTCAGATGCAGACGAACTGTATCTTTATAGCGACAGAATTTTTGCAGGTGCAGATACCCTAGCAACGGCCGAAGTGCTCAAGTCAGGCATACTTAAGATGCAAGGAAAGATGGACATTGTGTTTTCAGGGCACAGAGCGTCCGATGGAGAAACCGGGCAGACAGGTCCCCAGACAGCATGGAAACTCGGCATGACATTTCTTGGAAACGTGATTGATTATGAAATAGACCCGGAGAGCAGAACAATCAGGGTCAAAAGGCTAGTTAGATTGCAGGGAATTTATGACGTGGTGGAAGAAGTAGAGGCCCCTCTTCCGGTATTTATTGCAATAGACCCTTCATACAAGCCCAAGTTTAATACGGTATCACAAAGATTAGCGTATGAAAAATACCAAAAGGAAGCAAGACAGCGTTCCCAGGACTTTAAGCAGTATCTCAAAGTACTCAACGCTGCGCAAATAGAAGCAGACCCAAAGCTTATTGGCATATCGGGTTCTCCAACCATAGTCTACAAAGTGGAGCGCATACCAAAAGGCAAAGCCACAAGACAGGCGGAAATAATAGATGGTTCGGATCAAGAACAAATTCGCAGAATTGTTGCAAAGATGCGACAGTCCCTATCCACGATGGTGATAAAATGACTGAAGGGGACTATAGACATGTTTACATCATAGTGGAACACGAAGAAGGAAAATTACTCCAAGTAAGTTTGGAGATGATAGGAGAGGCAAGAAGGATGCTTGATGATTTTAACAAAAGGTATTCATCAAAAGAAAAAGTAGTTGCAGTTTTACTTGGGTACAACATTAAAGACATTTCAAGAGTTTTGATCCAGCATGGAGCAGATGCAGTGATCTGTTCTGACAATCCAGAGTTGAGATACGTCAGAAATACAATTTACACCAAAACAATATTCCAGATAGCTACAGACAGGGAGATTGCAGCAAAAATAGAGCCCGAATATGCAATCCAATTCAAAAGACCCAGATACATGTTTTTTGCAGCAGACAGCATAGGAAGGCATCTTTCTTCCACGGTTTTGGCCCATCTAGAGTCAGGCCTTGCATCAGACATCAACAAGCTTGTCGTCGGAGACCTGCAAATTACGCACCAGAACAAGACAGGCGGAAAACCCATGACTTATGAGAAGACACTTGAGATGTACAGACCAGACTTTTCTGGATTTCTGTGGACCACGATACTCTGCCTGGATAACAAAAATCCTGCAATGCAAAAAGACTATCACCCACAATCCTGCAGCATAATACCGGGAGTCTTTGATATAATCAAGCCTGACCCCAGCAGAAATGGGATTACAATAGAATACGTGCCGAAATTTGATGCGCAGGATCTCAGGGTCAGGATAATTGACCGCAAAATAATCAAGAGTGAGATTGATTTTGACAGTCACAAGACAATAGTAAGTTTCGGGCGTGGAATCAAAGATTCACCAGAACAGAACATCAAGATGATAGAGGAGCTTGCCTCAGAGCTTGACGCTCAGGTTGGCATCACCCTTCCCCTGTCAAAAAAACCATTTTCAGTAAGCCAGGCAGTAGACTCGACTTATTTGATACCTGACAGGGTGATTGGCACAAGCGGAAGAAAGGTCAGCCCCAAGGTGTACATTGCAGTCGGAATCAGCGGGGCCATGCAACATATTTCTGGCATGAGGGACTCTGAGTTCATCGTTGCGATAAATCCGGATGAGGACGCGCCTATCAAGGATGAATGCGACGTATTCATAAAAGGCAGAATGGAAGACGTTGTTCCCATCCTAATAGAAGAAATAAGAAAGCAGAAACAGGTAGTGCAGGCATAAGGAGAAGGAGAGTTTGGAAAAATACGACGTAGCCATCATTGGAGGCGGGTCGGCAGGACTGGCAGCTCTAAAACGGCTTTCTACCCTGGGAAAACAGGCGGTTCTTTTCGAGGCTGGAGAAAAGATCGGCTCCAAAAACATTTCAGGCGGAATACTCTATTCTAAAAAACCAAAAAATGGAAAAACGCACAATGTGGAAGACATTTACGAAAACTTTCTGACTGACAGGCCATACGAAAGAAAGATCACAAAATACGTCTTGCATGCAACATCAAAAGACAAAATTTTTTCAATCGACCTGACAGCTGCGCATGAGTATGAGGCAAATTTTGGCTGTTCCGTACTAATGAGTAAGCTTAACCAGTGGTTCCTGCAGCAGGCACAAGAGACAGCAGAAAAACAAGGGGGTGGCGTTGTGTCAGGTGTTCATGTAAAAGACATCAGGTGGGAGGAGGGACAGACAATAGTACAGACAAACGAACTTGAGGAAGTTGCAGCCAAGGCAATTATTGCTGCAGACGGGGTAAACTCGGAGATTGCATACATGACTGGCGCAAGACAAAAGTTTTCCCCGAACCAGCTCTATCAGGGAGTCAAAGTTGTTGTAAAACTTCCGGAAGAAATCATGAATGAAAGATTTTCCATCGGTGAAGACGAGGGGGCAGCGCACCTTTTTGCAGGAGATGTGACAATGGACCACATAGGAGGGGGGTTTCTTTACACCAATCGTGATACTTTGTCGGTCGGAGCCGTATACCATCTGGATTCCCTTTTAGAGACCCCGGTAGAACCATACGAGCTTGTAAATACATTACTGAGAAATCCAATGATATCTGATCTTATCAGAGACGAGGTGCCCGTCAGGGGAGAGATAGACAAGAACCTTGCAAAGGAAGAACAGATGCGAATCCGTTTTGCTGTCACAAAAATTATCAAGACCTGGACCGAGATGAGAGAGGCATATTACTCTAAAGGTGAAAGGGAGAGACTTGTCAGAGAAGGAAAATATTCCGCCCCAGAAGAGATGGAAGCACAGCTGTCATCAATCAGAGATCAGATGTCAACCAAATATGGCATGAAATTTGAGACGGATTATGTCGAGGCAGAATATAGTGCAAAGCTAGTGCCAGACGGGAAACGCTGCAGGATGG
The DNA here is from genome assembly GCA_028867735.1 of Nitrososphaerota archaeon. Classification (GTDB taxonomy): domain Archaea; phylum Thermoproteota; class Nitrososphaeria; order Nitrososphaerales; family Nitrosopumilaceae; genus Nitrosotalea. The sequence continues at coordinate 12,405 of JAGWFW010000017.1, forward strand.
AAAAACCATACTTTAAGAACATACTGTTTGCCGGAGACGCGGCCGGACGAGGTATATTTGTAGGTCCAAGGATAGAAGGGCTCAATGTCGGAATTGACGACGCCGTAAGAGCTGCAGACGCAGTAGCAAGAGCGCTTGATAAGAACAATTTTGACGAGAACTACCTTGGACAGTATTATTCGCAGTCAGTTGAGGAAAGCCCCTACACGCATGATCTAAAATCAATAGACAAAGACTATCTGAAGATATTTCTTGATGCGGCAAAAGACGTGCCAAAAGACATTATCAATTCAAAATACGGCATGGTTGTAAAGATGATGTCAAGTAAGACATTGCGAAACTTTGCCGTCGGGTTTGCAAATATTCTAGGATATGAAAAGATATTGCCAATAATTGAAACTGTCGAGACCTATGTCAGGGTACCAACCGAGCTTGCAGAAAGACTGGGTAAGAGTGTGTCTTCGTCCTATACTCCCACCATTCCATCAATTGCGCAAAGAGTCGCCAAGCTAAAATTCAACGATGACAGCGTTTCACACATCAAGGTCCTCAAGCCTACAAGCGAGTTTATGAAAAAAATGACAGTCTTGTGCCCCACAAGATGTTACCTCATGGAAAAAAACGGCGTAATGATACAGCATGAGGGATGCGTCGAATGTGGCACGTGCGCAGAGGAGACAGAATGGAGCCATCCCAGAGGAGAAAAGGGAATCAATTATCAGTTTGGATAGAAAATCAATGAGTTTTACGCTGTTATCTTTGCTTTTTCCTTTGCGAGTTTTCTCAGATCTTCATATGCCTCCCTTATCTCAAGGTAAAAATCATCCACCCTAGGCTCTATGATTGTATACGCGATGTAAAAATCCTCAGCCTCTTGGATATATCGCGCCATTTTCTCGTGTCCTGGAATCTTGGAAATGAACCTCATGTTGTTGAGCCGGTCGGCAAGCTTTATTGTTTTGGTGTCATAGTCAGATCTTGTCAAGACATTGCAGTATTCTCGAAATCTTTCCAGTTCCCGTTCTTTGTCTGTCAACCCAGAATAAATCTCCAAGGGCTTTGTTTTCAGAATAGAGGACACCCTGTATACATAGTCACCAAACTTGTGGCTAAAGTATGCGTCAAACCCGTAGGATTTTGAGGCATGCAGATCCAAGATTCTGTCATTATCTTCCATGACGTCATGCAATATTGCTGATACAATCTGAATGGTAGTCATAGGTTTGTTTGCCCACTTGTAATGTCGGATGACATTCATTGTTACGGGAAATATGTGGGTCTCAAGAAATGACGAAGTACCGTCCTCCCTTTTAACTCCAGAGTGTACCTCTTCTGCAAGATGAACTGCACTTTCAATATAACTATCAACATGAATTTTTGCTTCCCTTTCAATAAATGATAGGAATTCTTTTTTCTTTACAGATTCAATCATTTGTATCACTATTACTACTTGATCATTGAAAAATATGATCATCCGGGGTTCTCGCATCAATTTCAATACTGTAAGAGAAAACAGTCACAAAAGATTGCATTATTAATCGGTTTTATACCATTAGAGTAGAATTGAGATTTCCCTCACTGCATAGAGTCAAGCCTCCTGAGAGAGACAATACGGTAAAAGTAGAGCCCGTTATCAGCATACAGCAAGAAGAGCCCGCGCCTACGGCTGTCCAACCAACAGACGTAGTTTTGACCAAGCAGGACGAAGACGCCAAGTTTGACGATAATAAAAAATACGTGACAAAAACTTTGACAGCCATAGGCATACCACTGGTTCTCAGGTCTGAACAAAAAATACAGATCCAGCAAGAGACAGTGCAGGAGATACTGTTGCTTTTGGAAGAAAATGCCAGCCTAAAGGATACGCTGCAAAAAACAGACAGACCAATAATTGAGGAAGACGAATATGTCTTAAGGGTGGCCAACTTTTACCACCTGACAGGCAATTCTCAGAGAGCAGTTGAGATGTATGAGAAAATCATCAGAGAAAACCCCACCAAGATGTCAGTACTAAACAATATTGGTGTTGTACTAGATTCGACAGGAAACTATGACAGTGCACTGGAAAACTTCAATGATGCGTTAAAACGAGTACCAGAAAACGTCCATGTGCTATCCAACAAAGGAATCACACTCTACAAAAGTGAAAAATATGAACAAGCAATAGAATGTTTTGATGCAGCGTTAAAGATCGATTCAAGTTACATCAATGCGCTCACATTCAAAGGCCATTCTTTATACAGGCTGGGAAAAAACAAGGAGGCGCTTGATTTGTACAACAAAGTCATAAGACTAGACAACAACCATGCAGAAGCATTGTATAACAAGGCATGTCTTTGCTCCATGAAGGATGACGAATATGGCGCAATCACGTCCCTTCAAAAAGCAATTCGCCTTGATTCGTCGTGGAGAGATATCGCATTACAGGATAAAGATCTGGATCGTTTAAAGACCAACACTCGTTTTAGAGAAATCACCAAATGATATTTCATTTTTCAATATTTTCATGACATGGTACGGCTAGACCAGAGTCATCAGCATGTTTTTTGTTTTCTTATCGAGGAACAGATATGTGATAGGGTCTCAGGAGTAGGATGCAGTTTCTCGAGCATCTCACGTTTTATGCCATAGTGTTCCAGTGTTTTCCACATCTCTTCCACAGACGCATTTGGATTTGACATGTAGGTGAACTTTCAGAGACGAATAATATGATCAGGTGTGAGGGTTTTCATAGTACCTGCTCAGCTTGTTCGATCAAAGAAAGAATGTTAGAAGTGCGAGCTATTCTATTCTTTTGTAAATCGACTTGAAGTCCTCGGCTATTCGATATGCTACGGTTTGCAACTTTGTAACCTCGGTCATGTTTGGCTTACCTCGTGCCAGCTGTCTCATCATTGTCATGCATTTGTGTACTTTGTTGTGGTCAGATGGCGTAGCTTCATCAGACCATGCCTTGAAACAGTCATCAAAATCCAGGCAGAAATTCAGTATGATTTTTTCCCAGTCTTTGTTTCCTACAGGATAACCTGTTGCCTGGGCAAGTTCATGGAATTCATTACTTTTGTCGGCGTAGAGCATCTTTAGTGCCTTATCCGCCTTTGCATGGTCATAACTATCTAGTGCGCTCGAGCCTTTCACGCCTAGTCTCTCAGTATCTCCTATTTTAATGCACTAGGATTGTTACCAAAACTTCTTGGGTTACATTTACGTGTCAAATTCAGTGAGAACTATCGATACGTTTGATTGCAGGTTCAAATGCAATCAGATTGGAAAAATGAGGGCATCTGTAATACTTTTTACAATATTGATTGGGAGCACGGGAATTTTATCTGCATTTGCACAAGAATCAAGCGTTTCAGTCAACATTACCGGAGGTAGTGATGCAGGTCAGAGCTGCGTTTCTGCCAAAAACTGTTATGAACCCAACATCGCATCAATACCTGCCAAAACAACAGTCATGTGGACAAACATGGACAGTACGCCACACACTGTCACCAGCGGCAAGCCGTCAGGAAATGAAGCTGGTACAACATTTGACAGCGGCATGATGGCCCCCGGGTCTACGTATTCCTTCATGTTTATGAGCCCGGGCACATACGATTACTTTTGTTCCATTCATCCGTGGATGACTGGAGAAGTCATTGTTGGCGCTACTAGCCCGTCAAGCAATAGCGCTACAACGCCAGAATTTGGCTCTGCCGCAATATTCGTTTTTATAATATCGTTTTTTGTCACAGTATTGGTTGTCAAAAACAATAGTATTTTTAGATTCTAAAAAACTGAAACAGCGTCTAGTGAAGAGAGTTATTGCTTTGTACCGCAATGCATGCAGAATTTTGCATCCGTCTGAAGCGGTAAATTACACTTGCCACATAATTTTTCTTGAGAGGATACTTGAGACGGTGTGCTTACTGTAGCGTTAAATGATTTCATTTGTTGGTTTAGCCATTCCCAGAAGTTTTTTTCAAATTTATGCGCCCTGTAAACTTCGGCTCCTGCAACCAACGCACCAGCCCCAAAAGACACTGTGCTTGCAAGAAGTGCCGGAATTGCAATGTCTCGTCCCCAAGCCCCAGTCCTAAGTGTCAGGTCGTAGTTTTTGTCGGACCCAGTTATCAGTATCTCAATATCCCTAATGCTCCCTGTTACAACGGCGATTTTGCCGCCCCTGTGCGCTTTTATGCTCCAATAGCCATCATGACTGTCTTCATGTATTACCTGCAGTCCCAGTTCTGAGAAATGCTGTTTGATACTAGAGATTAGCTTGTTTACCTCGACGTTGCTCAATTGTACGATTTCTTCTTTCACACTTGATATGTGGTAGAAGCATCTATTTTATACTTACCCGTGAATAGGGTTTGTCAACCAACACACATGAGAAAAATATTTCTTAAAGTCAGTTTGGAGCAGTGTAGTTTTGCCAAGTTGCTGCAATAAAGCTGCCCGCCGTGTCATTTCCCATATAGTATGCCTCGTCATAAACATCTTTTGGAAAGAGTCTGTACGTATTGTTATACTGGATTACAGTAATCAACGGGATTACCTGCTGGTCTATCTTAAAGTCCTGAGGATCCAAACTGTACAAATCGCATGTTTTTAAAAATCTCACATACTTGTCAGAAAAGTCTACAAAACAAGTAGTTTCAAGATTCCATTGCGCGACCTTGCCCAGATATACGGTATAGTTTCCAGCAGACACCGGTAGACCGGATATCAGATTTGTGATTGATGTGGTGACATTTGCAGGTGTGGTCTTTGTGGCAGGATATGGATTTACAGTATAAGTCGAGCCGGCAAGTTGTTTTATGTATCCCTCCTTTGTAACGGTAACATCCACCTCATAAGTTCCAGGGGTCGCAGGTATTGCAGACTGGTACTTGAATTTGCCCTGATCATCTGTAGTGGTAGTTACAACCTCGGATCCAAACAGAATGAGAACATTGGCATTTGCGACTGGCTTGTATGCCTGGTCTGTGACATTCCCAACTATCACAGGATAGTCTCCCTGCATTATAGGATCCTTCTGCGGCTTTACTGAAACAAGCATGCTATAGGTGAGTACAGATTGTGAGACCTGGATGCTTGAAAAAGCAACTATGAATACTATGAGCACTGAGGCTATTGATATTACATGGATTCCTTTCAATGCAGGATACTTTTTGCGTTTATTGTTAATTAGCGAAATCTAACTTTTTTCTCCATTGGCTCAAGAAATGTTTAAGGAATTATTTCTGACATTCGTGATTTTATGAATAGTTAAATAGCAAATGTTCAGAGTTGAGGTGTTGAACAAGGTAGAGGCTCAGGAAATTTCAGAAAGGATAAGCGAGATCAGCCGCTATGTCAGGTTTGCTGGAATCATAAACAGCAGCGGAGGCTTGATTGCTTACGTTAGAAGATCGGATTTGAAGCCCATGCTCAATACAAAAAATACAAAAAACAAATTCTCCCACCTTGCAGCGCAAAGCGGCATGGCAGCACAGTTCAACAAACAACTAGGGTGTGTAAAGTTCCTTTGGGAAGAGCGTGAAAAGGTCCAGACAATCTCATTTGCCCTGGGTAAGAATACAGTGTGGATTTCAATCGACAAAAACGTGGTAAGGTCCGAAGTCCTCAGAATAATAGACAACTGCCTTCCAATAGTAAAGCACTACCAATAGAAATCTATAGCATTTTCAGTATCTTCATCGGGATTTTCCCATGGTCAAGGTCAGTGTTTGCAGACACATACAGTATGTTATGTGCATTGATTGGAAAACTCATGATTATGACTTTGTCTCTTACGGACATTGCAAATCTGACTTGTCCTAGCTGGGAATCAAACTCTTTTCTCATTCTTGCACGCAAGGCAACCTCAGTGAAAAGCATTTCATCGTCCTTGGGATCCTCAAGAGACTTTAGGCCCTCGCGCAGGCCTCCTGCAAGAAGTTTTCCTCTTTCGTTGATTACTCCGACAAACCTTATCTTAGAATCAAGTTGCAATATTTTTCCGCATATTGAATCATAGTCTTCAGAATTAAGATCTTCCAAACCCTACCAATCATACCAACCACATCTGATAGATAATAGCTTCGGTGCAACCAACGGTTATTTGGAATTATGAAAGCACTAGTAATGAAATACAGTATCCCCCATTGTTTTTTTCCAGTCCGCGCGAATTCCGGGCCTTCCCTTTAGGCGTTCTACATAATTGAATGCGGAAAGACCAGCGTTTGCGCCGCCTGCACATGCTGCTATGATCTGCTTGTACGGTATGCTTGTCGCATCACCTGCTGCAAATATAGCAGGATGGATGGTCTTTCCTCCCTCGGATATCTCAATCTCCCCTTTTTGATTAATCTTCACAAGATGTTTTACAAAATCCAGGTTTATCTTCGAGCCCATTTCTATGAACAAGCCGTCTACCTGCAGAGTAGTTTCCTTGCCGGAATTATCTACAACGGTGATTGACTGCAGATTATTTGTACCCGAGATGGCTTTGATTGATGACTGGGGTATCAACTGTACATTTTCTTTCTTTTCGATTGAAGCAATCATGTCTTTGTCCCCCCCTAACGTCCCTCCCTTGTAAATTAGATATACCTTTGACGCCATCCTGGAAAGTAAAATCCCAGACTCTAACAAATATCCCCCAACTCCAACGGTAGCCGTAACCCTGCCTTGGTAAAATGGGGCGTCACATTTTGTACAATAATGTATTCCCTTGTTTGACAACACGGATTCGTTTTCCACGCCAAGGTTGTTTGGTACCTTGCCGGGAGCAAGAACGATGGATTTCCCAATATATTCAGAGCGGCTTGTTTTGACTTTCATTCCTGCTTCGGTTTCTTCTATCATTACTACCGTATCGTAGATCATTTCCCCACTGAATGAAAGAAACTGGCTTTCCAGTGTCTTTGCAAGCAGCGGCCCGCTTGACATCATCGTACCCGGATAGTTCTCAAGTTTTGGGATCAGGTTCATCTGCCCTCCCAAGTCTTTTGATATCAGAAGGCAGGATGCCTTTTGTCTTGCAACAAATATACCTGCACTGAGTCCCGCAGGCCCTCCTCCTATTATGATAACCTCGTATTCTTGAACCAACTTAGATGATTGAGATAAGTGACGTGAGGTTGTTTATTCCGTCTATACCATGCAGGTCAACATCTATGGTTTGTTTGATCTCCTGCATGTTATTTGATTCAAGTACGATTAAAATATCATATATGCCATAAGTTATTTTAACCGATTTTACCGTTGGAAGTTTTTTTGCTTGTTCTACAATGCTCTTTTGTTTTTTATAATCTACGTTTAGTAATACGTATGCTTCGTTCACACAGTAGACATCAGGTCAGATATAATAAAGTTTGAGGCTAGAATCAAGATTATATTTCAATTTAGTTTAGGTTTGATTTTCTATTGGTTCGTCTTGCTTGCAGCGTTGATAGCTTGAATGATTTTTTCTGGCCGTTTTGATTCCAACAATACAACACGGCCATCTTTGAATTCCAGTCTTAGCCCCCGTTTGCCTCCAAGCGAATATGCTTTTTTTGAAATTGCATATTTTAGACCCAGTTTGTTTTTTTCCCTTTCCGTTGGAACATACGGCTCGCAGTTTTGAAGACCCGCTAGTGAGATTTTTTTGAACAAGAGTTGGAATGGCGTGACCTTAACGTACAAGCCATCATTGCGCACTTGGATTCTAAGCTTTATTGTAAGCAATAAAACGGGAAAAATAAACCCAACCGCCAAAAAAACAGAAGATGCTACCACTACCAGTTGTGTGGGCGCCATGTCACTTTCTATGGAAAAGAGTGGAGGCAATGCAAAATAAACGCTGCAAAATGTAATGCATATGACAACAAGCCATGTCACAGAGTGTGAAAAAAGATGCGCTTCCCGATACAGAATATCTTTGTCCATTTTCTAGTTTTCTCTAGAGCCTGATTTATATCCTAAACCAGAATACCAGAGTGAAGATATTGAATCATCTTCGCTTCATTTTTTGAAGCTTGGTTGTAATCGTAACTATCTTTGCGATAAGATCATTATTGCTACCCTTTCCTTCCAGAAACTTACAGAGCCAGACAATCTCATCGTTTGTCAGTAGGTTCTCCACGTTATCTCTCGATACTGTTGTTATATAGTGTTATAGACGGTAACACACTTTGGGCCTATCTAGTATCTGGTTGGAAATCTCAGCCCGGTCTTTTTCGATATTGCAATTATTGACACAATTGCAACGGTTAGTACCAAGGCTGCTATTGGACCAAACTCTGGAATCACAAATGTACCAATGATATCGATTTGTGATGCTCCGTTCTTGAATGGAATTGCCAGTGTCCTGTCAGTGGATGTTGTGAGGGTCTCATTTACTTGGCTATTTTGCACGCCATCGTTTACTACTACGAATTGGTCGTCTGTTGTACCATCAGACTTCTTTGCATCAATTACTGTCCTTGGCATTGTAATTGTAAGCAAGCCATCGCCGGTTGTTTGAATTGTCACAATCAAAGACTTTGATGGCGGGTCTGCCTTGATGTCCAGAACCTTACCATTGGTAATAGTATAAGTGATTGAATAGCTTGTACCGTCTACTGGAATGGTACCGGGTCCTGATGATACTTGTGAGCCTGAGAACTGGAATGTAGTTTGTGCGGAACGATCTTTGCTGCCATATTGGACATATACTGAGTAGGTGCCGGGTTCTTTCCACAACACCCCGGTAGCTGACAGAGTTACTGAGAAAGTCTTGTCAGTACCCACCGTAATCTGTTCTGTTTGAATTAAATTTCCAACTGGACTTCGTAATTCAAGAGTAAGCGGGGTATCTCCCATATAGTCTCTCGTCATACCAGATATTGTTACCTTGTCCCCATCGTTGTACGATGGCTTGTCAGTTTGGACTGTCACTGCAAGAGCACCAGATAAAGGCGTTACAGCAGTTGGATTTTGAGTAGAATTAAGCAGGCGATATGGACCCTGCTGATTGGAAGGCGTTGGTGTTGAATGGACAGTGCCTGTAGAAGTAGAATTCGTGGAAGACTTGGTCGTATTCATGGAGTTTGAGCTCGCTGAAGAGCTTGTCATATTAGTTGAATTTGCATTATTTGTAGAACTGGAAGCAGCAAATACAGGAATAGCAGATATTGAACCTAATATAATGACAAATAACAGTAATCCTTTGAACTTATTATCCAACTATTGCAGGTCGGCCTAACCACTATATAAGTAATTGTAAAAAAATGTTTCATTTCTGGATCAGATGTATTTGTCAAAACTTTGGCCACGTCAGTCAAATAACACCCCGACATGCAACGCTTAGAAATATTCGATGACAAAAAATAACAAAATTATCGAGCTGATTAACTTTTGACAAAATAACAAGTCTTAAAAATCATTATAACTGACATAAGGAAGAAAACCCAAAGTACCAAAGATCATACCTTGGTACTTGTGTGTGTCTGGTTAATGGGTTTTCTTCAATACTTTAACCGTCTTTCACATATTTAAGAAAAAGTTACAGTTTTTCATTTTTCGTAATTATTATCATTAGAGTAAGATTGAGCGATATGAAAGCCCGGCTACGACGCATACACAGAGGAGAACCAGTCAGACACCCTACGAAGACTTGTCATTTTTATTGAGTAGCAAGTCGACTTTTTGGTTTAATTCGCTCATTGCATTCAGGGCCGTTTCATGCATGTCGTCAAAGTCAGCCAATTTTTTCAATATCACATCGTGGTTTTCCTCCAATTCTTCAATTCGACGTAAAACACGCTCTTGCGTGTCAGAAGTCTTCTTCTGCCTATTATACACCCACCAGCTTACTATACCGCCTATTATCGCGCCTGCCACAATTCCCAGATATGTAGAAGACGCATTGGTCATGTCTATGCAATCTTTTGAAAATTCAGGCATGCACCCCCAGATACTCAGCAGAATCAGGAACATACACCTAGAGATCAAAAATGACGTTTTCACGTTTTCTATGAGCATCAATTAACGAGTTTGTAAAATTGATCAGATTTGTTGGACGTGCATTTTCATCACGGCAACCAACAACATGATATTTCAGATACCCCTGCTTTAGAATCTTTAATTGGGCCTCATCAAGATCTTCCCCACAAGGTTTCCCTTTAGCATCTTGGTGTGAGCTTCGGCAGCGTTTTCAAATGTGTATATTGAGTCAATTATTGCCTTTATTTTTCCTTGCGACAGCCAATACAGTCCATCGACAAGTTCCGAACGTGTTCCCTGGGTAGAGCCCAAGACGTTTATTCCTTTGAAAAATATGTGTCTCAGGTCTGTTTGTACGTCATATCCGGTTGTGGCTCCGGTAGTAACAATTGTCGCGCCATATTTTAACAGAGCCAGTTCTTTGTTCCAGTGAGAGCCTCCTATATGCTCATAGACAACGTCGACACCGGGTTTGGCGCCCTTCTTTTTTGCAAGATCTTTTGTAATTGTAAACACTTCCTTATCCCAGTCTTCCTGTCTGTGGTCAACTACAAAATCTGCTCCAAGTTTTAGACAGTCATCGAGTTTGTTTTTACTGGCAGTGGCAATAACATCACAGTCATACAATTTTGCAATTTGTATGCCAAATGTTCCCATACCTGAAGCCCCTCCCATTATGAGCACTATTTGTCCAGGTTTGATCTTTGCTCTCCCTACCAACATGTGCCACGAAGTTACCATCACCATAGATGATGCAGTAGCTTCTTCGTAGCTTATATTTTCTGGAATTTTTACTACATTTACTTCTGGCAGATGAGCGTATTCACAATATCCCCCCCACAGCGGACCTGTCTGAAATCCCCAAATTTTCCTGCTTCTGCAGTCATACTCACGGCCATCCGTACATGCAGTACAAACTCGGCACGACAGGTTACCATGTGACACAACTCTGTCGCCTATCTTTACCGTAGTAACATCTTCTCCCACTGCAACCACTTCGCCCGCTGCGTCAGTTCCAGAAATGTGCGGGAGTGGTATTTGGAGGGGCTTTCCCCTCATTCCCCATATATCGTCATGGTTCAGCCCTGCAACATTTACTTTAAAGACTACTTCGTGTGGTCTTGGTTTAGGATCAGGTATTTCCTTAATTTTTAAAATTCTAGCATAATTATCATCTGGCGCATATTCGTCATACACTAGCGCTTTCATAACCCATCCAATTCCTCAATATGGTAATATTAAGAGAATGTCACCAAGATACAGAATCCACAAATTTTTCAGATGATAAAAAACTAGTTCTAGTGGTGGTGATGCCCACAACCACAAGAATCATGGCTTTCAGAGGTTTCCGGGCTTTCTTTTCCCGAACATTTTGAACACTTGTCAGAACCGGTAGCAGAAAAAAAGCCTATTCCGCATACGACACATTTCATACTTGTCATGTGTAAGCTAGGGTATACCCAATATTTATTATACATCGTTAGGAGAGAGCGTCAAAACTTCTTTTTTGCAATATTTTGCACTTTTAGTCGATAAAACAGATTTTTTGGCCCTATTCTGAAATACATTGCGACTAGCCCTAGTTCACGGCCCGATTCATAAAATTCGTAAAATTCATAGAATTTATTAATTGATTGAGTTGGTATTGGATTTATGATGTCAAAACCAATGGGCGCATTATTCGGCGTTTTGACTCTAGTTGCAATTCTTGCAATAGCTCCATCAGCTTTTGCTCAAGAATCTGGAGCAACCGTAAATATTTTAGCCGGAGATGGTTCGGGTCCAAACTGTGCACAAACGAACAATTGTTTTGATCCAAGTACCATAACCGTAACACCAGGTACAACAGTAGAGTGGAAGAACAACGACAAAGTAAGCCACACTGTAACAAGTGGAAGTCCATCAGACAATCAGACTGGCACTGTCTTTGACAGCAGTTTGATTGCAGCTGGAAAAGACTTTAGCTTCACCTTCAACAATCCTGGTACATACAATTACTTTTGCCAAGTCCATCCATGGATGACAGGTCAGGTAATTGTCAGCACATCAGCATCTACAGCTCCAACTACAACTAGTACAAACATGTCTTCTGGCATGAATATGTCATCGAATACAACTAGTAGTAATACACCAACTAACGCCCCATCAAATACAGGAAGTACCAACACAACTTCCAGTATAACTACGTCTCCCACACAGTCAACTAACAATACAACACCAGTACCAACACAAACACCAACACCAGTACCAACACAAACACCAACACCAGTACCAACACAAACACCAACA
>JAGWFW010000180.1 GCA_028867735.1 Nitrososphaerota archaeon
GCCATCTCTTACAATTGTAATTATGTGACCTCTATTTTCTAGGGCTATCTTGCAAGTCTCCGCTAGGTCTTGATTATCTTCTGCAATCAGTATTCTTGAGGTCATCCTAACACATCTAACTCACCTATGAGATATTTCCATATAGTATCTTGTTTGTTTATTACAAACATCCGTGTAGCAATAAAAACATAATTTTAGTTAATTCATTAATCTTAGAAATCTCTTGTCAATCTTGAATGCCTCTAGATCTTTTTCATCTCTTAGTACATCTCTATATCTAGAATCAATAGAGACCATCAGCTCCAATATGTCAAGCGATTCATCTTTTTGTCCGTCTTTTAACATGGCACAAGATTTGTAATAAAGTGCATTCGTATTGGATGGATCAGATGCAAGTATGGTGTCAAAGCAATTTATTGCATCTTTATATTTTCCAATTGATGATAACAATCTTCCTTTCTGACAAAGTATGTTTTTGTAATTTGCGTCTATCTCTATTATTCTGTCATAACATTGTAGGGCATCTTCGAATAAGTCTAATGACTCAAATGCTAGCCCTCGATTATACCATGCAGGAACATGATCTTGATTTATCTCAATTACTTTATCAAA
>JAGWFW010000181.1 GCA_028867735.1 Nitrososphaerota archaeon
ACTCAAAGGACAAGGACCTGAAGAGCTCCATCCTTACGCTTCTTGGGGTAGCGCCAACCTTTGTCTCATCGCTTTTGCGCAGATATGTAGAATCATACAGCGAGGGAAAGATAGACAGGCTTGTCCCATTTGAAAGCGAGCGCGTAAGGAAAGCCCTTGACGAGTCGCTGACAATCCAGAGGGAGCTGCTGGAGGGATTCTCGTCTCTTTCAAGCTCCGAAAAGGAGCCAATCCTGAATTTCCTAAAAAAAGTCAGCTAGCACCGGGAATAATCAAAATCCTTTTCCAAAGGAGCTTGATAATGTTGATAAAGTTATCTAAAGGCGGACCCGGCAATCCAAGCGTGTTGGATAGGAGATTTCGATGAACGAGGACCTAATTGAGCATGTGATATACCTCATTGATGCGAAAAAGGGGGACAGTGGCAGGCTTAACTACATACTTAGCATGCTCCAGGACGGAAGGCAGCTTTACATCTCGGACAGAAAATACCTCGACTCTCTGATTGCCACCTACATCGAGCCGTCAAAAAGAAGGACTTCCCAGCAGCCCGTTGACGAGCTAAAGACGGAACTTACCCGCGTAAAGCAGAAGCTTGAGAGGTA
>JAGWFW010000182.1 GCA_028867735.1 Nitrososphaerota archaeon
CATTGGGAATTGATATCACACTTGACAACACATCTCCAAACATGCTGGTAAAAGATTCTAAAAACACTTGGCCAGTGAAAGGGCTCAATATGGGTCCATGCGAGCTTGACCCTGTCGGTATTGCAATCTATGAAGGAAACTATTCCCTTGAGAATGTTGCAGTAGCAAGACCGCTCCAGCTTTATCAAAATGGAACTTACATGTGTCCAATGCTTGTGACAGTTGATGGGTATGTCTTTGAGCCATCAAGTGACAAGGCCATAACAGAAACTCCCAACGGAAATTCAACAGGAGAGATGAAATATCATGCTACATTTGATGGATTTTATTCAGCTCGTGGATTTGAGCAGCCTCCAGCTGGAACATATACTGTTGTAGGAGGAGACGAATGGGGACATGTTGCAATACAGCATTTTACAGTCACAAACTCGACTAGCTTGTCTGTTACAGATCAAGCAACACAACTCATCCCGTCATGCGTTTCAAACATACAGGACCAGTATGCAATAGCAGGACCTCCGGGCTATCCCATGTGCCCTGTATTTAATTTCCAGTCGTCTGGACAGATTGTAAACTCTACTGGATTTTACGGCATATACA
>JAGWFW010000183.1 GCA_028867735.1 Nitrososphaerota archaeon
AACTGCAATCTCAAACCTTTCACTTTACAAAAAATACAGCATTATCTCCCAAGTCAAAAAACGCTCCTTGCAACTCCAAAAGAGAGTAGATGAGATATCAGAGCTAGAACTGGTCGGAGACGTAAGACACAAGGGAATGCTCATGGGAATAGAGCTTGTCAGCAGCAAGGCAAGAAAATCACCGATTGCACCTGAGAAAAATATACAGCAAAAGATCTTCAGCGAGGCAAAAAAACATAGGATTTACCTCAGAACGCTTGGCCACATAGTCATGCTTGTACCGCCTCTTGCGATGCCAGAAACAGAACTTGACTTTTTGATTGGTGGGACAATAGACACCATCAGAAAGGTTGCAAAAAAGATATGACAAGTCTTGGCGGTATTTTAAAAAAACAGTAAACCATAGGCATATCACTGGTTTACCATAATAATCTTAATTAATAGAGTCAGAAAAATCATGTTGTGAGCCAAGAGATTGAGTTTATCACGTTATGCAAGAACAAGGTGCTGTCAGGTCACACCATCACCCAAGAAGAAGCTGAAAAACTTGTCAACGTATCAGACGAATCATTACACTTTTTATCAAATGCCGCAAATG
>JAGWFW010000184.1 GCA_028867735.1 Nitrososphaerota archaeon
CATCTTCATTAGATTGAACAGATACATTTGTGAGAAGATCAAGGGTGCAAAGCTTGGTAGTCTTACAATTACCGATGACAAGATTGTACTGTCATACTCTAAAGACATTCCGAAACAGAGATCAACTAATTTTATTGGAATAGATAGAAACCTGAATAATGTAACAACATATGATTCCAAAGAAAACACTGTTGTTTACGATCTATCAAAAGCTCAGAGAATCATTGCATCATATGGTGTAGTAAAAAGCAAGTTTAGACGCAATGATTCCAGAATACAAAAAAAGATATTTCAAAAATATGGAAAATTACAGAAAAATAGAGTTCATGACATACTACACTGTACCTCAAAGAAGATTACATCTCAAAATTCAGGAATCATAATGGAAGACATCAAGGGAATTCGTAAGATGTATAGAAAAGGAAATGGTCAGGGAAAGATATACCGGTCCAAGATGAACTCTTGGTCTTTTTATGAACTGCAACGACAGATCGAGTATGAAGCAAGATGGCTTGGTATGCCGGTAAATTATGTCAAAGCATGGGGAACAAGTTCAAAGTGTGCAATATGTGGGTCAAAACTAGTACCCGAAGAGCA
>JAGWFW010000185.1 GCA_028867735.1 Nitrososphaerota archaeon
TGAAATGCGACACGCAACTTCCAGATGACGCAACTTTTTGCATAAAATGTGGTGCAAAACAACAGCCTCAGGCAGCCCAAGCAGCTCAGGCACCTCAAACACCTCAACCCACCCAGACAACAGCAAATCAAGATCAGGACACGATAAAAGAAATAAAATGTCCAAGCTGCGGCGCACCAATTGCTCCAAAATTTGGCGAGATGGTAATAACATGTGAGTATTGTGGTAGCAGTGTAACTTTAGAAAACACAGGTTGGAAAAATATTGCAAAACATACAATGCTTTCAATCACAATAATTGACAAGGACGATGCTACCGCCAGACTGAAAAAAATGATGGACAAGGGTTTGCTTCACAGACATTTGCAGGAAACTTCAACTTTGGAGGAGCTCAACCTGACAATGGTTCCTTATTGGATAATTCCTGTTACCGCGAGAACCAACCTTGTTGCAATAGATGTAGCAGCTGAGGTTGGAAACATTGCAACAACTGCTGCTTTGTTTGGAGTAATGGGCGGAGCCATGGGTGGTGGATTTGGCGGAAGAAGAGGCGGAATGGGAATGGGTATGATGGACGGCATGTTAATGGGAAGCA
>JAGWFW010000186.1 GCA_028867735.1 Nitrososphaerota archaeon
CACACCTTATGCAAATGAGAATGTGTTTTCGCGATTCTTTTATTCCAAAAAAGTTCAAGAGTCCTACTTTCTGGCTTGTTACCATTTCTTATCGATGATGTATTGATTAGATAGAATTTAACATCTATGTATGCACTTAGCTGCAATGCAATTACAGTTATTTTTAATTCATCATAGAACAAACATAGATCGGAAAATGATTTGTTACCAATAACATGAAAAGATATGAATGTAAAAATGCCTTATTTTACTATCAATACAGGGCACTTGGAATGCTGTAAAACTCCGCTTGCCACGCTTCCAAGCAGCAGTTTCTTAAATCCACCCAGTCCACGCGAACCCATTACGATAAGATCAATCTGATGAGATTCTGCGTATGTCACTATGGCATCAGTAATTGAAATTGTTTGCAATACAGCGGTCTTAAATTGTATCTTAGACTCTTTTAGCCTTGGCTCTAATTTCGAGATTGAATTGGCGGCATATTCTTCCAATAGTTTTGTCGTTTCTACATATTCCGTTCCAAAATATGGATCGGATGGAATCTGTAGATGAACACACGCGACAATACTAATGCTAGAGTTGTATTTT
>JAGWFW010000187.1 GCA_028867735.1 Nitrososphaerota archaeon
GTAGTTTTTGTCTGCACTATGACAGATCGTGATTGGTTGTTACCATGAATGTTGATCACTTGTCCATTGTTGATACTATACTGGACTGAAAAAGCACTGTCATAAACTGTAATACTATTAGAATTTGATGTGTTGGAAATCTGTTGTACGTTTACAGTATTTTGGTTGTTACTTTGATCATAGCCATATGTTGCAGATGCATCATGTGATGCTACTAATGCAATTCCTATAGCTAGTACTATAATTAGATGTACTTGATTCAAGTTCTGCATATGTGAAAAAATACTGATTGTTATTTAGCAATATTTCAAAATGACATGCAAATAATATGCAAATCTTTACAGATAGCACCTCTAATTTATTTGAATAAAAAAATCCTCATTTTATTGAGGTGTGGATTTTATACTAGGATACAGAATCCAAGGAACTATGAGGTGGTTTTGGGACTAGATGCAATACTGCAATACCTCCTTTGGATGTGACAGGTTCCGCCACTAGCATTGTGGGCGGATCTGCTGCCTTTGGTATTGGTATTCCATCAATTCCTTCTTGTGGTATTGGTCCCAAGTGACAAGTTGCCTTACCTCCCTT
>JAGWFW010000188.1 GCA_028867735.1 Nitrososphaerota archaeon
TGGTCTCTTCAACATCTTTTTCTATTTTGGCACGCTTATCGCGCAAGTCTGCAAGCCTAGACTTTAGATCATTAATTGCAAGCTCATGACCCGCTCTTACTTGCCTGAGCTTTTGTTCAAGATCAAGTAGTTTTTCTTTTTCATCTGATAATGCTTTTGCCCTAAGTGAGTTTTGATCAACTTTGCTTTGAATGTCTAAATGTTCTTGTTCTAACTTTGAGCTGGAAAGTTTTGCTTCACTTAGTGTAGCGGTGAGATTTCTTACTTTTTCATCAACTTTTAGCTTGTTACTTGTAACTTGAGACTGTTGCCTTAAAGTCTGATTGATCTCAGAGTCAACAGACGTAAGATCAGTGTTAGTACTCTTTTTTGATTCGTTAACAGCATTAATAGAATTTTTCAGTTCTAAGACTTGAGATTCTAAAATAGAGCGCTTTTCATGCAGTCCTGTCAGTTCAGTTTGAATTTCTGGCAATCTGGTCTCTATTTGTGCAGTTCTCCTTGCACCTGTAGCCAACTTGCTATTTGCCGCTTCTGATTGGTGCATTGCAGCAGAAAGTTCAGAGTCAATGGAGGCTTTTGCAATATTAT
>JAGWFW010000189.1 GCA_028867735.1 Nitrososphaerota archaeon
AGAACAATACAGAAAACTGAAAGAATTGGGCTGGCAAGTCATAGTATTATGGTTTTATGATGGATTCAAAAAGGAGAATGTTATTTGAAAGCGTTAAGAACTAATGATTTATGGTATTCTATAAACGGTACTACCACAATGAAAGAAATTACAAAACGTGTTAACATGAGCCCATCGGATTTAAATTATTCATATTATTATAATCAAATAGAACTCTAAGTTAGACTTAATTAAGACCGTATCTTAATCTAATAGAATGCTGACCTGTGAAAAGTGCGGATTTAATCAAGTACCTGAGTATGTTAAAAGCGACCCCGATGCCCCCGTTTTATGCGTTGGGTGTAGGATGAGCAAGTTCGTGAAGGATAAAAACGATTTGATTAAAACAACGATGCGAAGCATAAATGCAAAACAACATGAGTGGCAATTAATCGAATTCAATGCCATAATACACGGTGTGGGGGAAAAGAAGACCTTTTATCGTGAAGCTGTTTACGAGTGCCCTACATGTGAAGTACAGGAAATAATAAAACCAAATGAATTTTACTTGATAACGGCCCCTATTCAGTATTGTAATGACAACCACCCCA
>JAGWFW010000018.1:0-1860 GCA_028867735.1 Nitrososphaerota archaeon
TTCAGGCGCTATACCGTATGACTACTCATACAGTCAGCCTGCTCAAGGCACTGATGTGATGAACATGCTTGATGATGCAGAAATCCACGAGCCGGAATTTGCCAAGCCTTCCTTCCTAGATAAGAAGCAGATAAGGAACAAGATTAGGACGCTTGCAGAAGATGCATTTTTTGACCAGCCACGAACCGTTTCTGAAGTAGTTGCCCAACTGCACGAGTATGGCTGGACAGCAGTTCCACTAGATGTGTCCAAAACCCTAACGGACATGGCCTTTAGCAACGAACTCCAAAAGGACTTGAGGGAGAAACGCAGCTATTATTCCATAGCTAAGATGATAGAACTCAACTGACCTTGTAGCCACACGTGGTACAGGAATCAAATACGTCCCCTTCTAGGTGATCAAAATGGGTATTGCACTTTAGGCACGTATGGTGCATGTCAAAATAACCGTCATTTTCAACCTCTCCAACACGATTAGACTGTAATTCTGTGCTTCCGCACTTTATACAATGGCATCCGCATTGCATGAAATTTTCTGGATTTTGCTATTAATATTCTAGTTGAAGTTCAGCCTATTTGCAAATCGTAGGGCAACAACTGCGGAAATTGCAATTGCTAGCGGGACAAACATCGGGAATTCTGGAATCGCAGTCGTACCTGCGATCTGTAATGTCCCGTTCTGGCCAGGCCTCATTCCTATCCAGACGTATGTACCATTATCATTAAACGAATTAGTAAGAGTAGCATTCGTGTTTATCGTAGATTGGTATGGTCCCCACAAAAGTGCCTTTGGCATTATTACTGTGACAAAGGAATTTGCTTTGTCAATATTGAATGCGTACGATTTAGCTGATTGAGAAAAAACAGGAGATCCTATATTTGCAAGAGTCCTTATTCCAACATTGAATGTCTGGTTTTGCCATTGCACGGTTTGTATGGTTTCAGGTTCATTGATAATGTATGCAAAGTGTGCACCATTACCAACCTGTCTGAGACCCTTTTCTCCAAGATAAACTGGCCTGGCACTATTCTTATCATCTGATACTATCCAAACCATGTCTGCCCCTTTAGGGAAATGAAAATCGGTAAACGCTGCATCGCTTGGTGCATAATAATCCCACTTCCACACTCCATTGTCATTAGACACTGCATTGGGTATGTCATACTTGACCAACGTTGAGGCTCTTTGGGTAGGTAATAATAGAATGGACATTGGGTTTTGACCAATTGTAGAATACTGTACTGGATTTCCTGTTTGATCAGTGACTGTAAAATTCTCAAGATTTCCCGAAATCATTTCAACATGAACTGGACCTGTAGCGTTTCCCTGTACTTCATGAACCACATGAGCTGTTCCATTGTCATCGATTGTAACCGTGATGTCTTCCTGTGGCGGCGCTCCCATAGATAACTGGCCAAATACTGATGCAGTAGAGAAGATTGTTACGGCTATTGCAAGAGCTAGGAAAATTTTTAACATGAGCATCTATTCCGAGACAGAAACGTGTAAAATTTTGACTTCTTGATTGGGGCAGTCATTCTTGCCTCTTGGAAGGTTCACTATCTTGTCAGCGACATCCATTCCCTTCTTTACCTCTCCAAATACCGTATACTGCCTGTCAAGAAATGTACTATCGGTAGTTACTATGAAAAACTGCGAGCCTGCACTATCCGGGTCTGTTGCCCTCGCCATCGAAACAATGCCTCTCAGGTGTGATTTTGGGTTAAACTCTGCCTTTATCGTGTAACCTGGTCCTCCCATCCCCCACTTGTTTCTGTCTGGGTTTTTGGTATTGGGATCGCCTCCCTGAATCATAAACCCGGGTATCACCCTATGAAAGAGAGTCCCGTCGTAAAAAC
>JAGWFW010000018.1:2034-24387 GCA_028867735.1 Nitrososphaerota archaeon
CTTTGATTATCCTTTGTAACCAGTCAAGTAAGATAAAAACATTCTAGCTTGAATAAAATTAATTGGAAAGAACTTGGAAAACTTTGAAAATTATGATACAAACACGCAATCCCCTGACTTTGTCAAAACATAAAAACTGAATTTACAATTGTGCGAACTTTTCCCAAAACATAGTAACAGTCTTATATAGAAGATCTGAAAAATAAAAAACGTGAATCGTACTACCCAGAGCACAAATATCAAACAAGCAATCAACAATCTGCTTGACAAAGGTCTTACAGATAAACAAGATATCTACACAAAAGTTGTAGAAGATCTTGGAGTTCCAAGACCGACAGTAAGGAGGGTTGCAAGAGATCTTAGAAACGAACTTTTACAGAAAATTAAGATTTTGCAGTCTGAGGTTCCAGAATTAGAGGGTAATTCAAAGACAACAGAAAGCAGCGACTAGCAAAATTCCTCTATTTTTATAAACACATTTTCCGACTTGGAAATATCCATTACCATTATATTCCACTATTTCAAGAATAAATTCATGGGCCATATCCCTACTATTGTTACCTTATGTCTCGGTGTGGCTTTGACCATAGTGTATTTCATAGTTCCTGACGAAGGCAAATTTACTTTCTTGGTTCTTGCTGCAGCTGCATGGTTCCTAGTAATAATATGCTGGTTGGCTCAAAAGAGTGAAGACTATATGCATAGACTCGGGAGTCATGACCATGCAACACATGATGAAAAAAAAAAGCTAGCAACTAATTATGGCCAAAGACAGCATACAGTACAGCTGAGTTCTAGCGAATTAAACCACGTCAAGGCAGAGCTTAGCGCCGATCTGGAAGCATTGCAAAGCTCCCTGAAAAACAAAGATACGGAGATTGAAAACCTCAAGGCCGAAATTACAAGCCTTCAAACCCTTGTTGAGATAGAAAAACTGAGGGCAGAGCTGGCAAATCTCAAGGCACTTGCAGCAAAAGAAAGTGCCAAGAAGAAATAATTTTTTCCTATTTGCAGTGGGGGCAGCTATGTTTTCCGTGATTTTCTTTACAGGAAGGACAGCTAATTGCCCCTCCATAGTGGCAATCACACCTGCAACCGTCATTTAGCTTCTTCTCTGACATCAAACAGCTAATGAGAATCATACGCCATCTTAATATCTAACGATGTAAAATTATCGAATGTGAAATATACCGTATTATCAGTACTTGCAATGACAGTACTTTTAGTTCCCAGTATTGCATTCCCTGCTTCACAGGCAATGATGTCACAAAATTTAGTGCCTGAAAGCAATGTTGTAATGCAAAAATTTGTAGTTAACATGAATATTCCACCAAGCCCAAAACTACCATTTGGTTGTGTCTGGGGCTCGGTACAAAATGCTGCACCCGGATATCCAGTCGATATAGAAATTTACAAAAATGGCAAGCCGGTATATTTTGCACAAGCCAATGTGACCTCGGATGGCTCATATCAAAAATACTTTAGAGTTGCAAACACCATTGATGGACACACAACCAACATTTTCGAAGGAGATTATACTGTTGAAATTTTCAAATACGTTGTAAACTCTGCATCTGGTACAACTACGACCTAGAATAAGATTAAAGACGGGCTCGGAGGGCTTCGATCCCTCGACCTGTAACTTAGGAGGCTACCGCGCTATCCATGTTTCGCGTCATTATGACTCTGCGCCACGAGCCCAGAAAAAATCAAACTTGGTAACAATTTAAGCGTAATCCAAGTTTGAAACTATCATTTCTTGAATCTCCTGCCAGTTAGAATCACTCTCATTGTCCCATCTCTCATAGTATACCACATCCTTCAATGGCAGCCTGTTAAGCCAGCCTGCGGACTCTAAATCTGGCTTTTCCGCAAAGCTTGTGACATGTCCTAGGCACAGATATGCAACAGGAACTACATGCTCAGGTATGCCAAGAATTTTTTTGAGTTCATCGTTTGAAAGTATGCTGACCCAGCCTACTCCTATGCCTTCTGTTCTTGCTGCAAGCCAGAGGTTTTGTATGGCACAGCAGACACTGTACAGTCCAGTTTCAGGCATGCTGGATCTTCCTATTACAAAAGGCCCAAACTTTGATGGATCATAAGTCACGCAAAGATTCAGTGCAGAATCCAAAATCCCCTCAAGTCTCAGCGAAAGATACTTGGATCGCTTGGGATCCTCTATTAGATTTGATGAACGTAGTCTCTCTCTACCAAAAGAATCTTTTACCTCGCCTCTTGTTTTTTTGTCCTTGATTAGAATAAAGTTCCATGGCTGTGAAAAGCCTACCGAAGGTGCATGGTGAGCTGCATTGAGTATCCTGGATAGGACTCTGTCGTCTATTGGCTCAGAAGTAAAGTGAGATCTTACATCTCGCCTTGAAAAGACTGCTTTGTAAAAGCCATCTTTTTCTTCCGGTGAAAAATCACCATTCATACGTTATTCATTTGAAACATTGCATATTACTCTTTTTTCGTAAACGTTAAGGTTCCATTTTATCCCAATATCATTACTATATCCAGACAGTAGCTTTGATTCATCAACTCAGTATTACCGGCAACACACAGAACTAACGTTAATAACGTGCGCAACAAGGTCGTATTTTATCGGGCCGGTAGTCTAGTCTGGTTAGGATACCTCCCTGACACGGAGGTGGTCGAGAGTTCAAATCTCTCCCGGCCCATTCTTTTTATTTTGATATGCATAACGCATTACATGACAAAATTCACGCCAAAAGAGACGAAATTTCTAAAAGAAAATGAAGGATGCAGAGTTGCAACGAGCTCAGGCAACGTCCCCCATATAGCTCCTGTAACATACTACTTTGAAGACGGCTACTTTTATTTTGCAACTGACTATGACACAAAAAAGTATTCAAATTTGAAAAAGAACAAAAAGATTGCAATATCTGTGGATATTTACAATCCTGGAAAACACAAGGGAGTTGTGGTACAAGGCTCTGCAACCTTCATTGAAAAGGGAAGCGAGTTCAAACGGCTATACGACATATTCTACAAAAACTATGCATGGGTAAGAGCAATGCCGTGGAAGGAAGGCGAAGCTCCATTCGTAAAAATTATTCCTAAAAAGAAAGCAAGCTGGGGTGTTGGCTAGCCAAGAGTTACGTCAAAGTCTTTGGTTACTAGGGTGAGAGTTGACTCTATTGTAACCTGGCCTTTTGCCTCATACTTGATTGGATCTCCTCTCAGTATAGAGTTGTAGATGCCAGATATGTTGGGTGAATCCACAAGATCAAACTTGTCTGTTACTGTCATGTTGCTAGCTGGAAACAGGGCAGGTCTTCCGGCCATGGGTATGTCTTCCACACTGTAGTGTCCTTGGCCGACATCTTGGCCGTTTGCATATAGTTCGTAATTAATTGTTGAAATGGTAGAAGTAATGGTTGTCGGATTGTTAAGAACATAATCGATTTCAATATCTGCACGATTGTTGATCTTGTCTACATCCAGCACTTTTACAGTCTGAAGAGCTATGGTTACTTGCTGCAGTTGAGGTTGATATGAATTTGCATACAGATAGAAGAAGAGCATAAGACCGCCCAAACCAACAAAAGCTGCAATCAGCACTGCCTTTCCTTTGTTAACCAATCTAAGAGCTAACGGGTTTTGTTGATTTAAAAAACCTTCTTAGATAAATTACTGTTTAATCATCAGAATAGATATTATGAGTTAACGGCTGCATAGAGGCATGCCAATCTCTGATGCGTTGATAATGTGGGCGCATCTGGTTGCCGCCTCAATATGGGTTGGGGGATCAATATTCATAGGAATAGTCCTTGCCCCACTTCTTAAAACAATGTCAGATTCTGTAGAGGGACGCCTGTCAATCATGATTCGCGTGGGCAGAAAATTCAACACGATTGCTATTCCCTCACTGATAATACTCATTGTTACTGGAGTATACAATTCCAGCAACTTGTTGAGCAGGCCATCGCTGATACTTTCAACAACCTACGGGCAGATTCTTGTGGTCAAAGTCATTCTTGTAATAGTTTTGCTGATAACATTTGCAATACATGTCAGGTTAATTCGAACTGAAATAGAAAAGCGAATAGAATCAGGACAGGTCTCAGAAGAACTTGTGCAGAAAATACGCTCAAAAATCATTGCACTGGGAAGGATAACAGTCATTGTATCAATAGCCATACTCCTGATGGCAGCATTACTGCATTCCGGAGTCTGAGCTTCCTGCTATTCTCACTTCAAAACCGTTGTCGAGCTTACCTATGCCATATTTACAATCGGTCATTTGTGATGCGACAAAAAGGCTAGTCTCCAAATGTTTTGTAATTTGGTTTACTCGAAAGACCGACGTTTCAGGAATCAATGAGAGCGGAACAACTAGCATGTCTGAAAGAGAAAGATCCACACCCAAATTCGATTCCAAAAATTTTCTTGCCACTGATCTTCCCATCCCTGGCATGCTTTTTTGATAAATAATGTCAGCGCCAGTCACAGATGCATCATCGTGTGAAAATATCAAAATCGAACATCCACGATCCAATGCAGTTTCTTCTTTTATTGCATATTCCACTCTGAAACCATATTCTTCAAGAGCTTTTATTGCATGGCTGACCTCTTGTTCTACTATATCTCTTGATATGTTGCAATAAGAACAGAGTATCTCTGCAGATTTTGTTGTGCGCGCAAGAAATGAGACAGGCTTGATAGTACTGCATGGCAGAATTTTAGCTTCTACTAATCCACCGCCTTTTGGATAATATCCGCGCTTTTTGATGTCAAGTGTAAAGTCAATTCCAATTGTGGAGAATGCTTTGCCTAATACCATTTTCGTATAATCTGCAGTAGGACTCCACGGTACGTCAGTGCCGCCTGTAATGGAGATTTTCAGTTTCTTTCTGAAAAGCGCAACTGATGGAATCAAAACCTGCAAAATCAGAGGAATGCTTCCAGCAGTGCCAACATCTTCTTCAAGTTCCATGTCCATTCCCTCAGATGGAGTAAACTTTAGACTGGTAGAATTTACATGCAGGCCCTCTACTCTGGCCTGACAGATTTTTGCCAGAATTTTTATTCCCAGCATGTGCTGTGGTCTAAGACCTGGAACCTTGCGATTCTTGCGAATGTTTTGTATCTCAACTGGTTTTCCAGTTACTGCAGAAAGTGTAACTGCACTTCGAATTATCTGGCCACCGCCCTCGCCAAAAGCGCCGTCTATCCTTACTGGTTCCATGCAGAGTTTGTAGCCCATGAATTTAATTAATGATGCCTTGCCGCCAAATCATTTCTTGCTTTGCTGTTACAACAAACTTTTACTGAGGAATCATCGATTTTAAATATCTGATCTTGGAGGTAACCTGAGATGACATCTACAGATCCGTGGATTTTTGTTTTGGCATCCGTACCCACTTTGATAATACTTGGAATGAGACACGCATGGGAAGTTGATCATATAACAGCAATAGATAATCTCGTAAGACTGCATAACGCCAGTAAAAGATCAAGGCTGGTAGGTACCGGGTTTAGCTTTGGGCACATGATATCTGTTCTAGGCGAGATGATTCTCATAATATGCGTCATAGGTAGTCTTACTAATGCTGATTCATTCCAGTTCTGGGGAGGAATCATAGGAGCTATCGGTATAGGTGCAATTGGCGCCACTAACATATATTCAATGAAAAAATGGGGCAAAACCGGCGCAGCTATTCTTGCAACCAAGATTCTCGGTAGAACTGGAATGCTCGGGCCGTTTGGTTCTTCACTGATAACCGGTATTGTCTTCGGTTTAGGCTTTGATACTGCTACGCAAATCTCTGCAATAACCATTTCAGCAGTAGCTTCTGCAACACTGGGCATTCAAATAGCATTGGTATTTGCCGGTTGCTTTGCTTTGGGAATGCTTCCTATGGACACACTTGATAGCTTTGTTCTCAGGTCAATGTTTTCGAAAATTTTCACCACAAAAGGCTTCAGGTACCTGTCATACATGCTAAGTGCACTAGCGTTATCAATAGCTGCGCTCTTCTCTTATGAAACCATAGCTAATGCGGACATATTGCCAGAATGGACAGGTCCTTCCCTGGCTGGAGCAATAATTGCTACTGCATTTGCATATGGCTATCTGACAAGAAAGAATAGAGCTTTATCACATGAGCATAATACTAATACATCTAATCTTGAAGAAGAAAAGAAACAAGAAGAAAAATAATCAATACCACTCAGTTAAAAGTAAAATGAATCACTATAATTTCTTCAAGCTTATCGTGATTTAGACCACTTTTTCATCCACTGTAACAGATCTATCACAGACTTCACAAGTTCCTGACCCTTTGGAGTAAGTCTATACTCTACTCTTGGCGGAATTTCATTATATGATAATCTCTGCAGTATCTCCGCTTCTTCCAATTCCTTTAATCTGGTAGATAATGTCTTACTGCTTATTCCATTCAAAGTATCCCTGAATTGTTTATACCTGACAGGTTTTGTTGTACAACACAAGGGAATCAAGATCTCAAGAGTACCTCTCTTTGTAATTATCTTTCTTAGCTTTAGTGTCTCTGACATTAGAGAAGAAGCATTGTATCCCTCAAAATTGCAATTATTGTTGATCACTGAAAGGGATTTACTTTTAGTTTCCATTATTACACTAACTGTAATTGTTTCTCCCTGCAACTTAAATGGTTTACTATCTAAACTATTATCAGGATTAAAATGGGGTTGTTTGGAAAAACAAGAAAGAAAGTATTGTTTATCTGTATGGAAAATGCAGGGCGAAGTCAAATGGCTGAAGCATTCTTCAGATTGTATACTCCGAAGGGATATGAACCAATAAGTGCGGGAACAAGACCAACAGCTGAAATTAATCCTACTGTTGTTCAGGTTATGAAAGAGCTTGATATTGATATTAGCAAGCAAAAACCAAAAATGTTGACCAGTGAAATCATTCAAGATTCAATCATAAATGTAAATATGGGCTGTGTGAACAAAAACGAGTGTCCTGCAGTGTTTATGCAAAATTCAATTGACTGGAACATAGAGGACCCAAAAGAAAAATCAATTGAAAAAGTTAGAGAGATTAGAGATGATATAAAACTAAAGGTAATGAGATTTTGCAAAACTCTGGAATAGCAGGCAAATTAACTTCTAATCAAAAGAGGTTTTTTGCCGAACTCGCTGGTACGTTTGTAGTAGTTGTGTGCGCAACTGGCTCTGTAGTTCTTGATGCAAAATATGCTGATACGTTTGGCTTGTGGTTCGTGGCTTTGGCACCTGCCATAGCTGTAGCCCTAATGGTTTACGCATTTGGGAAAATATCCATGTCGCACTTTAATCCTGCCGTAACTATTGGATTTCTAATTACAAAACACACACCAAAAAATTCTCTGCCTCTATACTTTATGGCAGAGATAATTGGAGCCTTGTTAGGAAGTTTATTTGTTAAATATATCGTAGGCACAGAAGCAAATCTTGGTGTAAATGCTCCAAATTATAATTTTCCAATTCTGCTTATAGTTTGTGTGGAAATATTAGCTACTGCATTATTGATGGCAATAATCCTAACTGTAGTACACACAAAAGGACTGAGAGGATTTGGTGGAATGGCTATTGGCATAATGATAGGACTAGACATATTCTTTTTAGGATCTATCTCAGGTGCTTCAATGAATCCTGCTAGATCTTTGGCACCGGCCATAGTGTCTGGTTACCTTAATGATCTATGGCTATATTGGACTGCAACTTTTATTGGTTCAATTATAGTTGCTAGTATCTATAGAATAAAAATTGTAAACAAGTACTTGAAAATTGGTTCTTGATCAAATAATTATTTAATCAATTGTGGGGGAGTAGGTCTACCAGATCATTAAAATGGATAAAGTGATCACAGTAGACCATATGCCTATTTGCTACCGTAATTATCTAAGGATATGCTATAGTTTTTTGTATACTTCATAGGCCTATGCTACTACTATAGGAAAAATGTATTCTATACGGTGAATCCTTTTCATGTTCAAAGCGAATTATATACTGTGATTATCAAAACTCTTGAACTTCAATCCTTGGATACTCTCTGCAAACAAATCTCAAGCATTGATGATCATATTGAATTGGTAGCCATCATAAATAACAAAGGCCGTGTTGTAGAAATGGTTGCTAGTGATGATGGAGTAAATAGAGACCTGACATCTCATAAGAGGGAGATGTTATTTATGGAATTTGTTCTACAAGAATCAATGAACAGGGAATATGATGATGAATTTGGCAAAGTCAAGGGCTTGATTCTTCAAAGAGAAAAAGTTTTGGCATTCTCATTCCAGATATATGACCATGTCTTGGTTGTTATAACTAAGCCAATGCTTGAACCAACATTTATACAACAAAAAATTAAAGAAACAATCTTCAGTCAGATCAAAGCAGAATGTTAAGGAACGCATTAGATGAGCAATTATTCCCAGAACTATGAAAGATCCTAATCAGTACATAATCAGTCACTAGGCAAATTCATAATCATTAGATGTAGAGTAGCAGGGTTTGTGTCCGCTTTTGTTATCAGGGATTAGTGTCCTCTAAATCATGGTCTTTGCCTCCTCTCACTGAAGTATCTCCTGTCGTGGTGTATACAGATGTGGTGTACTGTTGCCCAGTGGCAGGGCAGATCGTACTGGTACTTTTGATGCGCCTTCTCCCCATGACGGGTGTTTCTGCTCGAGCCTGACTATGTTCTGCTGCAATCTTTTTGGAACGGAGTTTGTCCCTCTTGGAGTACCGCGTTTCCCTGGACGGAGGTTGTCGATTCCGCCGTTTCTGTAGGCCCGCACCCATCTTCGAAACGTCCTTGGCACAATGCCATGTATCTCACAAATCTCCTTTTCTGTCCTAACCCTATCGATATAGAGCAATACAGCTCTGATCTTCCTGTCTAGTGTCTTTTGCATGCGTCATATGCCAAAGACATCCTAATTAGAGGACACAAACCCGCTACTCTACACAGCTAGTTATGCGACAAAGCATTGAGATGGAAAAAATTATGTGATTGCACAGATTTACTGTGATCACTTTATCCACATATGATCAAATAATCTCCTCAAGCATAATTTTATGGATCATTTTTAATTGACCGTATTGAAAAAAGATTTAGTTGCAAATACCATTTTTTAAATGTGAATACTAATTTTAAAATAAAATTTCTATATTGATATAATTTTTTATTGCATATTAGTTGATATGCATATTTCATGAAATCAATTGGATTTCAACAATAAGTATGAATTATTCTGATGATTTTCTGGGCAGTTTTATCCATGTCTACGTCAGGTTCAGCAGTCACAAGCAGTATTCTTTTGCCTAGCAGAAAATTGATCATAACAGCTTTTTCCCCTCTAGAAGCTGAATACATTACACTACCTAAACTATAATCAAAATCTTTTCTTAAAGATGCGCATAATACTATATCTAAATACATCTTTCGTCTCTCTGCTTCATCTTCGGATGGTGATATTCCATGTTTAAAACCACCCGCAACTAATTTTCCCATGTGATCGATTAGTCCTGCAAATGTTATTTCTGACTCTCTAAGTAATCTGACACATTTTAGATCGTACGAGAATAATTCCTGATTATGTTCCATTACTATTCATAAATCATACTTTATTCATAAGTATTGAATCCATATTTTATGAATCCTATGTAGATCATGTATCTAAGAATTAATCACAGCAAATTATAGTCGATATTTATGTTGCATTTAATGATGCATTACTTTATCTAAATACTGGTCTATTCTGTGCTGTAGATCTGCATTAATTTCTGCTACGCTTCTATTGCCATTAATTGGTGTTAGACCGTATCTCTTTTGCATCAAATGGAATTCTCGTGTAATCTTATTTTGATAAATAAGAAATGATTCGTACATATCATTTGAAAGTCCAATATCCGCCCCAGATTCATAATGATCAAGAGACAAATTCTTCTCAAATACCCTGTGTATCAGAACTATGGGTTCCACATCTAGATAGAACACTAGATCAGGTTTTATAGCAAAACCATAGAGGCTGTGACACCATTTTCTATCAAGACCTCGTACCACATTTCTCGCTATAAGGGTGTAGATGTATCTATCAGCAAGTACTATGTAACCTGCCTGCAATGCTGGTATTATCTTATATTCAAACTGGTCTGCAAAATCTGCAGCATAGAATAAAGCCAGAGTCTTTCTACCAAGATCATAGTGCTGTTTTGCCTCCAAAATTCCTCTGCCTACAAGTTCTGATCTTTTAAGTCCTGTATTCAAGACCGCATGTCCATCAGCTTCTAGTCTTGCCGTAATTTTCTCAATTTGGGTACTTCTGCCCGAAGCATCAGGACCTTCTATAACAATTAATCTGCCTTTGATTTCTACGTTTTGAAGATGTTTTATTCCATGTACGTAAAATTCAACAGTTCTACCGCCTAATTCTTTCTGATATTTCATGGCTGTCTCTTCCTTACTTTTTTCCCTACTGTGATATGTGGAAGTAAAGGCATGATCATTTTTCTCACAGTTTTTTGTTGTTCTTCTATGTTCAATGTGCCATCTATGATGGTAAATCCTTCTGTTTCTGCCATAGAGTCGTACTGATCAATGATTCTGCCTTGGAAAATTCTATAGCTTTCATAAGGATCATTGCTCAAATTCAAATCCATTCCCGCTTCATAATATTTCAGCTTTGGGCGACCCACCAATATTCTGTCAACAGCTATATTGACTGGAACTTTAAAGTAGAAAGCTAAATCAGGCTTGATTGCAAAATCATAAACTTTTCTAACCCAATCTGGATTACATCCTCTTACAATGTCTCTTACAAAGGCAGTGTAGACATATCTGTCCGCTAATACAAAATATCCTGCACGAAGTAACGGTAGGATATTTCTTTCATATCTGTCTGCAAAATCTGTTGCATGTAAAAGGCTAAAGGTTGTAGGCGTAAGAAGTCCTTTCTTCTTTCCTTTTGAAGTTATTTCTTTTACCATCTCTGAAGAATTCCATTCTGACTTGAAAACATTGATTCCTTTGTAATTAAGCCATTTCTCCAAAAGATGAATCTGAGTTGATTTGCCAGATCCATCTATTCCTTCTACAATAATGAGTTTACCGTCCATTTTCAAAGGCATTGTTGTTTTCAAGTTGTGATCTAATAACCTCCTTGTACATTTTTAGGTCTTTTATGTAACATACATGCCTTGCTTGCCGTGTTCAATTGCTTATTACTGTAAGTTATGTTTGTAGGTATGATTATGACTCTGATCTATATAGTCCACATAGTAATATGAAAGATAAGAAATTATGGTCGTACATTAGATATCATACAATTTCAGTTGTACACATGAAGATGACAACTAGATATTTGTCCGTGCTGAAATGGTAGTATTAGAATGGATTTGTTTATCTTAAGACATGGAGAAGCAGGCAGAAGCTCTGCTACTGCTAGAGGTGATTCAAAAAGAACTCTTACAATTAAGGGAGAAAAAGAAATTAAAGATATCTCAAAAGGCATCAAAGAGCTGGGAATAGAGTTTGATTATATCTTTACTAGCCCATTATTACGAACAAGACAAACAGCAGAGCTAGTCTCAAAAATCGTAGTATGTAAAAATCAAATTAAAAATCTTGACGAACTAAAACCTGAAGGGAATAGACTACAATTATACAATAAACTGTCTGATCTAAAGCAAGATTCTTCAGTACTACTTGTAGGACATGAACCATATTTGAGTGAGCTTATAGGCGAAGCAATCTCAAACGTAGATTGTCGAATTGATCTAAAAAAGGCAGGACTAGCTCGCATCAAAGTAATAGCTATTCTTCCAAAAATCAAGGGAGAATTAAGATGGTTACTTGCTCCAAAACACCTTAAAATCGCATCATGATCTGTGCATTCTATATTTTTCACTTGGTAAAAAAATGTAAATCTAATCTAGATTAATAGTAATATGCTTATATCAAAACGAGGAAACGTTGGTTGAAAATATCTGTCATTGATCTAGGATACAATTCTGCCAAACTGGTTACATATAACGTAAAAGATGATGACTCGTTTGATGTTTTTCAACAAGAAGGAATCAAAGTTAAACTTGGGGAAGGATTAGACGAAAAAGGTAAACTGGGCAAAAAACCAATGCTCAGAACAATTGACACTCTGAAATTATTCCGGGATATGATACAGTCACAGCCAATAAAGTCTGTTTTACCCATAGCTACGAGTGCTGTACGTGAAGCAAACAACAGAGAAGAATTTCTTGCTGAAGTTTATAGAGAAACGGGATTTAGATTCAAAGTACTGTCTGAAAAGGAAGAAGCATTGTATTCCTATGTAGGTGCCATTAGATCTCTGCAAATTCCAGATGCGTTATTCTTCGATATAGGTGGAGGAAGCCTTGAAATTGTAAACGCAGAGGGATTCAAGATAAGAAAAGTAATATCATTACCATTAGGTGCTTTGAGGTTAACACAGCAATTTAATGGTGAAAACAAGAGGTTTAGTGAGAAAAATTACAAGACCATGAGGCGATTCATCTCCAGTCTTCTTCCAGAAAAGAAGGAAATGGGCTTGGGTAAAGACACAAAACTTGTCGGCGTTGGAGGTGTTCTAAGGGCATTGGTACGATATGAACAAAAAGTCTCCAAGTATCCTCTTGATAAAATACATAATTATAGAATGAACTTTGGATTTGTGAAATTTGCTGCTAAACAACTTTACAAAATGAAATATGAAGACGTGACAAAGATCTCAGTTATTGGTTCTAGCAGAGCTGAAACCATAGTGGCTGGTTCTTGTGTTATAGATACACTAATGGAAAATTTTGGTTTTGATAGTCTCTGCATAAGCAATCATGGAGTGAGAGAAGGTGCGTTATCAGTATTTCTTGAAAATCCAAAAGCGTATCATTCAGAGAATATTACTGCAGAACAAATTCGTCAAACAATAGGTTCAAAGATCAATTTTCAATCATTTCAACATACTAAGAGTTTTGTTGAAAGCTTAGTCTCTTCGAAGCTATTGAATAAAAGAGAAGTTGAGATTCTTTCATATGTAGAAAAGAAAATATCTGAAAAATTATCATTTAACAATCCACAAAGTCTATTCTATTCCATAATGGATGAGGATATGTCACTTAGCCATACTAATCAACTGATTTTAGGATTAGTCTTAGTTCATACAAGACATGTAAAGACATCTGACTGGTTATTTGCAAGGTATAAATCGATTTTATCTCAACAAGATAAATCCACCATACGGAAAATCTCATCGCTAATTACTTTATTGCAGGTTCTAGAGCAGGCAAAATCAAAAATAGAATTGAAACGTTATACTGATGGCATAATAGAGCTACATATTATGCAAGCAAAATTACTACCAAAACTACTAAGAAATGCCTTAAATAAGTTCGAAAATGCATTTGATATACATGTTATTTGCATGTTACGTGATCAAAACATGCAAAGCTCTGTTTTGGAATTATAAAACTAATTTCTTTGGATCAATTTTCTCATCTTGGAAAACTCGAACAAATTTTTGATATTTCTCTCTTCTCTCAACTATCTCTTCTCTTATAATCTCACCTAATTCTAGTCCTTTAGTATTTCTTAGATAATCTAAAAATATGTCACTATCATGAATTGAGCCTAACTCATCTTGAATTTTTTTCAAGCTTTTAATTGATTTTAGGGAATTAGGCTTATCAGTGGTTAGCTCAATTGAATAGCGTATTTTCTTGAAATCTTTTCTCAATTCGTGGATCTCTTCAATTTTCTTGTCATCACTTAAGACAAGAGGAATATTGCGATTTATCTTAATAATTAACTCTGATACAATCTTTCGAAATCTTTTCTGCAGTTTGGACTCTACAACATCCTTTTCTTTCAACTTTGGTTGTGATGTATTCTTTAATTTCAACGCCAATCTATGTCCTGTATCTAGTTGCTGTTTGCGTTTGTTATCTATAGATCCAATAATTTGAGCAAATTGAATATGTTGTCTTTTCTCTAGTTTGGCATGGATTATATCAAAATCTCTCATCTGAGTATTGATTTTGAATAGTGCTTTTGCCTGTTTCACATAATCTTGCATATCTTCATTTTTCCTATTTTTTTTGGGTAAAATTCTATAGGCAGATTCCATTCGTCTAATTGCTATTCTTATATCATGAATGTTATCTTCATTTGGATCTTTGATGTAGTCATCTAATTTTTTTACAAATATCTTGATGATTTTTCTAAATTTTTTGACTAGTAACGTCTTATTGGGATGGATTGGTTGTTTTGGTTTCATAATGTTACCGCCTTTCAGCTAATATATCTATAACTTAGTATTTCTATTATGATGAAAAATTAACATTCTAAACTCTTTACAAGACTAAATTTTGTGTTACGTTGCATTTTCAGATATTACATCTTGTACCGTCTCGTTAATTACTGCCTCTGCAATATCACTAGAATACTCTGCTGTTCTGCGAATATCCTCCAAGACAAACTTTATCACACTCGTATATTTTTTAGATTCTTCAAGACTATCTGTAAACTCTTTTTCCTTTTCAGCAATTCTGCGTGCATTTGACGCTACTACATCAGCCAATGTGTAGTCCCTTTTGTTTAACGCAGCAATAGAATCTTCAAAAACTTTAAGTGATTCCTCGCTAAGTTTTGTAATCTTTTGCAAAAGCACTGGTTCTAATGTGGATTTGAGAAATTTCACTCTGCTTGCTATGGAAACTGCATGATCTGCAACTCTTTCTATCGATTTTACAACTATTCTGTAACTTATACAATCAGAAGGTTTTTTCAGCCCAATGTCTCGAAGTATTCTCTCATGTTCTACTGCTAATGTAAGATTTCGTAGTATGTACAAACTAAAGCGATCTACCTCGTCATCCAAGTGAGTAATCTCTTCTCCAAGCTCAGCGTCCATCTCCTTCAAAGCATCGATAGCCTGTCTATGCATTGTAATTGTCAACAAAAACATACGTTTCAAAGCGTCACTTATGGAAAGCTCAGGCAGACTAGTCAATATCTGAATGGTTATAGATTCTGGAGTTGATTCAACAATTTCAGTTCCTATCATGTTTCTTCTTACAAGATCTCTTATTGTCTGCTTGTGTTCAAGCTGAATCCTTCCTCCCTTAGACTGGATTTCAATTATCTGGTATCCTGCCAAGTACATTGCTATCACTTTGCGTTGAATAGATTCTACCGGCTCTTTTTGACTGACAATTGTTTTTGATTTGATTATCTTAGGCGCCTGGGATGTTCCTGTTGGCAAAATTGAAAGGGATCGATTAACATTTTTTACAATAGAAACTGGGTCTCCAGTTTTGAGATTTAACTCATCAATCCATTTCTTAGGAAGCGAGAGCACGTAAGTAGATCCGCCTACAAGCTGCAGCTTTCGAACTTCTTTTTCATTTAACAGCTCTGCCAATGTTTCTTCTATATATGATATAATTAAAGCGGTTGTGACTGCGTTCTATGTAGCACTATATAGAACTATATTCAAATATGAAACTTAAGAAATTATAGTCGAACCTCTGATATCTATCTAAGATCACACAGATTGTATCTGATGGAAACTGTTAAGCTGAAGGGAGGCTCTCCTCTGTTTGATAAGATTTTCAAAATAGCGGCTGCCATTGCCGCTACCTATATACTGGCACTCATAACTTTGATTGTTTTTCAGCTAATTACTGGTTCGTATCAGATCTGGACACAAGAGGGAATTTCATTTCTGACCGGATCAGATTGGAATGCAGTAGAAGGCAGCGAATCATACGGCGCGGCACCTTACATTGTGGGCACATTTGTGACTGCCGGACTTGCTATGCTCATAGGGGTTCCAATAAGCATAGGCATAGCAATGTTCCTATCAGAACTTGCACCCAAATTTTTGCGCTCAATACTTTCATTTGTGATCGAACTTCTTGCAGCAGTTCCAAGCATTATCTACGGTTTGTGGGGGATGTTCATATTTCGAGATTATATCAGAGACTGGATTGAAATCCCACTCAACAATGTTTTTGGTAATAATGTCTGGTTCTTTTCGGGAACTCCTTTTGGACTAGATATTTTCACTGCCAGCGTCGTGCTTGCTATTATGATAATTCCAACAATTGCCTCCATTTCACGAGAAATTATGATTGCTGTACCAAATAGCCAGAGAGAAGCTGCATACATGTTGGGAGCCACAAAATGGGAAGTATTCAAGATGGCAGTAATTCCGTATTCAAAGTCAGGACTAGTTGGTGCCTCAATACTTGGGCTTGGACGAGCCGTAGGAGAAACAATGGCGGTCACAATGTTGATCGGCAATGCAACTGGTCCAAACGCATTTCCCTCATCGTTGTTTTCTCCGGGACAAACAATGTCAAGCATAATTGCAAATGAGTTTGCAGAAGCGTCACAGGGAAGCCTTCACATGGCTGCATTAATTGGAGTTGGCTTGATACTCTTTATTGTTGCAATAGCGATAAACATAGTTGCTCAGCTCTTAGTTTCTAGAGTACTAAAAGCACACCAAGGAGCAGTTTTAGCATGATTACAATAGAACAACGTGCTGAATTCAGGAAACATTTCCGAAATAATATTTCAAGCAGACAAGCCATGGATAAAATAGTAAAAGGAATTGTATTTGGATGCGTTGCACTTGCAATAATTCCTCTAGGAAGCATTCTTCTTGAGGTTGTAAGGCAAGGTGCTCCTGCATTGAGCACAGATTTCCTTACACAGGAACCAGGAGCAATAGGCTCAGACCAACCAGGCGGAATAGGGCCTGCAATTCAAGGAACCTTGATGCTAATAGGCATGTCAAGCTTGGTTGGAGTTCCTGTTGGAGTCTTGGGAGGAATCTTCCTTTCCGAGTATGGCAACAATAGGTATGGAAATACAATTAGATTCTTCAATGATGTTTTAGCCGAATTTCCTACTATAGTGATAGGACTCTTTGCGTTCATAGCTATCGTACTCACCTTTGGAAGCTTTTCTATTATTGCAGGCACGTTTGCACTATCAATTATCATGTTACCAATTATTACAAGAACGACAGAAGAATCGCTCAAGCTAGTCCCTGTGACATACAGAGAAGCAGGATATGCACTTGGAATTAAAAGGTGGACTGTAATAACCAGAATTTTACTAACAAGTGCAAAGAGCGGACTAGTCACTGGTATAATGCTTTCAGTGGCAAGAATAGCGGGTGAAACAGCACCGCTCATCTTTACAATTCTTGGCAGCGATAATTTCTTTATGGCCTTTGATCAACCAATGGATGCATTACCATTAAGAATTTGGAGACTCTCTCTGCTTCCATATGACAGTGCAACTATGCAAGGATGGGGTGCAGCACTGGTTCTAATATTGATAGTACTCACATTGAATATAGGCGTACGATACTTGTTCTTGAGAAAACGTGGAGGTGGAAGATTTAGAATCACAGCAGGTGGATAAAATGGAAACAATTACAAAAGTTCCTACCGCACCCAAGTCTGCAGAAGATCCGCGATACAAGCTAATTGCAGAAAATATTGTTGCAAGCTATAACGGTATCCAAGCTGTAAAAGGCGTTAACATGAAGTTCAGAGAAAGAGCTGTTACAGCATTAATAGGACCGTCTGGATGTGGAAAGACTACATTCCTACGCTGCCTTAACAGAATGCACGAGCTATCAAAGAATGCACAAGTAACGGGAAAAGTTCTACTGGATGGACAAGACCTGTATTCAAATAAAGAAGATGCTATTATTCACAGAAGAAAAATAGGAATGGTTTTCCAAAAGCCAAATCCATTTCCTACAATGTCTATCTATGATAATGTAGCTGCTGGACTGAAACTAAATGGTGTAAAAGACAGAAAGATCGTAGATCAAATAGTACAAGGATGTCTGGAAATGGCGTCTCTCTGGAATGAAGTGAAAAATGATTTGAAAAAACCCGGGATGAGCCTTTCAGGCGGACAACAACAACGTCTGTGTATTGCGCGAGCACTTGCTATACAACCGGAAGTTCTTTTGATGGATGAACCTGCATCTGCGCTTGATCCAATTGCAACTCAGAAGATTGAAGAAATGATAAATGAGTTGAAAAAAGAATATACCATAATAATAGTAACACATAACATGCAGCAAGCTGTAAGAGTGTCTGACTACACCGGTTTTATGTATCTTGGAGATTTGGTTGAGTTTGGGGAGACCAAGCAAATCTTTGAGAACCCAAGAAACGAGATTACAGCCAAGTATGTTCAGGGGCAATTTGGCTAGTTGACCAGACTAATAGATCCCCACCTGCAAAAGCTCTCATTTTTAATGGAAAAGATGGGTTCGCTATCTCTTGAATGCATAAACATGGCATTAGACTCTTACTTGGAAGGAAGAAATGTTCATCACGAGACACGCAGGATTTCTCAAGAAATAATGGGTCTGTATGATGAAGTAGGTAACCTGACCTTTGACATGATACTGAGGTACCAGCCAGTTGCAAGCGATTTTAGGCTGATCAGGTCCTGCCTTGAGGTTTCTTATGGTTTTACTCGATTTGGTCGCTATGCTTATGACATTTCTATAGTAAGAGACATGTTTGGTGATCTCTCAGAGTGTAGAAACGAGGTTATCTATACACTGTCTGGAGAGATAAAACACATGATAAACCTGGCAATACAGTGTTTTGCAACCTTGGACCTGGAAAAGGCCAAACAACTCAGAACTGATGAAGATCTTGTAGACAAATATTACAACAAGCATCTCCCAATGCTCATTAATTCTAATACTGTAAAATGTGCTCTTGCAGACGCCCTGGTTCTTAGATATCTTGAACGAATAGCTGACCATGCTGCATTCATGGGAGAATCAGTCAACTATGTAGTAACAGGACAACGACGCTTCCAATAAACTACAAATTATTTTCTCAAGTTTATTTTGTCTATATAGATAACATAGCTTATGAATAATTATGTAAACTATTCTGAATATACGTAAATAACAAATTTTTTGCCATATAACCATGAAGAAAATTCTTCCAGCACTAGCTTTCATGCTATTGCTTGTAATACCGGCAACTATACTTCACGCAGGTGCACAAACCGGCCAGACATATGCAATTACAGGAGCCGGATCAACCCTCGTGTTTCCATTGATGGATACATGGAGAGTGCAATACAATAGCTTGCATTCCAATATACATCTAAACTATCAGTCCATCGGAAGCGGAGCAGGTATCAAGCTCTTGGAACAAAAGACTGTAGACTTTGCAGCATCTGATGCTCCACTGCAACCATCTGACCAGCAAAAGGCCCCCGGTGTTCTAACTCTTCCAGAATCAATCGGAGGCATAACAATATCGTATAACCTCCCTGGGATAGACAAGGGCCTCAAATTGACAGGTCCGGTGATCGCTCAGATCTTTATGGGCGACATCACCATGTGGAACGATCCTGCTATTGCAAGCCTGAATTCTGGAATTAACCTTCCAGCTCAGAAGATCGAGATAGCTCATCGTGCAGACGGATCAGGTACAACCTATGCATTTACGGATTATCTGTCCAAAGTATATCCACAGTGGAAGACAGATGTAGGTCAAGGTAAGACAGTCCCGTGGCCAGTAGGCACTGGTGCACAAGGCAATGCAGGCGTGGCTAATATTGTAAAAACTACGCCATATGCATGCGGATATGTGGAACTTGCCTATGCGTACCAAAACAACATGACATATGCATTTGTACAAAATGCTGATGGAAATGCGTTTGTTGAACCCACAATAGATTCTATAGCTGCTGACGCAGCATCGGCAAACCTTCCTGCAGCTGATGGGGATTGGAGTCAGGTATCAATAGTAAACCAGCCTGGCAGTAACTCCTATCCTATATCTACATTGACCTATGTGATGATCTACAAGGACCTAAGTCAAGTAAATGGAGAGACGCAGGATAAATCACAAGAAGTGATAAACTTTCTTAGCTGGATAATCCACGACGGACAAAAATTTGCCTCTCCCTTGTTGTATGTACCATTGCCTGATTCAATAGTAAAGGCAGACGAGCAAGGCATTGCACAAATACAGTTCGGCGGCAGTACAATTCCAGAATTTGGTCCTGTTGCAGCTCTAGTACTTGCAATTGCAATTGTATCTATAATTGCAGTATCTGCCAAGACTGGACTAAAGTTTGCACCGAAACTCTAAACCATTCTAACCTTTTTCTTTTTTTTGAAATCAAATCTACAATTTCAGCTCATCATATTTTAGATCTTGCAAACTAAATTCTATATGGAGTTACGAAGGATATGATTTTGTAAATTATTTTATGTTTGGGATGTAAGATACAGTTTACCATGTATTCTATACTGATCACTTAGAAATAACCAAATAATCCCCACAGGCTTATGGCACGAAAAATAATCTTGGGCATAGCTTTAACGCTAATCCTAATGATGCCAACAACGACAATGTTTGCACATGCAGAAACATCGCCAACACCGCCACCAGATGGATCGAATTTTAATATAGTGGGTGCAGGCTCGTCATTTGTCTTTCCTCTTATGAGCAAATGGAGAGTTGAGTATCACGCATTCTATCCTGGCGTGACGCTAAACTATGCGTCAGTAGGCAGTGGAGCAGGCATTAATCAGTTCACCAAAAAGACTGTAGACTTTGGAGCCACAGATGCTCCTCTGTTTCCTAGCGACATGAAAGCAGCTCCTGGAGCACTTACCTTCCCCGAGTCAATAGGTGCTATCACCGTTGCGTATAATTTGTATGGTGTAAAAACCGGACTCAAATTAACCGGCCCAGCTATTGCAAATATCTTCGAAGGCAAGATAATCTATTGGGATGATCTGGCCATAACTGGCAATAATCCCGGAGTCTCTCTGCCGCATGCAAGAATTACAGTAGTTCACCGCTCTGATGGTTCTGGAACGACATTTGCGTTCACGCAATATCTGTCAGCAGTCAGCGCGCAATGGAAGCATGACATTGGCTTTGGAAAGACTGTTCCATGGAGAGCAGGAATAGGTGCACCAAATAATGCAGGTGTTGCACACTATGTGCAATTGACGCCATATTCTATTGGATATGTCGAGCTTGCATATGCAATGCAAAACAAGATGACATATGCTGCAGTTCAAAACGCAGACGGAAACAACTTTGTCCTACCAACAATAGACAGCACTCTAGCTGCTGCAAACCAAGCAAGTAACTTGCCTACAGCAAACGGAGACTGGCACAATGTTTCCATAGTAAATGAACCAGGGGCTAATTCTTACCCACTTGCTTCATTCACATACATTGTTACCTACTCTGATCTGAGCAAGCTAAAGTCAATGACTCCTGCCAAAGCAGGCGTCCTAGTTCACCTGATCTGGTGGATGATCCATGATGGACAACAGTATTCCAATGCACTCTGGTATGTACCACTTCCATCCAATGTGGTACAAAACGATATGAACGGACTTGCAATGTTCACCTTCAAGGGACAGCATCTGTTCAATTATACTGCAGGTACGTAAAAGGCAAACAAATCCTCTTTTTCTTTTTCTGTACTGTAATTAATGTAAATTATGAATCTAAAATAAGACATGATATCAGTATAGAGACTACAAGAACTATTTGCACTTGATTAAAGTTCCATCCGGGATACTGATATGATAGTGATAAAGAAATGCCAGACAAGATATGCAGAACATGCGGCGAAGAATTAATTGCATATTCACAATGCTTTGAATGCAAAAAATCAATACAGCAAATCTGTATAAAATGTGGAAAAAGGACCATTGAAAGATTTCATTTGAAGTGTTTCTCTCAGACAAGACGCGCTTTTATGCCTGCCAACATTTCCCTAGCAGAGTAATTCATGTTTGCAGTATACTCGCAGAATATACAGTTTCAAATTTTTTTCATAGCATGGTTTTTTAAATAAGCAAGAGAGATCTCGGCAATGAACGGACTCTTGATTGGCAGGTTCCAGCCCTTTCACATTGGGCACCTCTCGGCAGTCAAATTTGCCCTGTCTCAGGTGGAAAGACTCTGGATAGGAATAGGCAGCTCAAACAAGAGCAATGAAAAAAGAAACCCGTTTAGCGCAGACGAAAGAAAAGAAATGATCCTCTCCTCGCTTGATTCTGATATTAAAGGCAGAATTGAGATCTACTATGTTCCTGATACGGGAGACCATGATAGATGGACATATCACGTTGATTCAATCGTACCAAAGTACGATACGGTATTTTCAAATGACGACTTTACCATCTCCCTGTACCAAAAAAGAGGAATAAAGGTAATTCCTGCTCCCTTACTACAAAGGGAAACGGTCTCTGGCACAAACATACGTGAAATGATCGCCTCAGGCAAAGACTGGTCAGG
>JAGWFW010000190.1 GCA_028867735.1 Nitrososphaerota archaeon
ATGGCAAAGACCATTCCCACTACGCTCGCAACTGCTCTTCTAGACCTCATGGCGGTGCCGCCTGTGTTGTAAATATGGAGCCTCTTGAAGTTGTAACAGTGATTGTATCAGGTTTTTTGCTACCCCATGTTGAAGAAGATGCAAGTGTTGCTGATACTGTATACGATTGTTTTGGCAATATCGCCGCAGGTAGACATGCAGGTGTGCCTGAAAGTGGTGGACATGAAGAAGAAGAGTACGGGGAATTTTTAGAATAATAATAAGATGTTATGGCAGTGCTGTTGATTTGGATTTGAGTTACTTTTATTCCTGCAGTTCCAGTATTGGTTAACGTTACATTTATGACATTTTTGCTATTTGCCTGACCGCAACTAGTACAAAATGCAATATTTTCGATATTCATATTTTCAGTGATTTTATTGGTATTGTTGGTCGCTGTAGTGGATAATGCAGTCTCAAAAACTTTGAGATTGCCGTTTGACCAGGCAACTAGTGCACTGCCTAGGACTGCGACGGTAGTTAACATTAATGCAGTAGTGACAACCGTGGCCAACCCCCTCCTATGAGAAAATCGAAATTTTGTTAGACC
>JAGWFW010000191.1 GCA_028867735.1 Nitrososphaerota archaeon
CTGGTAATCTTTTTAGGACAAAATCATAAAATTGTCGTGTCTTTCCAGGATCGAAGGATTCTTGGCTTGAAACTGTTCCGTCTCCTAACATTACATTAACTGGCACCTTTATGACAAGACTTTTGATATGCTCGAGAAACAAAATACGTATTTCTTCACCTTTTTCTGACATTGATTTTATGAATGGTTCTAACACATTTGATGGGATTTGCACAGTTTTTCCTTGTTCCTCTTAAATA
The DNA here is from genome assembly GCA_028867735.1 of Nitrososphaerota archaeon. Taxonomy (GTDB): domain Archaea; phylum Thermoproteota; class Nitrososphaeria; order Nitrososphaerales; family Nitrosopumilaceae; genus Nitrosotalea. The sequence goes on from JAGWFW010000191.1 coordinate 240, forward strand.
AAATTGATAGGTAGTTTAAATATGAATTGGGTGCAACTTTAATCGTACGAGAAAATGGCAAAAACCTCGTTTAAAAAAATAGTCTGTTGGAATTGTGACGTAGAAATTGTACAATACTTTGATATAAAATACAAGGGAGAAAGAGGTCAATGTCCGGTATGCGGGGTAAACTTTCCACTAGAGTGATGAAAAATGAGTGAGGTGCCAGAATCCACTCCTGATGAGGGAATATCTACCAACAATATAGTGGACATGATGCTAAGTGGGGGCAGAACGGGATGCCTCGATGCTGAATCTCTAATAAAAGAGACCCAGAAAAGGGTCTGGGGTTCACTCAAAAAGGGATATGA
>JAGWFW010000192.1 GCA_028867735.1 Nitrososphaerota archaeon
GACTTGTACAACTCGTTAAAAATTATCACGGCATATCTTGGCTTTTCCATCGATTTAGACCCGCGTATACTGAATCTTCCTGAAAATTCAAGGGCTACACTTACTCCAGTTCTAGATATCATCATAATAAAACCAGACTACAAATCAGAACAGAAACGGTTTGACCAGCTTACACTAGATGAAGCATCAGGTGTGCTACAATTTGCAATTCCAAGAGTAATTAGTCTAGCAAGATCAGACAGAATCTCAAAGAGCAAAAAGATATCATTTTTGCGAGAAAGTACTAAAGCACTAAAGCGTCTCCCCGGCTCAAATGCGGAAGAGATGATTGTTGGAAATGAATCAGCCCACTTTGAAAAGGTAGGGAACTAGAATGGAAAAAGGAAAGGTAATGTCATTTCGAAATATCTTGGCACTCAAATCATCTTTAGAAAAGGATCTTGAGGAGTTGAAACATAGGTCTGAAGAGTACTCTGAGATAATTGGAGAAAAACTAAGGGCAAATGTTGTATCTAACGAACCTGATCTTGCAGATCTTAAAGACAGGATTGCAGAACCTGCAGATCCCAAAAAGAAAAAACCAATC
>JAGWFW010000193.1 GCA_028867735.1 Nitrososphaerota archaeon
AAATCTATTACAGACTTGTGTCCAGGATTTTCCTCATTTCTCATACTGGCTGAATAGAGAATCATCGCATGTGATATTGCGATTATACATTTTTCACGTGTTGTTAAAACCATAGATGTTTGGCTTTTGAAATTTTAATTTTAGTTTTATGATCTGATGACTGGTAAACCCCAATCTTTGGTATAGTTTTATGAAATGAATGACTTGACTACAGTTCTTTTTGCTTTATATATTAAATGTGGTCATATATAAGGCAATATTTGCTGTTATCCTATTAGGGATGACGCATTTTTATGCGTAGCATGGAGATGTAGAAATTATGTTATATTATAGCCATATAGGCGAAAATTCTACCTTATTCTCTCAAAATAGATAAGTATGGGTATAATATTACAAAAACTCATTGGCAAACCGCAAGTCTTCTCCAGCGTTAGTTGGAACAGATCCAAGCTATGAGAAAATAGGCTCAATTCTGTCAGTAAAAAACACCAGTACACTCAAGCGAATGGAAGATGTACTCTCAGTATTATCAAAATTGGATGCGCTGGAAATTTTCGTATTAGCAAAAACTGGTTTTAGATCTGA
>JAGWFW010000194.1 GCA_028867735.1 Nitrososphaerota archaeon
ATAGAAAAAGAGATCAAAGAAAACGAGTCAGAGCACAATGCCATAAAATTAGAGATAGAAGCAAAGATGACTCGACTAAATAATGGAAAAGTCGTCATTAAAACATAGAATTGAAATCTCTATTTTCTAAGGTTAATTAGTTTCCACGTAAAGGTTATACTGTGATATTTAAGAGAACGCAACGAGTACGCAGAACCGTTACTATAACTAAACAAATTCGAGACGGGATTCTTACTTACTGCAAGATGAACCATCCCAATGAGGGAATTCTCATTTTACGCGGCAAATACAAGAAAGGGCAGGTCTTCGTCGATGGTCTGGTCATACCGCCATTCTCACACACTGGACCTACATTTGCAGGTTTTCCACATTCATTTCTACCTCTAGATGCCAGCTATGTTGGCACCGTTCATTCACATCCAAGCGGGGTAGCAAAGCCTTCTGTTACGGATCTGCACAATTTTTTTGGTTTTGTTTCAATAATTGTGCAGTCCCCATATGATGATAATGACGTGTTTGCATATGACCGGGATGGAAATCTACTTGAAATTACAATAAGTTTGGATAAATCATGACAAAAATTT
>JAGWFW010000195.1 GCA_028867735.1 Nitrososphaerota archaeon
CTATAGAAAATAACGCAGAGTTCGTGTAACCCTGTGTTCGCATTTTAAATAACATATTGACGTGGATCCTCAGGGGTTTGGATGTAGGTGATAACTTGGAAATGGATTCAATGTATTTACAAGATAGCTTAGTACTTGCAACTTTAGCTAACAAGGAGTTATCAGCAAAAGTGAATATCTGTAATGGTGATACCAGAAATGGATTATGAAGGAAACGTCTTTGGCACAGACCTGATAGGAAGGGACGAGATTTCCTTTTCGTATTCACAGAATTACTGTATTGGAATGGTCGACATTGTCAATTCTACTGGATTAATAACAAGCATGAACAACTCCATTAAGATCCGGAAATTCATATCGACGTTTATCAATTCCATGGCATTGATCGTGCGCAATTTCGATGGAGTCGTGATAAAAAATGTAGGTGATTCATTGATTTTTTATTTTCCAGATACATCAGACTCTGACAGTAAGGATGCCTTCAAAAATGTCTTTGAGTGTTTTGCAGCCCTCCTTGATGCAAGACCCATCATAAACACCAAGCTTTATCAAGAAGGCTTGCCGGGCATTAACTATCGTA
>JAGWFW010000196.1 GCA_028867735.1 Nitrososphaerota archaeon
AATATTCACGGTGTAGTTGTCGCTGTGACCGGCAGCAATCTCAACCGGGATGTCCCCCCAATAAGATCCTTTTTTTATCAAAAGGTCGCTGTTTATCTGTACAAATGGACTTTGTCCGCTTGTGTTAACTGAGACAGTATCGTTAGGGTTCACCATGCGAACTGATACATGGATATCATCTTTTGCCAAGACCGGATTGCCTGCAGAGTCATGCAATTGCACTATTACATATGTAAGTGCGTTTTCATCAACATTAACTACTGGAGGATATGCATAAGCTTGAAGAGTGTATGTAGCGGCTTCGTTTTCAACCGTTACGGAGGATGACACAGGCTGCATCGATGGTGCGGATGCATAAATCTGAATAACGCCAGGCTTTGCCACAGCAAATTTTTCCATCGCATAGTACGAACCCTGTTTTATTATCATCTGTTCCTCTGCCAAACTTGCAATACTGCTGTCAGATACGCTGAGTTTTATTGGCGTATCAGCAGATACGGGAGTCGGAACACCATCAGAATTTATTGTTTCCACAGAAACATATCCAGAATCAGGTCCAGACGTAGAGAAAGTCTG
>JAGWFW010000197.1 GCA_028867735.1 Nitrososphaerota archaeon
GAAAATAACGCCAAGGGGCGGGGCAAAAAAGGGCGATGTGATAATTACATCAGGACCCTTTGGATACCCTTCATCAGGACTGAAGATCATACTTGGGAACATTAAAGCAGAACCAAAATTTGTTAAAAAATGCAAGAAAAGTGTCTTTTTGCCCACACCTAGGCTAGAATTTGGACTAAGGGCGGCAAGATATTTTTCTTCTTCCATGGATTCAAGCGACGGCCTATCTACAACTCTAAATGATATGAGCAGGTTGAGCAAAAAGAGATTTGTCATAGATGCAGTTCCGACTGGAAAGGATGTGGAAACATTTGCAGAAAAGAAGAGAATTAGTCTGACAGATCTTGTCTTTTGTGGAGGCGAAGAGTACGAGATAGTTGCCACAGTTCCTGTAAAGAAGATCCAAGCAGTCAGAAGGCTTGCAAAGAGACTAGATGTGCCTCTTTTTGAAATAGGTCGCGTTACCAGCGGCAAAAATGTATCTCTCATAGACGGAGAACGAGAAATACCTCTCAAACGATGCGGATGGGTTCACCTTAGATCCTAATGTTTTTTAAACCCGTTATAGAGTTCT
>JAGWFW010000198.1 GCA_028867735.1 Nitrososphaerota archaeon
AAGCCGATATCAATCCAGTTGGGGATGACACCAAATATCCAATAGACTGGGTAGAGCTCTACAATCCTACTGCTAGTCCTGTAAATATTGGTGGGTGGACCATTGGCGCAACAACAGGACTACAACAAACCTACACGATGCCAAGTGGCACTATACTTCAGAGCAAACAGTTCTTACTTGTCACATATGGGCCATTGTGGTTTCCACATGCAGGTGCAGTTATCCAACTAAAAAGCACTAGTAATACAATAATTGATCAAACTCCACCTCTGTCAGATCTTCAAGGAGGAGGTAGTTCGTGGCAGCGACTGACAGATGGCTATGAAAGCGTCCACCCCGGGTTCCTCTAACGGTCAACTCACTACCACTACTACTGCTACTCAAAATGTCATGTCTGTTGCCACTGACAAACCAAGCTATATCTTCGGAGACACTGTAACAATAAGCGGTAAAGTTTCAACGCTTCTAAATGATCCTGTCTTGGGATATCCTTTATCAGTTAATTTGATAGTATCGGGACCATCTGGTTTTCAAAAAACGTTTACTCTATATCCAAACACTAGTCTGCAATTT
>JAGWFW010000199.1 GCA_028867735.1 Nitrososphaerota archaeon
TAGCTGCGGCTCGATAGGATTTGCAATAGCTTCCGTGTTGGGGGCAGCAGGCGGTGTTGCCACTTCATTTCTTTCACAATACGAGACACTGCTAAGACTGGTCTCAATTGCAATTTTGGTTTACGCATATTATCTTGCAATAAGAGACATTCAGGCCAGTGCAAGATAACTAAGTCAATAGTGGAGTAAAGTTTCATGTTTGAGACTGTAGGTGATCTTAAATAAGGAAAAGATAAAACAGAATTTAAAAAATGGAGTCCAAGAGATGGATAATAATCATATTCTCGTGTATTTTTGCAGTAGTGTTATCGTATGCGGGTTATGTCAATTTTCCGCTAGCGTTTGCAGATGAAACATATTCGTTTGTGACAAAATGGGGATCGTTTGGGGATCATAATGGCATGTTCGACTTGCCCGTAAGCATAGCTCTTGATTCTATAGGGAATGTATATGTGACAGATACTAACAATAACCGAATTGAAAAATTTTCAAACGATGGAAAATTCCTTACCGAGTGGGGAACATACGGGAGTGGTAACGGTCAATTCAACTTGCCTACAGATGTAGCTATTG
>JAGWFW010000019.1:0-9605 GCA_028867735.1 Nitrososphaerota archaeon
ATTGGAAAACAAGGGTATTTCATTTCCAGTGATGTTCTCGGGTTTGTAGAACATACGGATGAAGTCATCTATTTGGACAATAGAGAATTTGTCATTCTTGGCAGTTCAGGAATCCAGATTTTTGATTTTGACGCAAATCCAGTAGAGCATCACATTACAAAGGTGTCAAAGGAATTCGCTGACGTATACAAAGGCGAATACGCTCATTTTACTCTCAAGGAAATATCAGAGCAGCCAGTTACTGTTCTAAATGCTGGAAGCAATACAAAACTTGAGCTTGACTTGGCAACAGATTTTATTCGACATGCCAAGGCTCTCTACATAACCGGAAGTGGAACTAGTTATAATGCAGCCCTTGTAGCCAAGTTTCTTTTTTCAAAATATGCCAAGATCAAGATCGAGCCCATGATATCAAGCGAGGTACATTTTTCACCAGATGTTTTTGAACAACAATCCATCCTGATAGCGTTATCTCAGAGTGGAGAAAGTGCAGATGTATTAGAAGCCGTAAATATTGCAAAAAAATCAGGAGCTAAAATTATTTCAATTGTAAATATAATGACCTCGTCTCTTTCTCATTTGTCATCCATATCCATAGGATTAGGATGTGGTCCTGAAATAGGAGTAGCTGCAACGAAGAGCTTTACTGCGCAACTTGCAATACTGTACAAAATTGTAGATAAGATATGCGAGGGTGGTTTAGGCCTAGATCTTGCCAAGGTTTCAGAGGCAATAAAGAGAAATCTTTCAGAGGACTTCGAGTCAAAGATTCAGGAGATAGCAAAAAAGCTCAAAGATGTGTCCGACATATACGTACTAGGCAGAGGAATTCACTATCCCATTGCATTAGAATCTTCATTGAAGCTAAAAGAACTCACGTACATACATGCAGAGGGCCTGCCAGGAGGCGAATTAAAACATGGCCCACTTGCCTTGATGGACACCAATACATACGTGATTATGATCAATCCAGACGACTCGACTTATTCAGATACTCTGACTAGTGCACGTGAAATAAAGGCAAGGGGCGCCAAAGTCATAGGAATCTCAGACAAGCCAAGTGACGTCTACGATTATTGGATAGAGATACCAAAAGTAGATGAATCAATGTACCCATTAGTGGAAATTGTACCCATCCAGCTTTTAGCGTATTATGCAGCTGTTGAAAAAGATACAGACCCTGATTATCCGAGAAATTTGGCAAAATCGGTAACAGTCAAGTGATTCGCAGATATTCTTTTTCCGTAAGAGAGAGCAATTTTTCTGCATCCATGCCAGTTTTTAACATACATGCAATAGAGGCCCCGCCTGCACCAGCTCCTTCTTTAACAAATCCTTCGGCATAGGAACGAAGACCCGAAATCTTGGATTGACCAAGCCTGAGTTTAGCAACAAGTATAGGAAGATCAAATATTTGTGCAATCGTGTCTTCCAGATTTGCAGATTTGTCATCTGCAACATAAGAGGTGGTACCTACAGTCGTGTTTTTGCCATCAAAACCTATGTTTTTTGCAAAACACAAGACAGCTGCCATTTGTGTTCCCCCTGCCAATAACACAGGGGTGATTTCAGAGCAAGTGCTGAGTATTCCCGCCACTGTTGGTATCATGGGATCACCAAGCTGTGCAACAATGTCAAAGGGATCATTTGATTGTACCCGCTTCAATGCCTTTTTTACAATTTCAGACTTGAGATGAACAGGATTGTCGGGCATGCTGCTGCTTACCAATGCCTTCAGACCAAAACCTTCGAGCACACCAAGTGCTGTTGTCGTCCCCCCCGGAATACTTTCTCCAATTACAAGACAGTCGGTGGAAGCTCCAAGAAACCTACCAATTATCCTTCCGTATTCTACCGCTTTTCGTATGTCTTCCTGACTTAGTGCTGGTTCATTTGAGATATTTTTTCCATATTCTAGGCTCATATCTATAAACGGAAGTTTCGGTTTGATCTTACTTCCCGCGTTAATTGCTATGCTAGGTATGCTTGCCGCCTCCAGAGCCGTTTTTGTCAAGAGTGCCGGAGTAGGTTTTCCATCTGGAGTCATTGGTATTACAGATATACTTTTGCAATGACCATAGTGAATGAATTCGGCATCTGCAGGTCCCGTATATTTTATCAGATCGGGATGTTCTCCTGCAACCGTAATGCCTGGAATTTCCGAAGTTGCAGTATACGACATTACCAGGGAAAAGGCAAATCTTTTTTGTTTTGTTTTATCTATAAAATCCAGTCCTGCTTTTCTGTTTCCCAAGATTTCTATGTCTTGCAAAACCTAATCACTGCTCATGAATTCTAGAAATTCTTTCTCTGTACGGGGTTGAAGTACAAAATTAGTTTTCTTTTCTCGTCCCATAGTAGAGGTTAACGAGCTGCCATAATTATGTCCCGGATAAAGAATGAGGTTGTCGTCCATCTTTGATACAATGTCAAACAAGCTATGATAAAGCTCTTTGGCACTGCCTCCGGGAAGATCTACCCTGCCACAGTTTCCCACAAACAATGTATCACCGGAGAAAATCTTCCCATCCCCAATTAAGCACATGCTGTCTTTTGAATGTCCGGGAGTATGAACTACAACAAGTTCTGAATTCCCAAACTTTATTTTGTCTCCCTCAGATACAGTAGCGTCATTTTGCAGGGTTGAGGATTTGTGCTGTAAGATCTTGGCAGCAGTCTTCTTTGCCATAGCCTCATTACCCACAGTATGATCAAAGTGATGATGAGTGTTTACTATGTATTTCACTTTCAGGCCATGTTTTTCAATTATATCCAATACAAGATCTAGATCCCATGAGGGATCTAAAACGATGGCTTCACTTGTTTGTTCATCCTCAAGTACATAGGTAAAATTTTGCATGTTTCCTACCTCGAGTTGGTATACTTTCATAATACACCCACCTCAGCTTCTGGAGGAATGCCTATTTTTTCAACAAATATTTTTCCGCACATGTCCATCCTTTTTGGCATTCCAATCTTCATTTTATGATATGTTATGGTTGCGTCTGCTTTTACGCATTTATCAGTAACAGCGCCAGAATCAGGATCTAGTCCTGAGGGCACATCCACTGCAAGTTTGAAAGATTTGCTTTTATTTATCAAATCAATTGCCGCAGAATAGGGCTCTCTTATCTTTCCTGAAATTCCAGTTCCCAAAATACCATCAACTATAATGTCTGCATCAAGGTCTAGGTTGGAATCAGAGGTTATGATAAGGTCCACAGAGGCCATCTTCTCTAAAAGATTCCAATTGGATGCAGCCTCCTCGGTTTTTATTTTGTCTGGATTTCCAAGTAAGACTACGGTTGGTTTGCATCCAAAGCCTGCAAGGTGTCTTGCAACGACAAATGCATCTCCTCCATTATTCCCCAATCCCGCAAATACGGTTACTTTCTTTTCTTGCAGATTTTCATATTTTTCAAGTAAATATCGGGCAGTTGCCGCGCCCGCATTTTCCATCATCAATTTTCTAAAAAATCCCATTTGATGGCCATTCTCCTCGATTTGCATCATTTGTTTGACTGTGATTTCCACATCTTTTCACAAATTTATGTCAAATAAGGGCTTTACCAAATTGTGATTTATTGCGCACGGTAAGAATACGTTACTCGCAATTCAGATGAATGGAATTTCTCAAGATAATTTTATAGAATATTCAGATGCGGGAGAAGGGATTTGAACCCTCGAAATCCTAAGATACTAGCCCCTCAAGCTAGCGCCTTTGACCAGGCTGGGCGACTCCCGCAGATGCAATACCCATGTATGGTTTTTATAAGCCTTGATTACTTTTTGAAACGTGTTAATACCTGTTAGATGTTTTACTTGCGGAAATTTAATTGCAGACAAATTTAAGGAATATCAGAATCGCGTTAAAGGTGGAGAAGATCCAGCCAAAGTTCTAAATTCTTTCGGACTGAAACGATATTGCTGTAGAGCTATGATGTTAACATCAGTGGAAACAATTCATCAAGTTATTCCGTTTTATGAAGCAATTAGGAGAAGGGAGCAAGAAGTTCAATCCGAGCTAGAATAGGATGGCACGGATTACCTCAATTGAGGGAAGGCTGTTATACAACAGCAGAGGAAGCAAAACAATCGAAGTAGATGTCATAGCAGACAATGAGTACATGGGAAGAGTTTGTGCACCGTCTGGCGCAAGTGTAGGAAAGTATGAAGCACAAAGTTTTCCAGACAACAATCCTGAGAAGAGCCTTCAAATGCTCAAGACAAATGAGAAAAAATTTGTTGGGTTAGACCCCTCCGATCTCAAATCCATCCACGAAACATTAAGAGACATAGATTCAACTCCGGATTATTCAAAAATTGGTGGTTCGGTCGCGTTTTCTCTCACAATAGCATCAGTTGATTGTGCTGCAAAGTCTGAAAAAACTCCAATGTTTAAGATGCTGACTGGAGACTCTGATCTGAGATTTCCATTTCCACTTGGCAATATTTTAGGAGGCGGAGCTCATGCGGGGCCTGGTACTCCAGATATTCAAGAGATTCTAGTTTGTGCCACTGGCTCAAAAACCATAAGAGATGCAATCGAAGTAAATTTTGCAGTACACAAGGAACTTGGAAAGATACTTGCAAAACAAGACCCGGGATTTACAAATGGGAGAGGGGACGAAGGCGGTTGGGCTCCAAAACTTGACAATGATAAAGCATTAGAGGTTTCTGCCAAAGCATGTGAACAATTGGGATTTACATTGGGAAAAGAAGTGTCGCTTGGAATAGATTTTGCCTCAACTACACAATGGGATGAAAAGAAGAAGAAATACGTCTACAACAGAGCAGGTTTTGAAAATACCCCAGAAGAACAAATAGAATTTGCTTCAGACATGATAAAGAAATACAAGCTGGTGTATGCGGAGGATACGGTTCACGAGGAAGCCTTTGATGACATGGCAGTTCTGGCCAAGAGATTTCCAAATGTGTTAATAACAGGAGACGATCTTTTGGTGACTAATGCTGAAATTTTAAAAAAGGCTGCTGCAAGAAAGGCATGTAATGCAGCTATTTTGAAGGTAAACCAAGCAGGAAGTCTTTATGATGCTCTTGGATTTGCAAAAGAAGCTTCAAAAAATGGCATAAAAATAATCACCTCGCACAGATCCGGCGAGTCTTCTGATTCGCACATATCACATATTGGAATAGCTACAAAATCCAAGATGTTAAAGGTTGGAGTTGTAGGGGGAGAAAGAGTAGCTAAACTAAACGAATTACTGCGTATCGCAGAGTATGATTTAATACGTGGAATGGTCGAGATTTAAGAACACGTCATGAGTAAACAGGAAGAATTTGAACACATGGAAAAGTATGTCCTGTCCACGGGCATAAGAGTCGGAACTCAAGTAAAGACAAAATTCATGATACCATTTATTACCAAGGCCACAAATGAGGGCCTCTACATTATCGACAGTAAAAAGACATTGTCTCGCATTCAGACAGCGTCAAAATTCATCAACAGATCTACCATCTCAAAAGTATTCATATGTTCAGGCAGAGAATATGCCAGCACTCCAATTGAAAAATTCTGCGAACTAACAGGCGCTACACCCATGCTGGGGCGATTTATGCCTGGCACACTAACAAATCCACTTTTGCCCTACTACATAGAACCAGAATTAGTTCTAGTATCAGATCCGCAAGTTGACGAACAAGCAGTTTTAGAAGCTACAAATGCAGGAATACCGGTCATTGCAATAGCCAACACGGACAATGTCACATCCAAAGTTGATCTGGTCATACCAGCAAACAACAGAGGCAGAAAATCCCTTGCTGCAATCTATTGGTTGCTAGCTAGAGAAATACTGCTACAAAAGGGAAGCCTCAAAGCTGAAGAGCCTATGAAATACGAGATAGACGACTTTGAGACAAAGATAACGGAAGAAGAGCTGGAAGAAGAGGCTGAAAGAGCCCCGCCCATGAGAATGAGAAATAAGAGGCAATAACACAATGCAGATAAGAACACCAGCTGTAGCTGGAATGTTCTATCCAAAAACACAGGAAGAAACAAGATCAACTATCAGAGAATGCTTCTTACACAATTTTGGCCCTAGGAAAATGTTTCCCGCAACAAACGATGGGAACGTAATTGGTGTCATTTGCCCTCATGCAGGATACATGTATTCGGGTCCAATCGCTGCAAATTCTTATTATGCCATATCCTCGCTGAGGCCAGATCTAGTAATAATCATAGGGCCAAATCACTGGGGAATAGGCCGCAACATAGCTGCAATGAAAGAAGGGATGTGGAGAACACCACTAGGAGATGTTGAAGTAGATACCGATGCAGCGCTTGAGATAAACAAGATATCAGGTGTTGTGGAGCTTGACTTTTTTTCGCATACCAGAGACCATAGTATTGAAGTACAGATTCCAATGCTACAGGAGATTTATTCTCATAGATTTAAGATACTGCCCATAATTTTGATAGACCAGAGCTGCGATTCTGCAAAAGAGATAGGTAGTGCCATATCAAAAATAGCAAAAAATAAAAAAATTGTGATAATAGGTTCATCGGATTTTACACATTACGAAGACAACGAATACGCACACAGACAGGACAAATCCTTGATTGAGCCAATATTGGAGATGGATGTGGACAAATTCTATAGAGTTTTACAAAAAAACCGCGTAAGTGCTTGCGGATATGGAGCGATAGCTTCTACCATGATAGCTTGTGGAGAGATTGGTGCCACAAAAGGCACGCTAGTAAAGTATGCCACCAGCGGAGATGTAACTGGCGAGAAAAGCTCAGTGGTAGGATATGCATCGATAGTTTTTTCATGAAATCAGTAGCATCGGCACCGGGTAAGGTCATCCTTTTTGGCGAACATTTTGTCGTATATGGAGTCAAAGCCATACTTTGTACCATAGATAAGAGAATTACCGCTACGTCTCAATTTTTAGATGAGAGAAAGATACGCATCAAGTCTAGACTTGGAAATGCAGAGTTGAACCTAGACATGTCTTCTAACCCAGATTCAATATCGCCTAGATTTATGAAGCCATTTTTACACATAGCAAAAGAAACACTCAGAGAATTTAACGAAGATAGAGGGGTGGAGATAATTCTAGAATCAGACATACCGGCCGGAATAGGCTTGGGTTCATCTTCTGCTGCATGTGTTGCTACGACCGCGTCTGTTGCAGGACTGTTTGGTAAAAAATCCAAAGAAGATATTCTGAAAAGAGCCATAGAGTCAGAACGCATCATATTTGAGGATGTTTCCGGTGCAGATTCGTCTGTGTCTGCATTTGGGGGGCTGATAACATACAGCAAGGATGGTATTGAGAAGATCGATTCTAAGAACAACCTAAATTTGATAATAGCAAACTCAAATCAGATTCACAGTACTAGAGAAGTTGTTTTGAAGGTTAAAGAATTCAAAAAGAAAAATGAAGAGATTTTTGCAGAAATGTGCGAACAAGAAAACGCGATAATAAAGAATTCCCTATCAGCAATAAAAGAGGACAACCTGACAAATCTCGGTTTTCTAATGTCAAAAAATCAAGAGATGTTAGAGAAGATAAATGTGTCAACAGATAAGCTTGACCTTCTCATAAGAGAGGCATCCAAGACATCTTACGGCGCAAAAATAACGGGAGCAGGAGGCGGGGGTTGCATAATTTCTTTGGTAGATGAATCCAATGCGGCAACCACGCTTGAGAACCTAAGAAAAATTAGTGACTGCTTTATTGCAAAGATAGATTTTGAGGGACTAAGTTATTCGCAATAGGAATCTCTAGACTTTAAGTGATAGTATGGAGAGAGGCTTTTTAAAACCGACTATATCATTGATAAAAATCATGATTCTGATCAAACTTGGAGGATCAATAATCACAAACAAGCAAAAGCCGTTAACAGCCAATATCTCTGCGATTAAACAAATTGCCTCATATTTGAAAAAAGTAAAGGAACCATACATGGTGATTCACGGAGGCGGCTCTTTTGGACATTATTGGTCCGTCAAGTACGATATGCATACAAAACCTGACAGGTATAGCATTAGAGGAGTTTCAGTCGTTAAAAACTCCATGGTGGAGTTGAACAGATTGATTCTACAAGTGTTCCTTCAATCAAATCTTAATCCATATTGCCTTCCTCCATCTGATTTTATTTTTGGAAATAAACCGATAATGAAGAAAGTAAAAGAGATTTCAAAAATAGCAAATACTGGATTGATCCCCATCTCGTATGGCGATGTCATGTGGCATGGCAAAAACAAATTCTACATACTATCAGGAGACAAGATAATGGGAATGCTGACTAGGATTCTAAAACCGCGTCTTGCAGTTTTTGTAACAAATGTAGACGGGGTATACTCTGATATTAAAAATAGAAAATTAATTTATGAAATAACTACAGAAAAACCCACAGTTACAAATGTCAAGATGGATGTAACTGGAGGCATGAATCGTAAGATAAGAGAGGCCGCAGACATGTCCAAAAACGGAACAGATGTCTTTTTTGTCAATGGAAAGGCACCGCAAAGAATGATAAATGCAGTAAATGGTAAAGAATTTGAAGGCACGTTATTTAGGGGAAAATAAGATGGAATATTTGATTCTAGTAGATGGCAATGATAATCCCATAGGATCTGAGGAAAAAGTAAAATGCCATTTGCCTAGAGGAAAGTTACACAGAGCATTCACAATTTTGTTATTCAACAAGGATGGGAAATTGCTGCTTACACAGAGAAGCATGAGCAAGATGCTCTGGCCGGGAGACTGGGACGGAACTGTTGCAAGTCATCCCAGACAATCAGAAACGTACGTATCCTCAGCAGAGAGAAGACTGCCTGAGGAGCTTGGAATAACATGCAGGCTGGATTACTTGTTCAAGTTTGAATATCATGTTCCCTACAAAGACATTGGTTCGGAAAATGAAGTCTGCGGCACTCTTATGGGCATAATAGATAATTTGGATAAGATAAAACTTGTAGAAGAGGAAATCTCTGCAATAAGGTGGATTACATTTAATGAACTTTTATCTGAAATTGATAAATCTCCGCAAAATTTCTGTCCCTGGATGCTGGTGGCATTGTACTATCTTTCTGAAAAGTATACCATGTCAGAGGACAACAAGAGAATTCTCAAAATGTGGGACACTGACGTGATCAAAAGTTGTCTGGAAACGTCGTTGAAGCATCATTTTCCAGATCATCAATTGGAGTTGAAAAAGGAACGCAATTAGATAAGGTCGTAAAGAACGCAAAGAAAATTGATTCATTTCTTTTGTCAAGATTAAAAGGCGAACCATCAGATCTATACCAAGCTGCCAGATACATGATAGAACACGGTGGAAAGCGTTTAAGACCGTATCTAGTGCTGAAGAGCTGCGAACTTTTGCGCGGATCTGTGAAACAGGCAATTCCAGCTGCTGCCGCAGTTGAGATGATCCATAATTTCACACTAGTACACGATGACATAATGGATAACGACGAAGTAAGACACGGTGTACCAACGGTACACACAAAATTTGGCATCCCGGTTGGAATTCTATCTGGTGATCTTCTTTTTTCAAAGGCTTTTGAAACAATTTCAGACCCCAGTGCACGCATTCCAAAAGAGGTTGGATTGTCCCTCATATCCACGCT